>CAZFLL010000003.1:39872-78541 GCA_964519865.1 uncultured Chitinophaga sp. | reverse complement strand
AACCAAGAAAGCCGTGAAAACCATCCAGAGTAAGGTTGAGAAAGCTACCCTGGGTGACCTGGGCGTGCTGGCTGACCTGAAAAAGAAAATGGAAGGGAATACTGAAGAAGGCGCTGCAGATGCAAAACCTGAATAAGTAAAATTCCTTACTATACAATTAATGGCCGTCTTTTTTTAAAAGACGGCCATTTTTTTGAGGTAAAACACTCATTTTCGTATAATTACTATGAAAATACTGCCGTCCAAACTTGCATTTTACGCAGGAGGGTATTTTCTTTGTCCTACCATCTTTTTTGAAAATGCCGATTAATACATTTCAGCCGGTTCATACTTACTGAAATGGGTTTTTAAGCATCCTTTGTCCTGGAGAGCACACCGTACCAAATTTAAGATTATGAACATTCTTATTCCCAGGATGTATCCTGTCCGGTCTCACTTCATCCGCCATCATTTTATTCTATTGGTTATAGCTGTTATTGCCGCGCTGAACTTACAGGCAGCCGGGCTGAATATTAATTCTTCCACCCGCCATATTTCCCGGGATCTTTCTGCCGCCATCTGCCAGCAACAGGCTTTCTTTAAAGTGGATACGGGCGGCGGTATATTGCCCCTTCATAATTTTTCACTGACCATTACACTTAAAGAGAATACTGTTTCCCTGAAATGGCTGGCTGAAAATGAAATGAACACAGAAAAATTTATCACGCAACGGAGTACTGATGGCCGTTCATTCAAAGATCTTGTTGCGCTTCCTCCTGCAGGTCCGTTGAATATTCTTACCGAGTATAATGCCATGGATGATATTCAGGGGATTACCAGCCAGGTACTTTATTACCGGGTAAAAGCAGAAGATAACAACGGCAACTTTGCGTATTCAAATGTTGTACCGGTACGTTTGTACAAATCATCCGGTTTTAGTGTATGGCCCAATCCTTTTACCACGTCCCTCAATATTTCTTATAATGCGGCTGCTGCTTCATCTGTGTCGGTAGAAGTATATGATATGAGTGGCAGTAAGGCGGTGCAACAACAGTTCATTGTAAACCGTGGTATGAACCAGTTGTCTGTTACCGGGGCCTCCCGGTTATCCCACGGGGTCTATTTTGTCCGGATTGCTGACCTGATGACCAATGAAGTGACTACTTCCAAAGTCACCAAATAGATCATGATCAGCCGGGAATATCTCTACAATTTCTTTTTGTTTCTCCACATTTTCTTAATTTCAGCGGTGAAAGGTTTACCAACACTGACACATGGCTGATATGCTTAACCGTCTGAAACATTTTAACCCGGTCAGGAAACTGGTCTATTTAATTGTAGGGGCTGTTTCCTATCCCGGACTGGCAATAATCAATAAACTTAAAATATCAGGGACTGAACACCTGAAAAACCTTCCCCGGGAGAAAGTCCTTTTTGTCAGTAATCACCAGACCTATTTCGCGGATGTGATTACTTTCCTCCAGATTTTCTGTGCTGTAAAATGGGGGAAGATGAACCGGCTGGGTGTGCCGTATTACCTGCTGAATCCGTTTACCAGGGTCAATTATGTGGCTGCTGAAGAGACCATGAAAGGGAGCCTGATCAGCCGCTTGTTTTTACTGGCCGGGGGGCTGACCGTAAAAAGAACATGGCGGGCAGAAGGCAAGGAAGTAAGAAGAGGTCTCGATCCTTCTGATACCCGGAAGATTACCCGTGCACTGGAGCAGAACTGGGTTATTACCTTTCCGCAAGGCACTACAAAACCATTTGCACCGGGAAGAAAGGGTACCGCACTAATTATAAAACAGGTTAAGCCAATCGTGATCCCCGTTGTGATCAGCGGATTCTGGAGAGCCTTCAATAAGAAAGGACTGAAGTTTAAGAAAAAAGGATCACAACTGTCCGTAACGTTCAAGGCCCCGCTGGATATTGACTATGAAGCCCCGACTGAAGTTATATTAGCCCAGTTAATGGATGCCATTGAACAAAGTAAGAAATACATGATGATGGGGAAACACCACTGGCAGTCTACGGACAAGTGATCAGTCCTTCATGAAAAAGGCCTTTAATTCCACCGCATCATCCGGTTTCATTTTACCACCCAGGATCAGCCGTAATTGCCGCCTCCGCAATGCACCATCAAATAATTTCTTTTCCTCTTCTGTTTCTGCAATAACGGGGGGGACAGGCCTGGGCTTTCGGTTGGGGTCAAGGGCCACAAACGTGTAATACGCCTCATTGCTTTTATACCGGAATTGCTGGGTCATATCCTCACCCCAGACTTTCATATGTATCTCCATCGAGCTGTTAAAGGCCCGGGTAACTTTAGCTTCTATATGTACAGCATTGCCGAGTTTGATCGGATTTTCAAACGATATATTATCCACTGAAGCCGTTACTACAGGTGCATTACAATGTTTTTGAGAGGCCAGCGCTGCGGCGATATCCATCCAGTACATCAGGCGCCCGCCCATGAGATTCCCGAAAACGTTTGTATCGTTGGGAAGTACGATTTCAGTCATGATCGTAAGGCTGTCTGCCGCTTTTCTTGCATCCATGGTTCTGTTTTTTACAAATATAGGGAGTAATAGGGCAGTCAATCAGGCTGTAGCGCCAATACATAATTATCAGTTTATGCTTTATGGCGAAACGGAAGGGGAAATATTAAACTGACACCTGTCATCTCCGTGAAGAACAAATGGCATTTGTAATTGTTGTCTGGTAAACTGTTTATATGGAATCACTGAAAGGGAAATCTGTATTGGTAACCGGTGCTACCGGAGGAATAGGAGCTGCCACCACCCGGTTGCTACAAGCGGGCGGGGCGCAACTGTTTATCACCGGTCGTAATGAAATGCGGCTGAAAGCCCTCCGGGATGAATTGCAATTACCAGCTGACCGGTACGTTGCTGCCGATCTGAGTTCAGCAAAAGAGGTTGAATTATTGAAGGAGCGGTATTATTCCGTTTTTCCGGGAATGGATATCCTGGTGAATGCTGCGGGGGTGGGGATCATCAAGCCGATGGAAACCCTGTCGGTGGAGGATTTTATGACCACCCTGCAGGCCAACCTGGTGGCCCCCTTCCTGCTGATGAAGGCGTTTTTGCCTGGCATGAAGGAAGCAAAAAGAGGCCTGATCATAAACATCCCCGGGGTATTGGGAAAAGTGCCCATGGCAGGTGCTGCCGCTTACACCGCCAGTAAGTACGGACTTAACGGTATGATGCAGAGTATCCGGGAGGAACTGAAGCGGACTGAGATCCGGATCACCAACCTGTTTTTAGGTGGGGTGGATTCTCCATTCTGGGACCAGATCGATCTGCGGGTGCAGCGGGATAAAATGATCCTGGTGGAGGAAGCGGCCCGTTCCATCTGGTTTCTCTGCCAGCAGCCCCGGAGCGGGGTGGTCAGCGAAATGGTGCTTCAGCCTTTTAATCATCAGGCCATCTGATAAAACTCATAAATGTTAGTAAGGGGCTTTGGATTAATTTTGTGGGCACTTATCTTCGTTTTATGGATAACAAATACCCCGAAATATCATTTGACAACACCGAGTTTGCCTTTGAATACAAATCCGATAGGGATTTAAAAAAAGCCAATTTCCTGTTCACCATGATGGGGAAACCCTGGCTGGTAAAGATTGGTACCCGCCTGGCTCCCTGGGCTATCCGCATCGGACTTCCTGTAAAAGGGGTCATCCGGAATACCATTTTCTCCCAGTTTTGTGGAGGTGAATCACTGGAACAAACAGCAGATGTGGCCAGGATGCTGGCTAAGTATAATGTAAAGATCATCCTGGATTATGGGGTGGAAGGGAAGGAGGGGGAAGCCAATTTTGACCAGGCCAGTGATATGTTCATCAAAGTGATTGACTATGCGGCCACCCAGCCGAATATTCCTTTTATGAGTGTAAAAGTGACTGGTTTTGCCCGCCAGGACTTACTGGAGAAAATAGACTCCCTGATGAAGGCCGGTGAAGGAAGTCTGAATAAGCGCTTCGAAAAGGCTTTGTATGACCTGGCACCGGAGGAAAGGTCGGAGTGGGATCGTATACACCAGCGGGTAAACAGGGTTTGTGAAGCCGCAGCGGCCAAATCGATCGGCGTGTCCATTGATGCGGAGGAAACCTGGATACAGGATCCGGTGGATATGCTCACTATCCTGATGATGGAAAAATACAATAAAGAAAAACCAATCGTCTATAACACCCTGCAGCATTACCGGCATGACCGGATAAAATTCCTGGAAGACAGTTACGAAGCAGCGGTGGCCAAAAATTTTATACTGGGTTCCAAGCTGGTCCGTGGGGCATATATGGAAAGAGAACGCAGACGGGCCATTGAAAAAGGGTATCCCTCCCCAATTCAGCCGGATAAAGAAAGCACGGACCGTGATTTTAATGCCGGGGTGAAATTCTGTATCGACCATATAGACCGGGTGGCCCTGGTGGTGGCTTCGCATAATGAATACAGCAATTTTTATGCAGCGCAGTTATTAAAAGAAAAAGGATTACCACTGGAACATCCCCATGTACACTGGAGCCAGTTGTACGGCATGAGTGATAATATCACTTTTAACCTGGCCCACGCCGGGTGCAGTGTCAGTAAATACCTGCCATTTGGCCCGATTAAAGATGTGATTCCTTACCTGATGCGCCGGGCGCAGGAGAATACGTCCGTGAAGGGACAGACCGGCCGTGAACTGGGACTGATCACCCGCGAACTGAAAAGGCGTAAACTCTGATCAGAGTTTCATCATTTCTTTCAGGCGGACCAGGTAGTTCAGTTCCTCATGGTTAATCTTACGGACACTTTCTGCAATATGCCTGGCACTGTTGAATATTTTTACCCGGCACGCGGAGTCAATTTCTTTTTCGTTATCCCTGAAATATCTTTCGAAAAGACTGAAAGCGTATTCGGCTGTCACCAATTCATCTTCGAGGGTTTCAAATTCAAATTCGATCAGGTAAGCACGGTCTGATCCAAAACGATCGATGCTGTTTTCGTGGTTCTTCCAGGCAAAAAGAATTTCATCATGCAGGGTTTTTCGTTCTTCAGGCCTGATTTTTTTATCCGCCGCGGCAATGGCATAAAACAGGTTCCCCAATTCTTTATATAGTCGCCTTGGGTTTTGCATAAACTAAAGCTAACCGCTTTCCCTTGTATTTTTAATGACCTTAATCAGGGGATGTATTGTATCCGGCTTAATCTCCGGAATGGGTAACTCTGTTCCCTTATTGATAATCAATTCACAGGTTCTCCCCACGGTATAGAAGGCCCCCTGCTGCATGCTGCAATATTCCTAACTTGCAGGCATGCTATCCTATCAGCAATTATTACAGCATATACTGGACAATGGGACCGACAAAACGGACCGGACCGGTACCGGTACCCGAAGTGTATTTGGCTACCAGTTACGGTTTGATCTGCAAAAAGGATTTCCCCTGGTAACCACCAAGAAAGTACATCTCAAGAGTATTATCTATGAATTACTCTGGTTTCTCCGCGGAGAAACCAATATTGCCTACCTTAAGGAAAACGGGGTGTCTATCTGGAATGAATGGGCAGATGAAAACGGTGAGCTAGGCCCTGTTTATGGGAAGCAATGGAGAAGCTGGGAAGGCAAGGATGGTAAAGTGATCGACCAGGTATCGGAGTTAATTGCCCAGATCAGAAAGAACCCCGACAGCCGCCGCCTGATCATCAATGCCTGGAATGTGGCTGACCTTCCGGAAATGGCACTGATGCCCTGTCATACCATGTTTCAGTTTTATGTAGCCGATGGTAAACTCAGCTGCCAGTTATACCAGCGGAGTGCGGATGTGTTCCTGGGTGTTCCCTTTAATATCGCTTCCTATGCATTGCTTACGCTGATGGTAGCCCAGGTCTGTGACCTGCAGCCCGGTGATTTTGTTCATACTTTCGGGGATGTGCATATTTATAATAATCATATGGAACAGGTAAAGCTGCAACTGAGCAGAACACCCTTCCCATTGCCGCAGATGAAGCTCAACCCCGATGTAAAAGACATTTTCGGTTTCCGTTTTGAGGATTTCACCCTGGAAAATTATCAGTCACATCCGGGGATCAAAGCGCCGGTTGCTGTTTAGGATTATTCTGCCAGAAAACCTTCCAAACAGTTAAACGACTAAACAACTAAACGAATAAACTTAAATGATCATTTCCCTTGTTGTTGCGGCTGCCACCAATAATGCCATCGGCAAAGAAGGCGCTATGCCCTGGCACCTGCCCAATGATATGAAGCATTTTAAAAATGTTACCTGGGGGATGCCGGTGATCATGGGTAGAAAAACCTTCGAATCATTAGGGAAAGCCTTACCTGGGAGAAAGAATATTGTGATCACCCGCCAGGCAGGCTGGAGTGCGGACAACACGGTGGTGGTACAATCCCTGGAAGACGCGGTATTTATAGCCGGTCAAACAGATGCCAATGAGGTTATGGTGATAGGCGGGGGCGAAATCTATAAAGCGTATTTCGATAAAGCTAAACGGATCTATATGACCAGGGTGGATGCCAGCCCGGTGGCCGATACCTATTTCCCTGAAATTGACGGTAAGCACTGGCAACTGATCAGCCAGCGGAATCATGAAGCAGATGCAAAAAATGCTTTCAATTATTCCTTCCAGTTGTGGGAAAGGGTAGGTTAGCCCGTCAATAATTCTGCCATGTACAGTCTTCCTCAATCAGCTCTCAGGTATTTACGGTATTATTTCCGCGCCGCCAATGGCAGGGGGCATGGAATGCATTCCCCGTTTGTTTTTGACTTCATTAAAAAAGTGCTGAATGACACCACGAAATATCAAGGCTACCGGATTGCAGAAACGTTGCGGGAAAAACTGACCAATGATAAACGGGTACTGGAGGTCGAGGATTTTGGCGCGGGATCGGTTTACCAACCCTATAAAAAACGATCGGTTTCTTCCATTGCCAGGCAGGCTGCAAAGCCACCTAAGTATGCCCGGTTATTATACCGGATGGTTCAGTATTACAAACCCGGACTGATACTTGAGCTTGGCACTTCCCTTGGAATTACCAGTACTTATCTGGCCCTGGCCAATCCCGCTGCCAGGATGATCACCCTGGAAGGGGCCAGTGAAATTGCAAAAACAGCCGGGGATAATTTTTTTCAAAACGGGCTGAGTAATATTGAGCTGGTGGAAGGCAATTTCGATCAGACCCTTCCTGCTTTACTGGAGCACCTGGGTACGGTCGATTTTGTTTTTATCGATGGGAATCACCGGATGGAACCCACCCTGCGGTATTTTGCGCAGCTCCTGCCACATTGCTCAAATGACAGCATTTTAATATTTGACGATATACATTGGAGTGCGGAAATGGAAAAGGCCTGGAAAGAGATACAGCAACATCCGGCTGTGCGCTGCTCAATCGATCTGTTTTTTATTGGAATCGTGGTTTTCCGGAAAGAATTCAGGGAAAAACAACAGTTTGAGATCAGGTTCTGACTGACGAACAACATGCCTGAAGGTGAAGAAAATCAAGGCTTTTGACTCTTTCTCTCGGGGGAAATTCAATATCTTCACGCATAGAAAATTCAATTTTCTCGCTTAATAAGATCTACTTATGACGATCGGTTTATTGAAAGAACCTGCCCACGAAACCAGAGTCTCCCTGTTGGCAGAAGCAGTGGCTACACTTACCAAAAAAGGAATTACAGTTATTACAGAAACCGGGGCCGGTGCCCGTGCTTTCTGCAGTGATGCGGATTATGAAAAAGCCGGGGCTGTGATCAAAAGCCGCACGGAGGTTTTAAAATCAGCAGACCTGCTGCTCACGATCTATCAGCCGGCTGCTGAGGAAATGGCCGGACTTTCCGGTAAAGTAATCATTGGTGTATTCCAGCCTTTGTTCAATATTGAACAGATGAAAACCTGGGCTGCTGCCGGGCTGACTACATTTTCGCTGGATATGCTTCCCCGTACCACGAGGGCACAGGCCATGGATGTACTGAGTTCACAGGCAAATATTGCCGGGTACAAAGCCGTGCTTACTGCGGCGAACAGTTATGGCCGTTATTTCCCGATGTTCATGACCGCTGCCGGCAGTATTGCTCCTGCTAAAATGCTGATCCTTGGAGCCGGCGTGGCCGGTCTGCAGGCTATTGCCACTTCCCGGAGATTAGGGGCTGTCGTGGAAGTTTTTGATACCAGGCCGGCAGTGAAAGAAGAAGTGATGAGCCTGGGGGCAAAATTCATCGAAGTGGAAGGGGCGGCTGATGCCAGTAAGGCCGGTGGTTATGCGGTGGAACAATCTGAAGATTTTATGGCGCGCCAGAAAGCCAGGATTGCGGAATGTGCAGCCAAAGCTGACATCATTATTACCACCGCGCAGATACCCGGTAAGAAAGCGCCTATACTGATTACTGAAGAAATGATCAACAGTATGCGGAATGGTTCAGTGATCATTGACCTGGCAGCTGCCACCGGGGGAAATACACCCCTGACAAAGAATAATGAAACAGTGGTACATCATGGTGTGACCATCATCGGTAACTCTTCCCTGCAATCCACGATGCCATCTGATGCCAGTAAATTATATGGCAAGAATGTGCTGAATTTCCTGCAACTGATCATTACAAAGGAAGGGACCATTAACCTGAACTGGGAGGATGACCTGGTAAAAGGAAGCTGCATTACGCATAACGGACAAATTTCACACGAAAGAATAAAATAAACGTATGGATTCAATATTAAGCTGGATCACAGCCAATCAACAGATTATTTACATCGTCATCCTGATGATTTTTGTCGGGATAGAAGTTATCGGGCACGTGCCCAGTGTATTGCACACCCCGTTAATGAGTGGGGCTAATGCGATACACGGGGTGGTGATCATCGGGGCCATTATAGTTATGGGGAAAGCCGAAGCCGATAATTACCTGGCCCTTGGACTTGGATTCCTGGGTGTCATCCTGGGAACCCTGAATGTGGTGGGTGGATTTGTGGTAACCGACAGGATGCTGGAGATGTTTAAAAAGAAAAAGAAAAACGGATAAGCTGCAAATACGGGGGCTGACCATCCTGTATAGCTGTATCACAGTAAGACAATATTTAAATGAATTAAAATGGAACTGAGTATTCTGACCTTTTGCTACCTGATCGCATCGGTCACCTTTATCCTGGGTTTAAAAATGCTCTCAAATCCGGCTACAGCCCGCAAAGGAAACCTGATAGCCGCGGCCGGCATGACCATTGCTATATTCGGGACTATTTTTTTATATGAGAATAACGGAGCTAAGCTGGGGAATTATGGATGGATCTTTGGCGGTATTGCCATTGGTGCCATAGTTGGTACACTGGCCGCTAAAAAAGTAAAGATGACCGCCATGCCCGAAATGGTGAGTATGTTTAATGGAATGGGTGGTGCCTGTGCGGCCCTGATCAGTATTGTTGAATTCAATCACCTGGTGCATTCCGCCAATGGAGATCTTTCTTCTCATGTGCCGACACTGATCATTATTTTACTGGGGTTGATTATTGGTTCAGTTTCATTTGCCGGAAGTATGATTGCCTGGGGTAAACTGAATGGAAAGATCAAGGATATTGTTTTCCCCGGCCAGCACCTGCTGAATATTGCCTTGTTACTGGTGATAGTATCCCTGGCGGTATACCTGATTGGCTGGACACCTGTAAACGCAGGAGTGATCTTCTATGTCATTTTCGCCATGGCCATCTTGTACGGGGTGTTTTTTGTAATGCCGATCGGCGGGGCCGATATGCCGGTGGTGATCTCCCTGCTGAACTCATTTACCGGTGTGGCTGCAGCCTGCGGTGGTTTCCTCTATGATAATAAAGTGATGCTGACAGGTGGTATACTTGTAGGTGCAGCCGGAACATTGCTGACCATCCTGATGTGTAAAGCCATGAACCGCTCCCTCACCAATGTATTGATTGGTTCATTTGGCGGCGGACATAAAGAGTCAGGTCCTGCAGGATCCAAACAACAAGGCACTGTAAAAGAAATTTCATTGAGTGATACAGCGGTGGTGATGGCTTACGCCAGTAAAGTATATATCGTTCCGGGGTATGGCCTGGCGGTGGCCCAGGCGCAGCATGCCTGTCATGAACTGGAGAAATTACTGGAAGGTAAAGGTGTGGAAGTGAAATATGCGATTCACCCGGTGGCCGGCCGTATGCCTGGTCACATGAACGTGTTGCTGGCCGAGGCGGATGTGCCTTATGATAAATTGCAGGAAATGGAGCATGCCAATGATGAATTTGCCAATACGGATGTGGTGCTGATCCTGGGGGCGAACGACGTGGTAAACCCGGCGGCTAAAACAGATCCTTCCTCACCGATTTACGGCATGCCGATCCTGGATGTGGAGCTGGCCAAAAATGTGATTGTAAACAAACGGAGTATGAAGCCTGGTTATGCCGGAATTGAGAACGATCTTTTCTTCCGCCCCAAAACCTCCATGTTATTCGGGGATGCCAAAAAAGTATTGCAGGACCTGATCGCTGAAATTAAAAATTTATAATCCGGACTGTTTCCGGTTCAAAAAACATTTTCTTCCTAAACCGGGGAAAATGTTTTTTGTTTTCAGGCCGGTCATAACCGGATATTCTTTATTTTAGGAAAACGTTCACCCGCGTCTTTCATTCACCCTCTTTATAAAAACCAATCGTATGTATAAAGCAAGTGTATTTTTACTGGCAGCTGTATTCACCCTGCAGGCAGGAGCCCAGCAGGTTATGGGTTTTTCGGCACCCAATGCCGGCCGTCAGCTGGAATGGGAGAAAAAATTTGATACACTGCTGAGCGCTTCCAGCCAGGATGCCTGGATGAAATTCCTCACCTCACATCCGCACCACGTGGGTAGTCCGCAAGGGAAAGCCAATGCGGAATATATGGCCAACCTCTTTCGCAGCTGGGGATACCAGGCCAGTATTGAAGAATACCAGGTGTTATTTCCCACACCCAAATTCCGTCAGTTGGAAATAGTTGGTAATAAAAATTATAAAGCCAGGATGCAGGAGCAGGTATTGGCGGCTGATAAAACCTCTGGCCAGGTAAGCGAGCAATTGCTGCCCTATAATGCTTATTCGGCTGACGGAGATGTAACCGCAGAACTGGTTTTTGTAAACCGGGGAGTGCCGGCCGATTATGAAGAGCTGGAAAGAAGGGGAATAGATGTAAAGGGAAAAATTGTTATTGCTAAATATGGTGGCTCATGGAGGGGAATCAAACCCAAAGTGGCGGCTGAACATGGAGCGATTGGTTGTCTTATCTATTCTGATCCCGGGGACGACGGGTATGCCATCGGGGATACTTACCCGGAAGGTGGTTATCGCCCGAAAGACGGCGTGCAGAGAGGGTCTGTAATGGATATGCCAGTATACCCGGGTGATCCGCTGACACCGGATATCGGGGCTACAAAAGAGGCAAAGCGGCTGGACCGGAGCGAAGCCGTTACGATCATGAAAATACCCGTACTTCCTATTTCCTGGGAAGATGCCTTACCCTTGCTGCAATCATTAAAAGGCGAAGTGGTACCGGCAGCCTGGAGAGGCGCATTGCCCATTACTTATCATACAGGTCCTTCACAGGCAAAAGTGCACCTGAAGCTGGCCTTTAACTGGGATATCAAACCGCTTTATAATGTCATTGCCAGAATGCCCGGAAAGCAATACCCGGATGAATGGATTATCGCCGGGAATCACCACGATGGCTGGGTGAACGGAGCTGCAGATCCCATCAGTGGTATGGTGGCAGAGATGGATGCTGCCAGGGTGATCGGGGAACTGGTTAAAAATGGCCTGCAGTTAAAACGCACATTGGTGTTCTGTGCCTGGGATGGGGAAGAACCGGCCTTGCTGGGTTCCACCGAATGGACGGAAGACCATCAGCAGGAACTCCGTGAAAAAGCAGTAGCTTATATAAACACGGACGGTAATGGCCGTGGGTTTATTAATGCAGGAGGATCGCATATTTATGAACCCTTCTTCAACGAAATAATGGACCAGGTGATTGATCCGGAAACCGGGGTGTCCATTAAGGAAAGAAAATATGCGCAGTCCGTGGTCAATGCTGAAAAAAGCGGCAGGGGAAAACTGATGGGAAACAGGAATATGAAACTGAGTGCGCTTGGGGCCGGCAGTGACTGGGGCGGATTCCTGCAACATTTAGGAATATCGTCTTTTAATATGGGATATGGTGGGGAGAGTGAAGGCGATCAGTATCATTCCACCTATGATTCGTATGATTTCTTCACCCGTTTTATAGATCCCGGGTTTAAATATGGGGTTGCATTATCCAAAACCAGTGGGAGGACCCTGCTGCGGCTGGCCAATGCCGATGTATTGCCGGTTGATTTTAAAAGTTTTTACAATACCATTAATGATTACAGTACAGAAATAAAAGCACAGCTGGAAAAAACCAGGGCCGAAACCGAAGAGGAAACCCGAATGCGAAAAGATAAACTGTTTGAACTGGCCAGGGATCCCGGAAAAATATATGCTGCACCCCCGGTAAGAGATCCCGTTCCTTACCTGAACTGGAGCAGCCTGGAAAATGTACTGGCCCAGCTTAAAACAGCGAGTGATGAATTCCAGCAGTTATACAGCAAGGCAACCGGACTTCCTGGTGAAAAGCAAGCCGCACTCAATAAGATTCTTTATAAAACAGAACGAAGTTTGTTACAACCGGATGGATTGCCCCGCCGTCCCTGGTACCGTCACCAGATCTACGCCCCGGGTTATTATACCGGGTATGGGGTGAAAACCCTGCCGGGTATACGCGAAGCGGTTGAACAGCGTTTCTGGAAAGAGGCACAGGAAAATATTGAACGGATGGCTGCCACATTAAAAGCCTATACAGAAAGCATAAAGACAGCGTCAGAGTTGCTCAAATAAGTTTATTGTCCCTAGTTTTGCCGCGTGTCGTTACCTCAGGAATTTCTGGAATCAATAAAAGGGATCACCGGCTTCAGGCAGGAAACTTTTGAACAGGTTCATCAATCCGGTGAACAGGTTACATCTGTACGGCTGAATCCAGCTAAGACGATGATTGAATGGCCGTCAGGATTTTCGACCGCGGCAGAACGGATACCCTGGACCAGTACGGGGTATTATCTTGATGCACGTCCCTCTTTTACTTTTGATCCCTTGTTTCATGCCGGGGTATACTATGTCCAGGAAGCATCTTCCATGTTCCTGGAACAGGCCATCCGTCAATTGTGCACGGAGAATCATCCAATCAAAGCGCTTGACCTTTGTGCTGCCCCAGGTGGGAAATCCACCCATCTTCAATCCCTGCTGCCTGGCAATAGTTTGCTGGTCAGCAATGAGGTTATCCGATCCAGGGCTGCTGTACTGAAAGACAATATTATAAAATGGGGATCGGCTAATGTGGTGGTCACGAATAATGACCCTGAAGATTTTGCTGTTCTTGAATCTTTTTTTGACCTGGTAGTGGTGGATGCCCCTTGCAGCGGTAGCGGTTTATTCCGCCGCGATCCGGATGCCATTGGGGAATGGAGCCTGAATAATGTACAACTCTGTTCGCAACGACAGCAACGGATCCTGGCCGATTGCTGGCCCGCTTTAAAGGAAGATGGGTTGCTGGTTTATTCCACCTGTTCTTATTCCAGGGAAGAAGATGAGGATATCATGGACTGGATATGCCAGGAACTTGGCGCCGAAAATTGTGCATTGACTGTGGCCCCCGAATGGGGGATACTTGAAACCGAATCTGCCGGGGGGAAAAAAGGGTATCGATTCTGGCCGGATAAGGTAAGAGGAGAGGGTTTTTTCCTGGCTTGTTTCAGGAAAACAAGCAGGGAGGTAGAAGTCAGGATAAAAACCAGGAAGCAGCCGGATATGGCCAGTCGTGCTGAAAAAGAAATGACTGCGAAGTGGATGAATATATCAGGGAAGACGCTGATTAAACACCTGCAAACGGTATATGCCTGGCCGGATGATCAGTTCAATGAATACAGTTTCCTGTTGGAAAAAATGCGGGTACAATATTCAGGAGTAAAGGCCGGAGAACTGATGCGTGACAAACTGGTACCGGATCATGCCCTGGCCATTAGCGGCTTAGTGCTGCCTTCGTTACGACGTATTGAGTTGCCCCTGGAGGAGGCCATTCGTTATCTGCAACGAAAGGAAATAAGGCTGGCGGGTGAAAGTCCCGGATGGGCCCTGGCCTGTTATACGGGGAAAACACTGGGCTGGCTGAATATTTTACCCGGCCGGGTCAATAATTATTACCCGAAGGAACTCCGTATCCTGAGGGATATTTAGCCCGGAAACGCTAAAAAATCTGCATCTTTGTCTCCAAATCCTGTCGGCATGAAGAAAGGCATTTTCTCTTTCCTGTTCATATTATTTTTCTATTTTCAGGTTCTGGCACAAAAAGCAGAACTATATGTAAAGACTTCGGAGAAAGAACTCTGCCTGGAGCATAAAGTAATGCCAAAAGAAAGTTTTTTCTCGATCGGCCGCCTGTACAATGTTCATCCCCGTCACCTGGCTGCCTTTAATAAAATTGATATCAATAAAGGCCTTCAGATAGATCAGCGGTTACGGATTCCGTTGACCGATACCAATTTTACCCAGAAAGGAAATAGCGGGACCCCGGTGTATTATAAACCCGCGGTGGCCAGCACGCTTTCCGCTGTGAGTAAGGAGAATAATAATGTAGCTGTTTCCAGCCTTAAATCATGGAACAGCGTTTCCGGAGACCAGGTGAAAAAAGACAGTAAGCTGATCATTGGTTTTTTACTGAGTAAGGAAATGCCATCAGTGACCATTAAGACCAAACCGGTTGAAGCGGCAGAAGAGAAGACAGAAAAGGTCGTAACACCGCCGGTAGTGGTGGAAGAAAAAAAGGAGCCCGTTATTCAACCTGAGAAACCGGTAATCCAGCCAGTGGTCAAACAACCTGAGGTGATTAAACAGCCTGAAAGGAAAGAAGAGAAACCACTTGTTACCGCAACTGAAAATATGTCCGCTAATGAGCAGGGCTATTTTAAATATTCTTTTGAGCAGCAGGTCAGGAAGAGCCCCGTGTCAAAAGATGAGACCGTTACTGCGGGCATTTTCAAAACGGCCAGTGGATGGCAGGATGAAAAATATTATATGCTTATTGACGGGGTGTCACCCGGTACCATAATAAAGATCAGCAACCCGTCAAACACCCGGGTGATATATGCCAAGGTACTGGGAGAAATGAATGGGATCCGTCAGAATGAGGGGTACAATATCCGCATCAGCAATGCCGCCGCAGCCAAGCTGGCGATCACCGATCAGGAAAAGTTTATTGTAAAGATTACTTACTGATTTTTTGCTTCCTGTATTTTTTGCTGAGATCAATGATCTCCACTTTCCGGAATTCAATCGGGGAACTTTCACTTTGTAAGGCGATAAATCCGCTCACCAATGCCCGGCCATCGGGTTTGGCAGCCGGGTCATAATTATTTACCACCCCTCCGCCGATACTTGGTTTTTCATATACCAGCACGGTGTCTCCATTTACAATATGTTTTATAACTGAATCGCCGAGCACCAGCACTTCAGCCCTGACCCATTCTTCGTTCCGGTAAGTAGGGGAGGAGGATTTGATACAGTGTTCAGCCGGTTGTTTGCCATGGATAATCACTTCGGTGCCAGGGGTACAAAGGTTGCAGGTAGGACGAATACCGGTTGAATCTCCACCCAGGAACTGGTCTTCCAGGGAGATCGGGAAATCCTGGTTCTTTGTCATTGATCCGGGGGACTGGCAATGCAGCATCACACCACTGTTTTTATAGGCCCAGCTGGCGCCCCCTTTTACCTGTGAGCCGGTGAAGCGGTATTCAACCGCCAGCAGGTAATGGGAATAAGCTTTCTTATAAAATAAATGGCCAAACCGGTTTGAAAAGCTGTCATACTGGTCGTATGAAACCACTATTTTCCCGTCCCTGACCCGGAATGTATTTCCGAAATTATCCCCCAGCTCATAGCCCGATATTTTCGGTTTCCAGCCTTTAAGATTCCGGCCATTAAACAACTGCTTCCATTTTGTTTCTTTTTGTGCGCCAGCAGAATGGCAGCAGGCCAGTATCAGCAGGATAAAAATTATCCGGGTATTCATAGATGTTTATTTTAGGAAAAGCGGTAACCGCGCAGGAATTCAGTGATTTCCATTTTCTTTTTTCCCTCCAGCTGAATCTCCAGCAGGTGAATATAGCCATCATCGCAGGCAAATTTCAGAAAGGTTTTTCCGTCGGTCTCGTAATCACCTTCTGTGCTGTTAGGGAAAACGATTTCCTTTTTGCAACGGTAAATTTTCAGCATTTTTTCATTCAGCATCGTAAAGGCGCCGGGATGAGGGCTGAGGCCGCGCACCTGGTTATAAATTTCTTCAACCGATTTACTCCAGTTGATCCGGCAGGTCTCTGTATGGATTTTCGGGGCATGTTTCAGTAAACTGGCATTAACGGCCTGTGGTGTTTCCTTCAGCGTTCCTTCAGCAAGTCCCTTTACAGTCTTTACCAGCAAGCCGGCCCCGATGTCTTTCATTTTGTCATGCACGGTACCTGCAGTATCCTCTTCCCGGATCGGGAAGGATTCCTGCAACAGGATATCACCGGTATCAATTTCGTGTTTCAGTTTGAAGGTAGTAATCCCCGTTTCCGCTTCACCATTCATTACGGCCCAGTTGATAGGAGCCGCACCCCGGTATTGAGGCAGCAGGCTGCCATGCAGGTTGACAGAGCCCATGGCCGGCATATTCCAGACAATTTCAGGCAACATCCGGAAAGCCACTACGATCTGTAGATCGGCTTTCAGTGCTTTTAAATCTTCAATAAATAACGGGTCTTTCAGTTTTTCAGGCTGCAAAACTTTAATCTGGTTCTCCACCGCATATTTTTTTACCGCACTTTGCTGTAGTTGCATACCACGCCCGGCTGGTTTGTCAGGGGCAGTCACCACCCCTACAATCTGGCAACCTGCTTTCACCAGGGCATCCAGGCTGGCCACGGCAAATTCAGGAGTACCCATGAATACAATCCTTAACCGGCTTAATTTGTCCATAACACGAAGGTAAGTAAAGGCAGGCTAAGCCCGGTTTTTCGGACCAGGTTACCAGCTGTTGCGCCTGGTTTTACTGCCTGAAGGTTATGGTTGTTCAGGGGCATTTATCTTTTATCCAGCTCAGCCGTATGCGGCAGCCACCCTGGATCGCTGGCAATACATTCCACTTATATCCAAGTGATGTATGGAATCCCAGTGCTTTCGCTTTTGCAAATGAAATCCCCCTGTTTTTATCCAGCTGATTAAAGGAAAGGAGCACTGAGGTGCTGGTTTTATTTTCTGCCGCAATGAGTGAGTGATTTTGTATTTCCAGCGGGTAATTGCCATTATTGACGAGTGGGATAGCGATTTGTTTCCACCAGGTAACGGCCGTACCGTTTGAAGCACCCAGGTCAAAACTGATTTCCACCTTATCCCGTTGTACCGCATCATACTCCACAGTAAAAGAAACTTCATCACAATCATCTCCTGTTTTAAGTATTCCCCTGGCCGTAGGTGGCGGGGTGGGGAATGGATAATATAACGCGGCATATTGTTTATCGGTGGGGGAGAGTTCCATATTCCAGTCAATATGACTCCCGTTGGTGGTTAATTCAGCCGGCACCGGGTATTGCATAATGGAAAGCCTGTCATACGCTGAATAATTCGTACCAACCGTACTGTATTTCTGAAAGATCTGCTGGTCAACCTGCTCCCGGGTCCAGCTATTGGGTGGTTGTGCATAATAAGAATATACTTTTTCTTTATCCCAGGCTATGACCGCATCCATCCGCTGGTGTTCATGTAAAAAGCCAAGGGCATGACCGAATTCATGAAGGATAACCTGGCGGGCTAATGTGGCATCACTGGAAGACAGCCAGCCAAAATTCATAGTCGTTAGACCGGCAGGGACTAACAGGGCGTCACGGCCAATCTTCGACCAGGAACCTCCAGGTTTGAAACCAGCACGTATCATACCATTGTTACTATTCTGAAAGGCCAGTTTTATATTGGCATAGAGTTCCCACTCTTTTGCATAGTACTTTACCATATTGATCAGGTCAATACTGCCTCCTGAAATGTCAAAGCCTACGGTAATGGTTTCGCCAGGTACCCACATTTTTTCAGTATAGGTGGCCAGTGGCTGCCGTGAAACACCTATATTAGAAAGCGTGCCGTCAGGATTTATTTTAATATAGGTAGTGGCATTGGATGCAGCCCGGGGTGGCAGGGGCTGATTATTGGCTGATGGCAGTTCTGTACAAAAACGGAGGGACTGTAGTGCGGCTGCTGAAAGAACAGCGGGGTTTACATTTTTTATCATTGTTTGTATCCGGGCACTGTCTTTCTTAAGTATGTTAACAGATAAGGTGGATTGTTTTCTCAGCACCCATCGTCCGCTTTGTGTGAAACTGCGTTTACTTCCGGCATCTTCGATACGGCGCCAGGTGCCGGTAAGCGTGGTACCTGCGGCATCAAGTCCTCCTATACATTCATATTGGGTGATATCATTGTTGTATTTATACACCATCTTCAAAACTGTCTCTTGCCAGGAAAAACTCCCTTGTCCAAGCAGGGCGCTGTTCTGATTCAGTATCTCCATCCTGCCATCTGTATAAAAACGCATGGCGAAATAATAAGGGGCATCTTTCTGGTCATTCCCATACGTTCCGGTCCAGAGTCCTTCGGGAGATTTAAACGGTTGCTGGGCAAATACAAGCAGGCTGCATACGGCCAGCAGGACAGACAACAGGGATTTTTTACTCATTAATAGGAAGTATTAATATTGTTAAGATAGTAAACATCTGTTGCATCATCGCTGCCTTTGTACCGGCTGAACGTAAATAAATTATACCGGACAGTGGGAATAAAGGCATTTTCCACTTCCCCTTCTTTGTTATTGTCAATTAATATCAGCAGGTTATTGCCTTTCCTTTTCAGGGTTATTGTATGTTTATTTTTGTCGGCAAAAAAGCCGGGCAGTGCTATTTTTTTATTAGCCACCTGCATTTCGTTATTCTGATAGGAGGTTACCTGGAGGGTTCCGGCATTATTGCCTGTGGCATCAAACCAGCAAACCACGCGGTTGTAATTACCGGCATAACTGTCGTACAGGCTCCATAATGAGGAAGGATTCAGGTCGGTGCGGTAATTCTCTGAAGGGTTATCATACAGCACCTGGCCAAAACTGACAGTAAACAGCCCGTTATAGTAGGGCATGGCTTTGTCCCAGCCAAGATCAAAAGACAGGGAAAAATTATCTTTAATTTCCTGGTTATACTGCCGGGGGAACCAGTAACCTTTCTTATCAATGGCCAGCTGGTTGATGCCTTCCACCTTTTTAACTGAAATATTCTGTTCGCCTTCCCATCCGGCAGGGAATTCACCAGCAACTGAGTTGTCAAAACGGATCAGTTTATTACCAGTTGATGCCTGTGCATTTATAGTGGCCGTTTTTCTTTCAGTGGCAGAGGCATTGAGTGTGTTGATCGCTCCCTTTTTTTTCACCGGTTCTCCTGTCAGCTTTGCCAGTACATCCAGGTTAAACTGGTTAAAAAACAGGTCCATAAATGCTTTCTTTGGCTTTTCCGAATCCTGTCTTCGTATATACAGGGACAGACATTGCGGTTCATCTTTTGGTTTGCCCGGATCAAAAAAAGCGGGATTTTCGGCCCAGACATTAAATCCGGAGCCTGCAGGGGCTTCCAGCGATTGCGGATCAAAACGGGATTCATTAATAGTCTTTACATAGGCCAGTGAATCCAGGTCCTTTCTTTTTAAAACACCATTGTACCAGTTCAGCACTTTTTCCCTGTCGGCCCGGAACCCGGCCAGTATTTCTTTGTTCTTTTTACCATTTACCAGCCAGTAGGGCTGCTCAGATTTCTCTTTTGGGGACAACGCGTTATAGGTTTTTTCATCAGCTACAATCATTTTTTCAAAGCGCAGGATATTTTCAGTAATTAATTTTTCATGGTTTGATTTATAGCTGGTGAAGAGTTCCCGATTGCTGATTTTTCTCCGGGGCAGACCTTTTCTTGCAGAAAAGTAGTAGCAATGAGGGATAAAAATGCCAGGCTTGCGGCTGGTGTAAAGGAGCTGGTTGCCGGCGGCGTCCTGCCTGATTTCTATATTCAATGCCAGCAGATTGGAGCCGAGTTCCCCGGAGTACATTATACCAGCATTTTCAAGAGGAAACTTTACTCCTTCAATATCATTGCCCAGGAAATAAATCCAGCAACCTGTCTCACCTTCCGGCTGAATTTTGTTGTATCCTTTCAGGCATTCATATTTTTTTATAATAAAATAAAATTCAAAACTCCTGGGTGAGGCGCTTTCATAAAATGCATTCTGGTCCCAGAAGGCTATGCTGCCGGCACCAACCAGGCCGTCAACTGGTTTAGGCATGATCCGTAGTATTTCTTTCCGTATCGGCTCGGTATATTGCCATTGGGCAGCTGTGCCATCTTTTTCCCAGGTCCATTTTCCCGGAATACTGTTAATATCGGTAGTCGCACAATTGACCTGTGCCAGCAGTGAATGGAAAATGAACATAACCGGAAAAATCAGGAGCTTTTTCATTTTACTTTATTGTAATGATTATTGAGATCCGTATTTTATATTTTTCATGTCTTTAAAAACACTTTTGCCTTTCAGCGACGGACCGGCTTTCACACTCCATTTTACTTCGCCACCAACCAGATTTACACTGCTGGAACCGCCGCCCTTTTCACCTCCGGTAACCACCGGTATTTCAGAAGTGCCGGCATTTACGCCGACTCCTGTTTTTATGCAGATTTCGCTGATCCCGTTTTTGTCGATTTCAATGATGGCACCAACTTCTGCTTTAACCCCGACCTTCAGCTCATCTTTATTAGTACCGAGTTCCCATTCCTTTCCCCCGGCCTTTACCCCGATTTCTATTGTAGTACTGAGTCTTTCTGTTGGCAGAATCGTCAGGTTTTTCCTGTTCAGGTCTTCCGTAAAGCCTATTTCCAGTTTTACATCCTTCAGGGCCGGGATCCCGGTTATTTTACCATCTATTTTAAAAGTAGTGGTCATTTTATTGCATCGGGTTTCCATCCTTGTAGAAAGGATAGTCAGTGTATCAATTTTAGTGCAATGGATGTCGTCATAATCAGGCAGGCCTTTAAACCGGGCGAGCCCGTCTTTTTTATCCTCATCACAGGCATTGGGGAATGTGCCGGGTGTAAGAATACCGAGCCATTGGAAACTGACCTGGGACATTTCCTCCAGGTATTGTATCTGCACGCCGGATTTATACATTTCAAAGGCACCGGATTCCATCATATACTGTTGTAAATAAACATCAGCATTATAATAACTTCTCAGGAACCGGAAATAGCTGTTGATCAGCACTTCCCACCGGGTATTTGCATCCGCTATAAACTGGTCATTTATTTTGCGGTAAGCCTGGCAAATTTCTTTGGCCGGGCACGGCAGTCCTTCCCCGCACTGGCCTTCGTATTTTTTCTCCAGTTGGTCCATGGCATTGTGAGCCGTCTTCTTCATATCATCTATATCCTTATAAGCCGCTTCTATTTCCTTATTGAATTTCTCCCGTTTCCTTGTCCAGCCCCCATCACCATCCCCATAAAGGGAAAGTAATTTTTTATACTGACCATTGGCTATGATGGTCCGTTTATGATCTGCGGCGTATTGCTGTTTGGCCTGGTAATCCATTTTTAGCCTGATCCTGTCTGCTGATGCAAGACAGGCTTTTTTAAATTTTGACCATTCGGCTTCCAGTGTCACTGCTTCCTGGTAGGATTTCGGGAAGGAGGGGAAATTGAATTTATTCAATCCCATGCCATCAGCCGGTATATGAACCGGTATATCTTCCGGGGTCAGTTGGTAGCCCAGTTTTTTCAACCGTTGTTCTTTACTATCGCTCCAGCCTTCCTCCAGGCTTTTTTTTGCCGCGTCGATCGCCGCTTCTTTATTTCCTTTATCTTCTTCAATCAGTGATTTGGTCTGGTTTGCCTGGCTGTTTTTGGGAAATTTGGCAATTGAACTGTCCAGGTATTTATAGGCCATCTTCAATTCACCCAATCCAAACCAGGCCTGACCTATATTGTTCAGGATGGTGGCACTACCCGGGTTTTGCTTGTTCAGGTATTGTAAAACGGGTAACGCGATTTCTTCGGCTCCATACATCGTGAGATAGGCCGCATAATTGTTCAGGTTATTGATATTCCCCGGATCATCCAGGCAGGCCCTGCTCATCAGCCACAGACTTGTATAGTTCAGATCCGAGAACCAGAGTCCGTTTGCCACATTGCCGGTAAGCATTGAACCGCTGCCGGCGGCTTTCAGTTTATTGTAGATTTCATCCGCTTTTTCACGGTCTGCCGCCGGTAAATACTGTAGTGTGTTTTTTTGAAATGCGGCCAGCAGATCTCTGACTTCTGCCTGGGTCAGTATTTTCCCGGGCAACGCATTGATACGTGATTGGTCTAAGGCTGGTATTGTCCGGTTGAAATCATCGATCCGCTTTTTTACTTCAGATTCGCTAATCCCGGTTATTCCGGAAACCGACGCGGCCTGTTTAGCGGTCATTTCCTTTTTCATGGCTTCCGTTTCCTCTTTTGTCATTTTGCCCGTTACTTTTTTCTGCATCTCCTCCGGTATGCCCGCATTTTGCATCAACTGCTGCTGCATCCTGTTTTCTGCTTCTTTCCGTTCCGCTTTGCTCAGCTTCATGGCTTCAAGCTCCTGGTACAATGACATTGCCTGGTCAGGATTACTGGTCATTTTTTTCAGCAGAACAACGGCTTTTTTTATTTTCTCCTCATCCGGTGCCGGCTGTGCAATCAAACTGGTTACCGCCAGGCAAATGGTCAGCGCTAATAAGATCCCTTTTTTCATTGAATCCGGTTTATGGGTTGACTATTTAACTTTTATCAGGGTATAATTCATTGATGGATTCTCACTGTCTTCCATATATAGCAGGTAGCCATTCCTGACTGCAATCAGCTGGGCCCTGAATAATGTGGTTTTTCCCTGGTACCGGTTACCGGCACTGATGGTCCAGTCTGTACTGGTGAACTTTCCTTTATAATCAATCGCACTGAAACGGGTATTGCCGGAACTGGAATTGGCGGCACGGTATGCACTGGTATATGTACCATCTGCATTGAACTGGAAATCATCGGATGTGGAGATGGCACTCATCCCGGCATAATCACCCGTGTAGGCATTATAATACTGCACCCCGGCCCCGGAGCCACCGGTCCATTTGCCAGTGATGTCAGCAGGGGAGAGGGCAAATTTGTTATAGTTCAGCATCCGGTCGACATCATTCGGATGGGCGTATTGCCGCTGGTATTGTTGCTGATCAGGGTTGATTACCACGATGGGCCTCGCGCCATTGCTATAAACAATTTTCAATGCCACATGGCAGGGCTTGCCGGTAGACCGGTCAGTACCGCTTCCCTGCATGAAATAGATGACCGGGTATTCCACGCCACTCCATTTTTCTTTTTGCCTGATATTAAAATAGGGGCTTACATACTGATCCCAGTAATAATCAGTGGCATCCACTGTATTTGGCCTTGCATTATCCAGTTTATCATTTATATAATGAAGCCTGATCTCCGTATTTAGTTTAGTCAGCTTTACATAGTCGCTGGCCGGTGAGGCCATCCAACCATCATCGAATTTTGTACTGGATTTTGTAATTCCTGTATGGGTGGAACTATTTGTTGCCTGGTTAATTATTGTTCCCGGATCTAATGGGGTGGACTTGCTCCCGGTAAAAAGACCCGGATCGGGGAGAATACTTTCGGTAAATTCCTGGATCTGTTTCATATATTTCTGGTCAGTAAATACAGCCGCAGTATAGAAACGGATGGAGCCGTTACTGAGCGTAGTCAAGCTGATGACATAGGGTTTGCTGGCATACCGGCCCCTGGCAGCTCCCATAATAATATGCCAGCCATTTGCGGTATCTTTCTCTTTTGTTTCCGGGTCATTCACCCCTTGTTGATTGTTCCGGGCAAAACTGTTCCAGTCTGAATCAAAATCAGCTTCTGGTGAACCCAGTGATGAAGTGGCCGGGTAAAGAAACAGCTGGCAGTAGGATTTACTGTCTTTTTTTGAATAAAACAGGGCGGCATCCAGTTTCTGCAGGCTGAATCCTTTTGGCGCCTGGTAGGAAAAGATATCATATTTTTTTACCTGCCCGGTAAGTTTACTGCCGGATAGCAGGAGTAATGTGAAGATGAATGCGGGTATAAGTTTCATGGTATTCTTTTTCATGTACAAATCTTCTTTATTTTGACAGGCCGGGCAATCCCCGGAATCCATGTTTCAGGCATCCCCTGAACAGGGGATTTTTGGGAAAAACTTGGAGGTGTAAGCAAGGAATCAGAATTTTAGTGACCTGAAATATTTAACTCATTTTAAAGCGGCCTGACAAGACACTCCGGATGCGAAATATCAGTATTACCATTTGTTTGTTTATTTTCCTCCTGCCTGCTGCTGCAGGACAGGAAAACTATACCGATAGTCTGCGTAAGGCATACTTGTCAGCTCAGGGGGACAGCGCAAAGGCCTGGAATCATATTGTATATCTCAGCGAACTGATCCTGGATAGTAAGGCGGATAAGCAGGTGGCCGGTGAATTTCTGAAACTTCATGAAGAAACGGCCAAGACCGGAATACCCTCTCTTTTATTCTGGTCATTTTACCTGGAAGGGTATCATGCATACAGCCGTTTTCAATATATGTCCAGTATTATTGCCTTGGAGAAGGCAAAGCTGATTGCCGAGAAGCAACGGCTTTCCGCGTCAGCCAGGGAAGAAGCAGGGAGGGCCCTGATTACACTTGGACTTGATTATTCAGCCACCAATGATCCCGACAACGCACACCGGAATTACCAGCAAGCCATCCGGGTATTACAGGAGTTTAATGACTCGCTGAATATCACCCTGGCTTATCTGGATATGGGTTACCTGTTCCTGAAATCAAGAAACTGGGAGGCGGCTGTAAAGGTTTTTGAGAAGTCGGTTATTTATATGAATCGCCAGGCACAGAAAGACCTTGGTGCTATCCTCTTTGCCAGTTTATCAACGGCCTGTACCAGATCTGGAAAACTGAAGGAATCAGCTGGGTTTCTAATTCAGTCTGCCGGTTATCTCAAAGATACTGCTGATACCAGGGCCTCTGTTTTTTACCTTGATGCGACCGGGGAATACCAGCTGGCAAAAAAGGATTACAAGGGTGCTATCCAATCGTTTGAACTGGCGGTGCAGAAAGGTATAGAGTGGGGGGACTCTGTTTCGATTACAGAAACTTTTGAAAAACTGGGAAGGGCATACTGGAAGTCGGGCGACCAGGTAAAGGCCGCATTATATTTCGGGAAATGTGATCAGCAAATCAGGAAATACAATTTACTGGATCAGCGCCGCAATTTAATGTATACCCTGTTTGATTATTATAAATCTTCAGGGCAATTTGAACAATCAGCCGGGCTGGCAGAGAAAATATTTTTATTTGAGGATAGCTTATCCGGTGTGCTGAACAATAACCGACGGATTATCATGCAGGCTGTATTTGATGCGGATCAGCAGTCCATACAGATAGCGGATCTGCAGCAAAAAAATGTATTAAGCAAAAAGTTACTCCGTCAGAAAAACTGGCTGAATATTATTTTGGCGGTGGCCATTATTTTTTTCCTGCTTGTGGCAGGCCTGGTTTTCCGGAATTACCGGCAACAGCAGAAAATTCAATGTCAAAAGATAGCTGAACTGGAAAAAGAAAAACAATTGTCTGCCACGCAGTCATTATTGAGAGGCCAGGAAGAGGAACGGAACCGGATGGCCCAGGATCTTCATGATGGTCTCGGGGGATTACTGAGTGGCGTAAAACTTCAATTAGGAGCTATGAAAGGAAACCTTATTTTATCAGAGGAAATGGGCAAAACCTTTAACAACGCCCTGTCAAAACTGGATGATTCTATCAATGAAATGCGTCGGGTGGCCCATAACATGATGCCGGAGGCTCTCCTGAAACTGGGCTTACAGCAGGCCCTGCAGGATTATTGTGATGGATTATCAGAGTCAGGCGCTTGCCGCATCACCGGTGAATTTCATGGTCTTGAAATCCGTATGGACGCGTCTACGGAAGTGGTGGTATACCGGATTGTCCAGGAATTATTAAATAATGCCGTCAAGCATTCAGGCGCCGACCAGGTACTGGCCCAGGTGATGCGGCAGGAACAAACACTGACCATTACAGTGGAAGATAACGGGAAAGGCTTTGATCCGGAGAGCTCAGATTTCAAGAGCGGGGCCGGATTCCGGAATATACGTTCAAGAGTTGATTACCTTAAAGGACAGCTGGATATTCAGTCTGCACCGGGAAAAGGGACTTCCATACATATTGACTGTATAATTGAAAACAATGAAGAAAATTAATATCGCCATAGTGGATGATCATCCCATGGTGCTGGAAGGGATGCGGTCGATGCTGAACCAGATATCATTTGTGTCACTTACCGGTGTCGCCAGTAATGCTTTTCTGGCCATCGATCTGCTGAAAGCCTCACCTGTTGATATCCTGATCACGGATATCAATATGCCCGAGGTCAGTGGAATTGAGCTGACACTGAAAGTACGGAAGGAATTCCCGCAGGTGAAAGTGATCGCCATGAGTACGTTCAAAGAGCGCAGTTATATTTCACAGATGGTGCAGAACGGGGCTTCGGGCTACCTGGTGAAAAGTGCATCAAAGGAAGAAATTGAAGAAGCGATCCTGAGTGTATATGAAGGAAAATTATACATGAGTCTTGATATAAATCTTTCGGCAACTGAAAAACAGGAGCTGAATAATGCGCCTGTATTGAGCAGCCGGGAGAAAGAAGTGCTGGAACTTATCGGGGATGGATTGACGAATCCGCAGATTGCGGAGAAATTATTTATCAGCCTGCATACGGTGGACAGCCACCGGAAGAACCTGCTGACTAAATTCGGGGTAAACAATACAGCCGGTTTAATCAAACAGGCCGCGAAATATAATATGGTATAAATAAGGGCCCTGTATTTTCCGGGTTACTTTGGTTTGTAGTAGGTTGATTTTATTTCAGGAACCAATGCCGTTAACTTCTTAATCCGGGTTTCATCGCTGGGATGGGTGGACAAAAACTGGGGTGTTTTGTTTTTGTTTACTGCGGCCATTCGTTGCCAGAAAGGAATTGATTCTGCCGGATCATAACCGGCCATACTCATAAATATAAGCCCCAGTTTGTCAGCTTCGCTTTCCTGCATCCGGCTGTTTGGAAGTGCCAGTGCCAGGTTGGAGCCAATCATATACAGTCCAAGGAAAAGAAACTGGGTTTCCTGTTTTTTATTTTTTAGTGCTTCTTCCAACACCAATCCGCCCAGGTTGATCAGCAGGCTTTCACTCATCCGTTCGTTGCCATGCCGGGCAATGGCATGCGCGATTTCATGTCCCATAACAACCGCCAGGGCTGTTTCATTTTGAGTGACTGGCAGCAGGCCGGTATAGACCACTACTTTACCTCCAGGCATACACCAGGCATTGATGATATTCTCATTGATGGTGTTGAACTCCCATTTGAAGTTTTTCAATTCTTTTGACATGTTTTGCTGCTGCAGGTAGTTTTCGACTGCGTGTTGTATTCCGGTACCCACCCGTTTAACCATTTGTGCTCTTTCGTCGGCTGCCGGCAGGGTAGGGCTGACTTTCACCACAGAGTCGTAAGCTGAAAAGGACATCGTGGTGATCAGGCTGTTGGGCACCAGGTTCAGCTGTTTGCGCCCGGTAACCGGTACTTTTTTACAGGCAGCTAAAAGCAGGATGAAAAGGAACAGGCTGCAAAGAAAGCGGGTATACATAACGTAGTTGTTTATACCCTAAATGTAGCGTACTCAATTACGGGAAACTATCCCTTAAAAGGGGGAAATTACATACAATATGCCGGGACTTTAAAAGGGCTGCTTGGAAAGGATGTTTGCTGCCGGTTTAAAGCTGAATTTTTACATTGCCCAGGTAAATGCCGGTATTGTCTGCATCGTTGGTGCTGTTCCTGAACTGAAGGGTATTGTAACGGGTGCCCGCTGGGATTTTACAATTATCACAGGGTTTGCCGTAGGACATTTTTAAATCACTGAAGCCGGCTATCTTATTCTCATTGATAAAAAAAGCAGGTTGGCCATCTTTGAAAACAAGCTTTAAATGTATGAGGTCTTTTTTATTGGTAAATGCCCTTAAGTCTTTTTTATATGAGAGTCCCTCATTGAAATTATCAACATAAAGGGCCGGCTTGCTGTGAAAAGCGATTGCGATTTCACCCATATAGTTATTGTTGTTATAATCAGCTTCGTTTCCGGAAATAATGGTCAAGTCGATGCTGTTGCCGGGCTTCCCCATGTTTTCACTGCCATCTTCATTCAATGGGTAAGAGCTCAGGTGTAATTGTACGGCGCCACCTGTACGGCTGGAGAAAGCGTCTGTGGCCAGGTCAAATTCAAGGGTAAAATTTTCAGGCAGTGGTTTTTTCAGGTAGACCGGACTCAGGGCATTGTTATATCCCAGCTTCACCCATTTGCCAGGTTTCCCTTTCAATGTGGTAATTATAGAATGTTTGCCGTAGGTGGAGAAATACCATCCTGCAGGTTTACTGCCATCAGTACCGGAAGAAAAATCATCTGAAAAATAATTACTGGAGGCCATCGGTAATTGTGAAACCGGTTGACTCTGTTGGCTTTTTTTCCTGTAATGGTCGAGCCGGGCTTTTAACTGCTCCGGATTTGACGGCAGGTAGGGGGTGTTCTTATTTTTCCCGGGATTAAAAAAGTAATTGTATACATATTCAAAATTAAAATTCTCCGTCACCGCTTTATACATTTCAATTAACTGGTTTCCATCTTCATTTGTTTTGTAGGGTGCCCAGATGGCAATCCATTGCGGCTGGCTGGTCCTGCATTTTGCCAGGACATCAGGTGTTAATTTATAAACCGGGTAAAAAGTTTTTAACTGCCTGTCCTGTGCGGATATATTAAAAAGATCTGGATCGGTCTGAAAGCTATACATGGTAGGTTGCATGTCGCGTATGACAGCGGGTTCATCCAGGCTGTTTTTATACCTGAGCCGGAGTTGCCCGATATTAGTCCGGTATTTTTCAATTGTTGCTTTACGGTATACCATGGCATCCTGCTGTGCTTTCAGGTTGCCGGGCCATTTAGTTTCCACATCTTTTTTCTCTTTCTCCAATTGTCTTTCCATTGCCTCTTCGGCCAGTGACAGTAATTCGCCACGGGTTACCGGGGTAAAGGGTAGATTGTTATCCGGGGCCAGGTATACGGTTACTGCTTCATTGATATGCGTTATGAATTTATAGGCATTCGGATGAATCCTGGGGTCCGACCTGCTGTATCTTTTCGAAGATTCGTCGTGTGTTCCATATCCATCCGGCTGCCAGGTAAACAGGTATACGCCGGGACTGTTTATATAACTGATTGGGTAACTACCGGTAATCCCGTTTACCTGTACCCCGAATTTGGTTAACTCCTCGGGTATGGGCCTGAAGTGCCCCTTTTTATCCAGCCATTGCTTATCAAAGCTTACATTCCATACAGCAAACTGTACCCCATAAGAATTGGTATTGATAAAGCGGGTGTATGTACCCAGACCTGCCACGGGGGTATAGCTTTTTTTCATCCAATCAACAATCCGGTCAAGGTTTTCAATCTTCACTTTTCGGTCTGCATCATTATTGGCTGCTAATTTCCTGTCATATTGAAGATTATCCCACCAGCCGATCACACTATCCTGTATACGCTGCTCCGGGGTTAACTGGGAATGAGCAAGCGAGGAAATAAACAGGAGAGTAATTACTGGCAGTTGTTTCAGGGGATTCATGTTCATTGTATATTGATTGGTTGGTAAACCTGCAGGAATATACGTATTTACCTTTCAAATATATAATTCTTCAGGTGGGAAATGCTCCCGGAAAAACAGGATATTTCAGGATCAGACCTGTTACTGGCTGTTGAGCTGTATATTGGTTATATAATACTTTTCAGTAGCACTGTCACTGCGCGAATGTGAAAACTCAAGACCTTGTAATTTTATTCCTGTTCCTGTAAAAGCTTCCGGAATCAGCATTGCCTGTTTTTGATTAATTAAGAGCTCAAGGGACTTCCCTTTTTTTCGTACAGTAAGTTGAATCCGGTTAAACGGATTATTATTGGAAAAGCCGTGCGCAGGGGCTTCCGTATCTTTTGCCATACTGCCTGCAGCCAGTATAGTGGATCCGTACTGATCAGGCCCGGCATACAGAAAACCAGGATTACCATCAAAGCCCGGCCGCATACTGACGAGGAATGAGGCTTTGTCCGTCCCGATTTTCAGAGTCAGCCTTTTTGCTCCCCAGGTATAGCCTTTTGGCACAGCAATATCGCAGCTCAGCGTAAAGTCTGCAGGTAAGTCTAACTTATTTTTGAGGGTGATTTTATTTCCTTTCAGTACCGCCCAGTTACCAGTGCTTTCTTTGGGTTGATCCGTTGTTGCCGGTTCTCCGGCAAAGTTATTATCCGATTTCCAGTTAACAGGTGTATTCCCTTTTGGGGTATTGGAAAAGTCATCGAAGAACAGGGTGCCGTTTTCAGCCCGGATCTTTTTGGATTTTTCTGATTCTTCGGTAGCCAGGGTTTTTTCAACAAAATCAGGAGCCTGAAGGGGGAGGTATTTTTTTCCCTGCACTTTTTCCTTGTCAAAAAAATAGTTGTAGATGTAATTATAATCCACATTTTGCAGCATGGATCTGTGCAGGTGTTTAAACACTTCATCCTGCATTTCACCGCCTCCCCAGCTGATAGTGATCCATTGAGGAGTATCTGTTTTAGTCAGCGGGGTTTTTGCCGGATCATATTTATAAACCGGGATTTTCACCGGGTTACCTCCGTTTCCTTCAAATAAGTCGGGCGTGTTTTCAAGGTGGATGGAAGGTTGTTGTGTATAAATGGTTGCTTTTTCCTGGAGCCTGTTCCTGTATTTTTCTTTTTGCTTTGCGAGGGCTGCTAAACGCCGGTTATACAGGTCTGTTTCATTTTCCCTGAAAGTTTTTTTCCTTGTTTCATTATAGTCATCATTAATTTTCTTCAGGTTTTCAACATGTACCCGTTCAATGGCTTTGCCCAGTTGGTCCAGGAATTCACCCTTGGTTATCTGTACCCAGGGTAATTCATTGTTTTTGCTGAGTACCACTACGTATTGGGCTAAATAACGGATACTGGCGGGCTGGTAATAATGGATAAACCTGTTTAAAACAGGGTGGCTGTCAAATCCCTGGTATTGCTGCTTTTGCCTGGAATAATCATCATTTTCTTCGACGCCGGGGATATAAAAATAGTATTGTTCCGGGGAACTGATTACATCCACATGGTCACCAGCCAGTCCGTTTGCAATAACCCGTAGAAACAGGCCGAGATTGTTTTCCGGGGTCCATCCACCACCTGTTTTTTTCTTCAGGAAGACGTAAGTTGGCAGGAACCCTCCATAATACTGGTGCAGTGACCGGGTATAGTCGTTATAAGGGCCCAGCTTATCATTGGCTATTTTCCGTCCTTCGCCAAGACCGCCTTTAGGGGTGTAGCTTGATTGTATCCAGTGAATAAGAAGATTACAGATGGAAAGCTGTTTGGCCGAAAAACTGCGGTTATCGTATTGTACAGGTTTTACAGGATCTTCCGGTTGGGTTTTTTTGATCCAACCCAGGTACTGTGTTTTGTAATCATCCTGGGCAAAGGCCGCGGTGATTCCCGGCAAAATGAAAAGGATCAGTAATATCTTTTTCATAATTCACTGGTTTGTCATTTATCAAAAATCAGAAACCTGTGGCTCTTTTAAGTTTATTCAGCAGGTTTTTTTTCTCTTTTGCCGGTTTTGCCAGTGTGTCAACCTTGTTTTGTGAAGGGGCCGTTGTAACCGGGGGACTTGCCCGGACCGGCTCAGGGGCAGGCGTTTTATAATCCGGCATTTTGATTTTCTCTTTGCTGATGATTTCACCTTTCAGCCATTCTTTTACAAAGGCAGTGATTATCTCATTCACTTCCTTCCCGGCCCTGAAACAGGCTTTCCATTTGTTTGTTTGTTTTTCATAAGACGGGTTAACAAACTTTTTCTTCTTGTATTTATCAGGTTCTGTCAGTTGCGCATTAAAATCCACAGAGGCCACCAATGACAGATATTCCTGAAGTTTCTGCCTGACGATCAGTGAAGGATCAGCGGGATATAGTTTTTCCCACCTGGTCTGATTGGGATGTGGATCTTCCCAGATGGCTTGTTGCTTTTTCTGATCAGCCAGGCTTTTTTCCATGGCGTCGAGCGTACTGGCCGGGAATTGTTTGTTTTTTTTATACTGGGCTAACTGCGTCTCCTGTTCCTTCAGGCTTTTCCGCATTACCTGGATAGTTTCATCGTCCGGACGCCAGGGTTCACTGGTTGGTTTGGCCGCATCCCGGCGTTTATTATATTCATCCGTAAAATCCTGGCTGTTTACATATTGTTTTACATACACACACAATTCCCTGGTCGCACCTGCTTTATCACCGGCAATGACAGCCGGCAGCAGCCGGGCATAAGGAATCTGGAAGGATTCAGCCTGCTGGTAAGCAGATTCGCTTTCTCCCGAACCATTATCTTCTTCCATTTCGCCACTGCGGAAATTACCCAGCATATTGCCCAGGATATAAAACTGTGCATTCCGGTGTTCCATTCCCAGGCGGGTGATGATATGGTCAGTTACCGTAAATGCAGTTAACAAAAGAAGGCTGGTTACTGACGCCAGGAAAAAATGTTTTCTTTTCATATGTAATAGTTAATTCGTGTAAATATGAATATTCTGCAGGGGAAAGTTTCTCCCCGAAAACCATGAATTTCGGAACAACACTTTCTGTTAATGACCTGATAGCCAGGTAAAATAGTTATTACAGGCAGGTGTCATTCTTCCAGACAAGTCTCACCCTTGAGCCGCCAGGAATCGCCGATAAAACATTCCACCGGTATCCCAACAAGGTATGTACGCCAAAAGCTTTTCCCTTCCAGAATGCAATACCATTGGCCTTATCAATTTCATTGACGTTGATAACCGCATTGGCCCAGGTTATGTTCTCTGAAGGAATCAGGGAATGGTTCTGCACCCATAATTCCTTTTTACGGTTATTGGTCATGGGGATAGTGATTTGTTTCCACCAGGTTACTGCTTTATTATTCCTTTTCCCGAGTTCAAGGATAAACTCAATTTTGTCCGATGGTACCACATTATATTCCACTAAAAAATCCACCATATCGCAGTCATCTCCGGTTTGCAGCATACCGGTACTATTGCCGGGTTTCAGCGCGAAAGGGTATACCTGGCGGGCAAAACTGATATCGGTCGGCGAAAAATCTGTATTCGGGCCAACAGAGAAGCCATTTAGAGTAAGCCCAGCATCTATTTTGTAGTGCATAATTGACCTGGAGTCATAGCTGGAGAAATTAGTACTGGTTGACGCATATTTCGAGATTACATAATTGTCGATTTCTGCCCGGGTCCAGTTGGCCGGCGGGCCGGAAAAAAAGGCGTACACTTTTTCTTTGTCCCATTGTATACCGTTAGCCGGTGACTGGTGCTCATGAATAAAGCCAAGTGCATGGCCAAATTCATGAAGGATTGTGCTCTTAAAAAACCATTCCGATGTATTATCTGCAAAAGAGCCATAATGCATCGTAAATGCACCGATTGGATTAAAAATTACATCCCTCCCGATCTTTGACCAGTTTTTTTTGTCAGTGCCGAATTCCACTTTTATCAGGGCATCGTTGAAGTTGTTTATAAAATTGAACCTGATATTGGCTATAGTTTCCCATTGCCGGGCATAGAACATGACTTTCTGCCGTACAAAATCAGTACTGTTGACCGTGCTTAGATAAACAGTTATAGTCTGCCCTGGATTCCACATTTTGTTTGTTTCGCCTGCCAATGGCTGTCTTTTTACACCTGTTGAGGGCAGGCTGCCATCGGGGTTTATGGATGGGGGTGGTTGTATATTACTGAGGTCCCTGGGAGCGAGATTACCTGCAGCGGCATTGAGATCAACGCACATGCTGATGGAACTGATTTCTATTGCCTGGGGTAAATTCTTAACAGGAATATTCCGGTCCATCGTTTTGACCGTTTTCTGTATCTGCACCTGTGCTGTCAAGGAGTTGCTGAGTGTACCCAGGATTACCAGCAGGAGTAAGTGGTAGTGTTTCATAATACAAGTTTGAAAAGACGGAGTATTGTGTTAAGAATTTTTTTTGATTGTTTATTCAGCTTTGACCAGGTGATATTCCTGGCCACTGTACTGTTTGTTCTGCAGGTGCAGGATTCTTCCGTTTTTGACCGCCTGGTAATAAGCATGGTAAGCCGAGGATTTGCCGTTCTGGTCAGTTGTCTGAATATCCCAGAAACTGATTGTGTAGTTTCCTTTATAAGTCTCACTGAAAAACTGCTGGCTGCCCACCATACCACTGGCACCCTTGTGTTCAAGTAAAAATTCTCCGGATGGGGTTAATGTGAGCTGACTGGTGATCGAAACAGCATTCATGCCGGCATAGCTCCCGTTATAAACATTATAGTACTGGGCAAATCCGCCGGAACTTTCCTTCCATAGACCGGTTATATCACTTTGATCAATGGCAAACCGGTTATACCCCGTCATGGCGGCCACTTTATCAAGATCGGGAAACTGTACCTGGTATTCCTCTTTCGAGGGGGCTTTGATTTCAATACAACTCACGATTCCGTTATTGATCATGATCCGGAAGGCGATGAATCCGTTCTGCCCGGTATTATTGTCAGTGGCATTGGCTTCCATATAATATGTCCGTTTGTAGGCATAGGGGTCAAAAGGCATTTTCTGGACATTACCTACTGTATACCGGGGGGTGATCAGCCGGTTCCAGAAATAATTCAGGATCGGGTCACCATCCCCGCTGACCAGGTCATCCGGTAAAGCAATTGCATAATGCAGGTATGTGGTTAAATTATTCTTGGTGAGTTGAACCCAGTCTGCCTGGGGGGTGGCCACCCAACCATCATCAAAATTGGTGGTGGAGATCTTCATACCTGATGAACCGGCAGGAGGCGGTATATTATTCGCAGGTGGATTAGTTCCACCTGTCTCCTGGGTGCCCTGTTGAGTTTGTGACTGCCCTCCCTGTTGTTGCGGATCGGGTTGTTGTGGTTGCTGCAGATCGGGTTGCTGCGGCATTGTTTGTTGTTGCTGATTACCAGTCTGGCCATTCAGTTCCCCGAAATAGAGGCTGATTTCTTTTTTATTGCTTTCCAGGTACATCAGCAGCCGGATATTATTGCGGTCAATCCAGGAATAATGAAGGTCACCGCTTACAGCAGGGGAAATGCTCCAGCCAGCTGCCTGGAGCAGCATTTTGAGTGAATCTTTTGTTGCCTGTACATCAGGGGTGGGCGGGATACTTAGCAACTCAGTTTTTCCAATCGTACTGCCTGATTTTTTTATTTCCATTTCCAGCAGGGCTTTACCGGCTAATTCAGACAAAAACCTCGAATCCTGCTTTGCACCGGCAGGCAGTGAAATGCCGGTTAATGGTGACTGTGAAACCGGTACCAGTTTTTTTTGCGCATGAGCGGATCCTGTGCCGATGATTATCAGTAACAATAAAATGTGTTTCATATACTTCTGTTTAAAAGACTAAATACATAAAGTGCAGGTCTGAATTATCTTGTTTCAGAATTTGACTAAAAGTAGTTATCCAGGGATCTTCAGATATCCCTTAAAAACAGGATATTATCCAGGCAAAAAAAATCATGGAAAAAGGGGAGAGGCTTGAAAGGACAGATTCCTTTATTTGCAGTATGATGCGAATGAATTATTTTCCAGTATGTTAAGGGCGTTAACCATACTGCTTTTATTGTGTTTACCGGCTTTTATGAATGGGCAGGATAGTCCAAAGACGGACAGCTTGCTGAAACAGTTGCAGCTTGCCAAAAAAGACACCAGCCAGGTGCTGTTACTTTATGCCATTGCAGATGAATACGAAAATTCGGAACCGGCAAAGGCCATGAAGTATATTGGCATGGGTGAAGCGCTGAGCAAAAACCTGGGGTACGAATCCGGTGTATGGAAAGCGTACAGGATGTATGCCTATGTGTATTCTTACCAATCGAAGTTTGATTCCGCGATTTATTATAATAAGCTGGTACTTGATATAGCCCGGCAACGGAAGGACTCTTTTAATATTGGAGTTTCCTTATTCAATATCGGCATCGGGTTCCGTTTTAAGTCTGAACTGGACAGTGCGGTCCAGTATACACTGGATGGGGCACGGATACTGGACGGGAAAGGATATTCCAATATAGAAAGCACCATAAATGATGGCCTGCAATCACTTTACATGACCCTGGGCCAGTACGATAAGGCCATACAATATGGTACAAAGGCCGTTGATCTTGCCCGTAAACTGGCGGATAAATCAGCCCTTTGTAATGGACTTTCCAACCTCGCGCTTTCTTATTCAGAAACAGGCAGGCTGGCAGAAGCGAAGAAATTATACCAGGAATCACTTCAGATAGCGGAAGAAACTAATAATAAATCCATCCAGGCGGTTGTGCTGAATAACCTCTCTGATATTGCTATAAAGGAGAATAAGTTCGACCAGTTGAAAATCTATGGCGAAAGGAGTTTAGCCCTGGCCAGGGAATTGGAAGATGACGGGACCATGATCAGTGCAAAACTTTCCCTTGCCACTTATCACCTGGCCCGCCGGGAATATGAGGAAGCCAATGCACAGGCTGAAGCGGCCATGACCCTGGCAGAGAAGCAAAACCTGCTGGAAGGTAAAAGCACCACCCTTGGGATATTATCCGCCATTGCGTTTTCAAGACAGGATTATAAGAAAGGGTTTGAATATTATTACCGGAAAATGGATTTTGAAAACAAAGTGTTCAATGAATCCATGCAGCAAAAGGAAGCCGACCTGCGGATCAAATATGAAACGGAAAAAAAGGATAACCAGATCCGGTTGCAACGTTCCGAAATACAACGGAAGACCACATTCAACTTCCTGCTGATTACCGGGGCCGCCGCTCTGCTGGTTATTTCGCTGCTTTCCTTCCGGACCTATCGGCAAAAACGGAAATTACAACAGCAACGGATCGAGGAACTGGAAACACAGCAGCAACTGATGGCTGCAGAAGCGGTATTACGGGGAGAAGAACAGGAGCGAACCCGCCTGGCAAAAGACCTTCACGACGGATTGGGGGGAATGTTGTCAGGTATTAAATATTCATTTCAGACTATGAAAGGAAACCTTATCATGACGCCTGAGAACCAGCAGGCATTTGAACGCAGTATGGATATGCTGGACAGTTCAATCAAGGAAATGCGGCGTGTGGCCCATAACATGATGCCGGAAGCCCTGGTGAAATTCGGACTGGATACGGCCCTGAAAGATTTCTGTGAGGATATAAACCGGTCAGGGGCTTTACAGGTAGTTTACCAGTCAATCGGCATGGAACAGGTTCAGGTGGAACAGTCCACCGCCATTGCCATTTACCGGATCGTACAGGAACTGCTCAATAATACGATGAAACATGCAGCTGCCCGTACGGCAATTGTCCAACTGGGCAAAACGGCCGATGGAATTAATATTACCGTGGAAGATGATGGAGCAGGATTTGACACGGGTATTTTAACCAGGGTAAAGGGCATTGGCTGGAGCAATATCCAGAGCCGGGTGGAATACCTGAAAGCAAAAATGGATGTTATGTCTGAAACCGGAAAAGGAACTTCAGTACATATTGAAGTACCGGCCTGACCGAATATACCGGGCCTGTCAACCTGAACTATATTGGCTACATTTATAAATGCAAAAATTTTTATTACTCACTCTTTTGTTTGCCGGCTTTTCCATGCAGGCAATGGGGCAAACGCCCCGGATTGATAGTTTGCGGAAGGAGTTGGGAAAAGTAAAAGCGGATTCAATAAAAGTCCATGACCGGATCCGTATATCCTGGTACCTGACCGAAATAAAGGATTCTCTGAGCTGGCGCTATATCCGGGAAGCGGACAGTATAGCTGACAAAACTAAAAATCCGGTGCTCAAAGGGATTGTTTATGAGCATATGGGCTTCCTGTCAAACTGCCAGCTTTCAAAAAAGGCCATTACCTATTACCTGCAATCGGAAAGTATTTTAAAGCATTTTCCCAATTCCCTCGCAGCCCGCAAAAGCATGGCCTCCCTGGCACTGAATATTGGTATTGAACATATGAATGTGCTGGATGATGTTAACGCACTGAATTATTTTCTTGAAGGGGTTAAGCGGTACGAGGCCCTGGATACCATGAATAATAACCTGCCCATCCTGCTGGGGAATATTGTCAATTCTTATTATAACCTTGGAAAATATAAAGCGGCTCTTTCCTATTGCCAGCAGGCTTATTACAAGAGTTTTTCCACCGGGAGAGATGTTGCGAGGATCGTGGCCTGCCTGAATTACGGGCGGGTATTACTTAAATTGAAAGAGCCTGAGAAGGCGGCTGTTTATTTATTACAGGGGAAATTAATAGCGGATACTACTCATAACTATTTATTCCAGTC
>CAZFLL010000003.1:32972-39862 GCA_964519865.1 uncultured Chitinophaga sp. | reverse complement strand
GTAATGGCAATGAATTCTTATGAAGAAAAGAATTATGCGGAGGCGCTTGATTATATGAAAAAAGCTTTGCCCCTGATCAGGCAGGCCTATACACCCTATGATGTTTCAACCACCTATAATTGGTTGGGTATCTGCTACCTTGAACTAGGTGACTTTAAACCGGCGGCTGAAAACCTGGACTCTGCATTTAATATTGCCAGCCGTAACGGGTATTTGCAGGTAGTGAAAGATATTTACCAGAATAAATCAAGGCTGGAACGCATGCGGGGGAATATGAATACAGCCTTTCAATTTCTCGATTCCTTCACCATAATGAAAGACAGTCTTCAGCACCAGTCCGATGCCGACAGGCTTGAATTCCTGGCTGCCAAATACCAGGGGGAAAGAAAAGAAGCCCAGATACTCCAGTTACAGTCGGATAGGGAAATCCAGCGGCTGAATCTGCAGCGGAAAACAGCTGTGAATTCAGCACTCATTATCTCCGCAGTCATACTGGTGCTCTTTACAGGACTCCTGTACAGAAACTTCAGGCAAAAACAAAAGATCCACCAGCAACAGTTACTGGAAATGGAAGCAGAGAAAAAACTTTCCGCGACAGAAGCCATACTGAAAGGCGAGGAGCAGGAAAGGACCCGGCTGGCGAAAGACCTTCATGACGGGCTTGGGGGGATCTTATCGGGGATTAAATTTTCATTTCAGACGATGCGGGGTAACCTGGTAATGACAGCAGATAACCAGCAGGCGTTTGAACGGAGTATGGATATGCTGGACAGTTCTATCAAGGAAATGAGAAGAGTGGCCCATAATATGATGCCCGAAGCACTGGTTAAATTTGGCCTGGATACAGCTCTGAAAGATTTTTGTGAGGATATCAATCAGTCCGGGGCGCTGCAGGTGGTCTATCAATCGTTCGGTATGGAAAATGTACAGGTGGAACAAACCGCCGCTATCGCTATTTACCGGATTGTCCAGGAATTACTCAATAATACCATGAAACATGCTGCTGCCCGTACGGCGATCGTTCAATTAAGTAAAACCGCGGATGGGATGAATATTACCGTGGAAGATGACGGGAAAGGGTTCGATCCTGTAATTTTGAACAATGCTAAGGGAATCGGGTGGAACAACATCCAGAGCCGGGTAGAATACCTGAAAGGAAAGATGGATGTGTTGTCCGCACCTGGAAAAGGGACTTCTGTAAATATTGAATTAAACACATTATGGCAATAAAAGTATTTATCGTGGACGATCATTATATGGTCGTGGAAGGTATCCGGTCATTACTCCAGAATGAAAAAACCATTGACTGGACCGGTCATGCCATGAACGCAGATTCCTGCCTGGCTTTTTTGCGCCAGCAACAGCCCGATGTGATACTTATGGATATCAACCTGCCGGATAAAAGCGGCATTGACCTTTGTAAAGAAGTGAAGGGATTATACCCAAATGTGTTTATAGTTGGTCTCAGCACCTTTAACCAGCAGAGTTTTATCCAGAAAATGATGGATAACGGGGCCTCCGGGTATGTACTTAAAAATGCTACGCAGCAGGAACTGATGGACGCGATCAATACAGTAATGAAAGGAAAAACTTACCTGAGTGATGAAGTAACCCAGGTATTGCGTAAAAGCAGTTCGGTCTCCGCACCAGTTCTGACCAGAAGAGAAAAAGAAGTACTTGAACTGATTGCCGAAGGCATGACCAATAATGAGATTGCCGAAAAGATTTTTGTAAGCGCCAGTACAGTGGACACTCACCGGAAAAACCTGCTGGCAAAGCTCGAAGCCAAAAATACTGCAGAGCTGGTTAAGCTGGCCTTCTTTCATAAGCTGATCAGCCTGGGAAACTGATCGCCTCAGTTGAGAATATCAGCTATTCAAAATCATCATACAACAGGTATTTTTTCCGGATCTGTTTGAATGCACCCAGGGCAGGTTCCCAGCTTTTCCTGATTTCTTCTTCAGGTTTTCCGCCTTTTATTTGTTGCCATAAGTCATTATTCCCGGCCAGTTTATTAAAAAAGGATTGTTCCATGTTCCCGGATCGGGGAAGGATAAAGAAACTGTCTTTGTTGGGAAAAAGTTGATATGCTTCGATCAGCCATTTCAGTTGTATCCGTCCATTTACCCGACTGCTGACTTCATCCGGACTGCCACCCAGGTCCCAGCCATAACAAATCCTGCCGTACCATTTTGAACTTTTAGCTCCCTCATTGGGCTGCGGGGTAAAGGCGTACAGTTTTTTTGGCAGCAACGGATGACCAAATACCTGGAACGGGCGGCTGGTGCCACGTCCTTCACTCAATACGGTGCCTTCAAAAAAACAGGTGGATGGATAGAGGTAGATGGATTGTATATCCGGGAGATTGGGCGAGGGGCGTACTGGCAATACATACCTGCTTTTATGGGTATAGTTCCCGCATTTAATCACCTGGAAATGGAAGGGCGTGTCAGGACTGTTTTGCGCCCGGTTTTTATAATACTCATATCGGGTATTTGCTTTTTCCGACAACCATTGTTCCCCGGCAATCATCATGGCGTATTCGGCAATCGTCATACCGTAAACCACTGGCACCGGCTGCATCCCGACAAATGATTTATACTTCATGTCCAGTACGGGGCCATCCACATAATGCCCGTTTGGATTTGGCCGGTCGAGCACCATGAGTGGTTTGCCCAGTTCAAACGCGGCTTCCATAAAATCCTGCAGAGAAGAAATAAATGTATAAAAACGTACGCCCACATCCTGTATATCAAAAATGAGCAGGTCCACGTCTTTCACATCCTCTGCAGTTGGTTTTCTTTTCCCGCCAAAAAGAGAGATAACCGGGATGCCTGTTTGCGGATCAATGTAATTCCCGACTTTTTCACCGGCATCTGCAGTACCCCTGAATCCGTGTTCCGGACCGAAAATCACTTTAATGTCCACCCCCAGTTTTCGTAAAGTATCTACCAGGTGGGTTTTCCCAACCATTGATGTTTGGTTGGCAAAAATCCCGACAGTATGTCCCTTGATCAGGGGCAGGTATACCGGGATACGTTCAGCACCGGCCAGTATGTTATTTCCGGGCTGCTGGGACCTGCTTTGCAGGCAGAGTATCAGCAATAAAACGGGGAGGAGTCTATGCATAAAAAACGGGTTAATTCACTGGTAAAATAAGATAATTAATGGTACAGACTGGTGAGTAACTAAAAATGGTTGCATTGGACATTTTAGCCTACCTTGCACCCTTTATTTTAATCAAAACAATTAATATGTCACAAGTAAAAAGCGGGGATAAAATTAAGGTACATTATCATGGTAAATTAACCTCCGGCGAAACTTTTGATTCTTCTGCCGGCCGCGAACCGCTGGAATTTGAAGTGGGCAGCGGGATGGTGATCAAAGGATTTGACGATGGCGTTACCGGCATGGTTGTAGGGGAAAAAAAGACGATTAATATTCCATTCCTGGAAGCCTATGGCCCCCGGAATCCTGATATGGTGATTGAAATGCCGAAGGACCGTTTCCCGGCAGATATGGAAATTGAAATGGGTATGCCCCTCGTGATGAGTGACGGACAAGGCCAGCAATTCCAGGTTACCATTGTTGAAATTAAGGAAGCATCTGTGATGCTGGATGCCAATCATCCGCTCGCCGGCCAGGATCTTGTATTTGACCTTGAACTGGTGGAAATTGCAGGCGGAAGCCCGCTGATCATTATGCCTTAATCCGGTTTAAGAAGTTCTAATAAAAAAAGATCAACTGTGCAGGTTGATCTTTTTTATTGGTTACGAGCTTTGAGCTATGAGTTTCGAGCCCGGACTACTGACTCTTCCCTACTTTCCTCTATTCAGCCACCATCCCAGCCATATTCCCGCCAGTCCCCAGGCAACCAGTGAATCGATCAGGTGGCCTTTTAAATCTGCCGTTGGAGTCTGGAACCAGTTATGGGCCGTGTATGGCCCCCACAGGAATGTAATTAATCCCAGGGCTATTGAAGCGGCAAATATCCGCACGCCGACAGGTGTGCCAGCCCGGGTAAGCAGGTAGATCAGGCAAAGCACCAGGACAAAATCCACCAGGAATCCACGGATCATGGGACGGGTCATACTATTCATATAGCTGGACCGGTAGGTCAGGGTTGCCCAGGGTTTCCCATCCATTTTTTTGCCTAGTTCCTCCATAGCATCCTGGGAGGCACCGGGAGGGACGGTGGGAAGCATATAAGTACCGGATTCATTAAACGTACGGCTGAGGTAGTTTAAAACTGAATCCTGGGCCGGGGTATATTTCGCTTCTGCCTCGTGAAATTGAAGTACAGTCCAGGACAAAAATTGCCAAAGAAAAATAAGGATGGCCCCTACCAGGGACCCGATGAGCCATTTTTTCATGTTGGTTGGTTTTGTTGAGAGAGAAAAGGTAGACATATTCTTTGTTTTTGTCAATAGGCAGGGGCATTCTCTTTTCGTCGTATCTTCGGTGTCCATTATAATTGACTATGTTCCAGCAATACAGTTTCACCGCAGCAGAACGTTTTATGCGTTATGTGCAGGTGGACACACAGAGTGACCCCCAATCATCCGCTTCCCCCACCACTGAAAAGCAAAAAGACCTTGGAAGGATACTGGCCGCTGAATTAAAGCAGATGGGAATTGAAGATGCGCATATGGATGATTTCGGATATGTATATGCCACAATCCCTTCCACTACGGATAAACAGGTACCGGTTATTTGTTTCTGTGCGCATGTGGATACTGCGCCGGATTGCAGCGGAACCGGTGTGAAACCGATCCTGCATACCAATTACCAGGGACAGGATATAGTGCTCCCGGATGATCCCGCCCAGGTATTGCGTCCGGGTGAGTATCCGTACCTGCAAAGGCTTACCGGGCATGATATCATTACAGCATCCGGCACCACACTGCTTGGTTCAGATGATAAGGCCGGTGTGGCAGAAATTATGGACCTGGCTCATTTTTTAATGAGTAACAAGCAGGTTAAACACGGTACTATAAAAATTTTATTTACCCCTGATGAAGAAGTAGGCAAAGGCACTGCTCATGTGGATCTAAAAAAACTGGGAGCCGATTTTGGTTACACACTGGATGGTGGTGAAGTTGGTTCACTGGAGGATGAAACATTCAGTGCCGACGGGGTACAGGTAGTGATCCATGGGGTAATTGCCCACCCGGGGTATGCCAAGGATAAAATGGTGAATGCGATGAAGATTGCCGGTGAAATACTGGCGGCCCTGCCCAAGGACCGGCTGTCTCCCGAATCCACTGAAGGGAAACGAGGGTTTATACACCCGGTGAGGGTGGAAGGCATTGCTGAAAAATGCACCATTGATTTTATCATCCGTGATTTTGAAACGGAAGGATTAAGTAAAAAAGAAGATTACCTGCGGACTCAGATCGAAGAGCGGATGCGCATTTATCCAAGAGCCACCTTTGAATTCATTGTTACGGAACAATATCGGAACATGAAGGAAATACTGGATGTAAATCCGCATGTGGTGGACTTTGCCAAAGAAGCGATCGCGCGTGCGGGTCTGGAACTGAAAATGGAGAGTATCCGGGGCGGTACGGACGGAAGCCGGTTATCCTTTATGGGCCTGCCATGTCCGAATTTATTCGCGGGAGAACAGGCGATACACTCCAAACTGGAGTTTATCAGTGTACAGGATATGAACAAGGCGGTGGAGACCATGGTGCACCTGGTATGCATCTGCGAGGAAAAGAGCTGATAATTGAACCTATAATAATCATCTAAATTTTAAACTATGGATTTTGCCAATTTTATCCAGCACAACTGGTGGATACTGGTGTTAGTCGTCATTTTTTTCAGCGGATTATTTACCATCAACCAGGGTTATATCGGGGTGATTACCCTTTTCGGGAAATACCAGCGTATTGCCACCCCCGGTCTGCGGTTTAAAATACCACTGCTTGAAAGCGTGTATAAAAAAGTGTCCATCCAGAACCGTTCGGTGGAACTCGAGTTCCAGGCTGTAACAGCCGACCAGGCCAATGTATATTTCAAAAGCATGTTGTTGTATTCGGTTCAGAATGCAGACGAGGAAACCATTAAAAAAGTCGCTTTTAAGTTCTTTGCCGATAAGGACCTGATGCAGGCCCTGATCCGTACCATCGAAGGAAATATACGTTCCTTTGTGGCCACCAAAAAGCAGGCGGAGATCCTGGGATTGCGTAAAGAGATCGTGGAGTATGTAAAATTTGAAATTGACCATACCCTGGAAACATGGGGATATCACCTGCAGGACCTGCAGATCAATGATATTACATTTGATAAAATGATCCTGGATTCCATGAGCAAGGTAGTGGCTTCCAATAACCTGAAAGCGGCTGCTGAAAATGAAGGCCAGGCTTTACTGATCACCAAAACCAAATCTGCTGAGGCGGAAGGTAATGCCATCAAGATCTCCGCTGAAGCGGAGAAAGAAGCCGCCCGTCTCCGGGGTCAGGGTGTGGCCCTGTTCCGCCAGGAAGTTGCCAAGGGTATGACCGAAGCGGCCGAACAAATGAAACAGGCCAACCTGGATACCAATGTGATCCTTTTCAGTATGTGGACAGAAGCCATCAAGAACTTTGCAGAATACGGCAAGGGCAATGTGATTTTCCTGGATGGTAGTCCTGATGGGATGGAAATGACGATGAAACAGATCCAGGCACTGATGGTGAAGCAGGCTGGAGCAGGGAAGTAGTCGGGAGTTAGTAGTTAGTAGTCGGGAGTCTTTGATTTTGCTAAAATATCCTGAAAACTGGTTTTTTAGTGATGAATAGGTCCGGAAGAGTCGTTCAATATGAAAGAATGATTCTTCCGGACATTTCTCTGTTAAAGAAGTCTAAATCTTGCCCCCTCCATACAACGTGGCACGCTTTTTCCCG
>CAZFLL010000003.1:6858-32872 GCA_964519865.1 uncultured Chitinophaga sp. | reverse complement strand
TGTTAAAGAAGTCTAAATCTTGCCCCCTCCATACAACGTGGCACGCTTTTTCCCGTTCTTACCCCCGAATGTTGACAGGTGTTGAAAACAAACAAAAACCTTTTTACCCTTCTTACATTACTTTTACCCACCTAAAGAGAAAAGTATGATCGATTTACTGCAGATTACCGATTCACTGACAAAAGCCACACAAAGCCTGGCCGGGGATGCCAATCACGACGGACAACTGAGTTTTTTTGAATTATTACAAATGGGTGGCTGGATCATGATCCCGCTTGGGGTAATGCTCCTCCTGGGTGTATATATATTCGCTGAGCGCTCGATCGCAATCCGTAATGCTGCCAAAATCGATGATAATTTCATGAATATAATCCGGGACAATATTGTCAGCGGGAATGTAACCGCCGCCCGGAATTTTGCCAAGAACACCAATAACCCGGTGGCCCGGATCATTGATAAAGGAATCCAGCGGATCGGTAAACCGATCGATGGAATTGAGAAAAGCATGGACAATGTAGGCCAGCTGGAAATGTATAAGCTGGAGAAAAACCTGGCTATCCTCTCCGTAATCTCCAAGGCAGCGCCCATTTTCGGTTTCGTGGGTACCCTGATCGGACTGATGCAGTTATTCTCCGGTATCACTTCTTCCAACAAATTTGATGTGAGTATTATCTCCGGTGGTATTTATACAAAGCTGATCACCTCCATCTCCGGTCTTGTAATCGGCCTGGTGGCTTACCTGGGATACAGTTACCTCAACACCCAGATTGATAAGACCGCCAATAAAATGGAAGCGGCTTCTGCTGATTTCCTGGACATCCTGCAAGAACCCACCCGTTAATTTACCCGCATGAAATTCAGAAAGAAGCATAGACAAGAATCGGAGGTCTTTACGGACTCACTGAATGATATTCTGTTCATCCTGCTGATGTTCTTTTTGATCGTGGCCACACTGGCCAACCCCAATGTGGTGCCGGTAGGATTGCCCAGGGGGAAAAAAGAGACAAAGGCGAAGCAGGATATCATGGTATCCATCAATAAAGACCAGGAATATTTTATAGGTTCCACAAAAATTGATGCCGCCAGTTTTGATTCCCTGCTCACCCTTGAAATACGCAAACAAAAAGCCTTTGTGGATACACCCACCGTGGTGATCAATGCGGATACCAGTGCCTACTATGGCGGCGTATTCCATGTTATGGGTATTGCAAAAAAGGATACAGCTAAAGTGGTGGCCCGGGTACAGCAGTGAGGGAAGTCAGCAGTAAGAAGCCGGTAGTCGGCAGTCAACAGCCCTTTCTAAGTAAGTTTTTCTAAACTTTCTAAACCGGCCTTACAGCCTTTCACTTCTATCTTACTCCCTAAACACTGCTTTCAGGCTCCATCTATTTTAGTACTTCTAAACTTTTTGAACCCTCCCCGCCATTACCATTCTGTCCTTCCCCTGCATATCTTTCTTTATTACGGTGGAATAACCTTCTTTTTCCAGCAAATCAGTTACGGATTTACCGAGGTTTTCATGGATTTCGAAAAACAGTAAACCGTCTTTTTTGAGTTTTGTTTTTCCCAATTCCGCAATGGCTTCGTAAAAGAGTAAGGCATTATTATCCGGAACAAATAAAGCAGTATGGGGTTCGTATTGCAATACATTCGGGTCCATGGATTTCTTATCCTGTTCAGGAATATAGGGCGGGTTGCTGATAATCATATCCGCTGAAGGAAGAGCCGGCCAGTTATTCTTATCCAGCATATCCAGTTGGAGAAAATGAATATCGGCGCCGAGTTTTGTGGCATTACGACGGGCCACCGCAATGGCACCCTCACTGATATCAATTGCCGATACTGTTGCTTTCCGCAATCTTCGTTTCAGAGAAACGGGGATGCATCCGCTGCCCGTTCCTATATCCAGTATAGAAAGAGTATCAATTGGAAACCGGCAATTGGAAATGATCCATTCCACCAGTTCTTCCGTCTCGGGGCGGGGGATCAGTACATTTTCATCCACATAAAACCTCAGCCCGCAAAACCAGGCTTCATGAAGCACGTATTGTACCGGTTCATGCAGTAATAGTTTAGCAGTATATACCATGAGCTGTTTTTCTTCCTCAGTGGTAACCGGGTTGTGTTTGTAAAGCATCCGCTCCGTTTTGTCAGAGCCGGTCAGTGACTCCATCACCAGGTCGCAGATAGCGGAGGCTTCCCCTTCCGGGTAGACGGTTCTCAGTTTATTGAGTAAGAAGAAGGAGGCTTCCTGGAGAGTCATCGGGCAAATATAGTTGATAGTCGTTAGCCTGCCACCCGGCAGCCGGCACCTGACACCTGAATCTTATCTTTGCGGGGTTAATCAGCATGACAAAAGACGAAATATACATGCACCGTTGTATTGAACTGGCCCGAAAAGGGGCCGGACATGTGGCACCTAACCCAATGGTTGGAGCATTACTGGTGCAGGAAGACCGGATTATCGGGGAAGGTTGGCACCAGCGGTACGGTGAAGCGCATGCTGAGGTAAATGCGATAGCTACGGCTGGTAATGATCTGGCAAATTCAACCCTTTATGTATCCCTTGAACCCTGTGCTCACTTCGGTAAAACCCCGCCCTGTGCGGATCTGATCATCCGGAGCGGTATACCCAGGGTAGTGATCGGGTGCCGTGATCCATTTGATGCCGTCAACGGCAAGGGTATTGAGAAATTAAGAGCAGCAGGAGTGGAGGTGTTCGAGGGCGTGCTGGAAAAAGAATGCCGTGAATTAAATAAACGATTCTTCACTTTCCATGAAAAAAACCGGCCCTGGATACTCTTAAAATGGGCACAAACGGCAGATGGATTCATGGCGGCTGATCAGGGAGCTTCCAGGCTGATGATCAGCAATGCGTATACAAACCGGCTGGTTCATCAATGGAGGAGTGAAGAAGCGGGCATATTGGTGGGAACCAATACGGCCCTGCTGGATGATCCGGAACTCACCAATCGCTTGTGGGATGGTCCTTCACCGGTACGGTTGGTTTTAGATATGGACCTGCGTTTGCCGGATTCATTAAAGCTTTTTAACAGGGAACAGAAAACTGTTGTATTTAACTCGGTAAAATCCGGGGAGCAGGAAAACCTGATTTATTACCGGCTGGAAAAAAATAAAAGCCTTATTTCGCAGTTAATGTCAGCCCTTTACAACCTGGGAATTCAGAGTGTACTGGTCGAAGGCGGTGCCAGGTTAATACAATCCTTTATGGATGAAGGTGCCTGGGATGAAGCGAGGATCATTACGAATAAGGAATTGTATGCAGGAACTGGCCTGGCCGCCCCGGTATTACAAACAGGACAGGGTACAGGAAAGCAGGAATTATTGACAGATGAAATACGGATACTGAAAAATTCAGGTCCTTTCAAAACCAACGAAATATGAACTGGATAGATTGGGTAGGTTATTTAGCAGCCGGACTGGTGGTGATCAGTTTCCTGGTGGGTTCCAATATCAGGACGGTACGGCTGATCAATATGTTCGGAGCGATCACATTCATGATCTATGGATTTCTGCTGGATATCAACCTGCCGATCATAATTCCAAACGGGGTTATCACGTTGGTCCAGTTCTATTATCTCTTTATCAAAAAAGAAAAGCGTGACTGAGAACAGTACGGAATCCTTTTACTATAACACGGTGGAGCAGGCGGGCCAGGCGGAATTCAAAGACCGGGGCAGTCGCTTTATTGCCTATGTATATCCGCTCGCGGATCTGGCCGATTTCAAAGAGAAACTGGCGGCGTTGAAAAAAGAGCATCCGAAAGCGGTACATCATTGCTTTGCCTACCGGCTCGGTCTCGACAATAATACATTCCGGGTAAGTGATGATGGTGAGCCATCAGGTACTGCCGGTAAACCGATATTGGGACAAATCGACAGCAAGAAGATCACCAATGTACTGATCGTGGTGGTCCGGTATTTTGGTGGTACCCTGCTGGGTGTGCCCGGACTGATCAATGCTTATAAAACGGCTGCTGCACTGGCTTTACAGGTAATTCCCACGGTTGCCAGGCCGGTGCAGGTCAACTACCATATTCAGTTTGATTATACACAGATGAATGAAGTGATGCGGGTGATCAAACATTTTGATTGTACCGTGCACCGGCAGGAAACCCAATTATTCTGTTCTATTGATGCAGGCATTCCGAAGAACAGGCTGAATGAAGTCTTGTTCAGGCTCAAGGAACTGAGAGGCGTGGAATTGCACCCGGTTAACTGAACTTCTTACTTACCACCAGCTCTTTATTCCCCGCCACATGCATATAAAATCCTTCGCCGCTCTTGGCACCGAGCCGGCCTTCTTTTACCATTTCCACTAACAGTGGACAAGGGGTGTATTTGGGATTACCAAAGCCTTCCAGCAGTACATTCATGATTGAAAGACAAACATCCAGACCGATGAGGTCAGCCAGTTGAAGGGGCCCCATCGGGTGGGCCATGCCCAGTTTCATGATGGTATCAATTTCGGTTACTCCCGCCACGCCCTCATACAGGCTGTAAATGGCTTCGTTGATCATGGGCATCAGGATACGGTTGGAGATAAAGCCCGGGAAATCATTAACCAGGCAGGGCACTTTGCCGAGCTTTTTGCTGAGTTCGGTAATGGTCCCACTTACGGCAGGGGAGGTGCCGGGATGATTGATGATCTCCACCAGTTTCATCACCGGTACCGGATTCATAAAATGCATACCGATCACCAGTTCAGGACGGCTGGTAACTGCCGCCATCTTCGCAATGGATATCGATGAGGTGTTGGTAGACAGGATACAGCCGGCAGGTGCGGCTTCATCCATCTGTTTAAATATTTTCAGTTTCAGATCCAGGTTTTCAGTGGCCGCTTCCACCACCAGGAAAGCTTCTTTTACCCCATCCACAACCGAAGTGTTGGTACTGATATTCTTCAGGGTGCTCTCTTTTTGTTCTGCTGTAATCACCTCTTTTGCCAGCATCCGGTCCAGGTTTTTTGCAATGGTGGCCACCGCTTTTTCCAATTGCTGCGCGGAAACATCGATCAGGGTTACTTTATAGCCGTTTTGTGCAAAAACATGGGCGATGCCGTTTCCCATGGTGCCGGCACCGATAACAGAGACAGATGATTTCATACAAAATGAATTTTAGCAGACCCTTTATCGGGCAAATAATTTGAAAAATGGCCCGGCAAAAATAGGGATAAGAAAGTTAATACAAACAACTGTTAGCTGAATAATCATCCGGTCCGGGAATGATTTTTTGTAAAATAATGGGCAGTGAAATAAAGCAGCTCTTTAAGTTTTAAATCAGCCACTATTTTTTTAGAATAACAGGAAGTACTACCGGATTAAATCCGGTATGGAAGGGATGAAATATCAAAAAAGCTAATTCTTATTCTTAAAATCCCCCCGTTTCCAGGCCTGAATAAAATCGGCCCAGGCAGCCGGATTAAAGATATTCTGAGGCGGTGCCTGTCCCTGGTAAGTAGCCCGGGTGGCAACTTTATTTAACTGCATCCGGGTGGCTTCACCGCCGTCACCGGGGGTGGTCCGCATCAGGATACGTCGCTTGGCCGCACTGGTATTTTTCCGGGCAATTTCATATTCATCATCGGGGACCTGGTTCTTGACAAAGTCACGGGCAAACTGTTCAGGAGTAGGCCTTGGTTTCAGGATGGTGGCCGGGAGATAAATTGTATCGGCCACCATTAACTGCACCACGCTGTACTGGTTGCCCTCCAGATTTTTTGGAATGCGTACCGTTTTTGACTGGTAGGAAACGTGGGTGAATTCCACTTCATCGCCCTTGAGTACCACGATGGAAAACACCCCCTGGTTATTGGAGATGGTACCCCTGTTCTGGCCTTTGACCATAATACTGACGGCGGGGATGCCCACCAGGCTGTCGGCTGTCATGATGATACCAAACAGCTGTACAACAGAATCGCGGGAGGTTTCGAACTGGGCACGGGCATTCCTGGGTAACAGAAACAACACTAAACCAGCAAAAAGTATAATTTTCTTCACTGCGTCAAAAATAAAGACAAGTTGCTGATTTCGTAAAACAAATTGCACCGGGTATGTTTAACTTTGCCCTTCCTATTCACTTTTAACAAATACTTGGAAAATGACGAAAGAAAAAGTACTGGAAGCGCTGAGCAATGTACAGGAGCCTGACCTGGGCAAGGACCTGGTGACCCTCAATATGGTTAAGGATATTGAAATTGAGGGGAATTATGTGTCTTTTACGGTGGTATTGACCACCCCGGCCTGTCCGCTGAAGGATATGATTAAAAATGCCTGTATCAATGCGGTCAAATTACTGGTGAATAAGGAAGCGATGGTGACGGTTAATTTCACCTCGAACACCACCACCAAACGGGTGGATGAAGGAGCCGTATTGCCAAAGGTCAAAAATATTATTGCTGTGGTGAGTGGCAAGGGCGGGGTGGGTAAATCCACTGTTTCGGCCAACCTGGCCCTGGCGTTGGCACAAGGTGGTGCTAAAGTGGGATTGATGGATGCGGATATTTACGGACCCAGTGTGCCGATCATGTTTGGTGTCCGGGGCGAACGTCCGATGATGATGGAGATTGAAGGGAAAGGCATGATCGTGCCGTTGGAAAAATATGGTATCAAATTAATGAGTATCGGTTTGCTGGTGGATGAAAAGAATGCCGTGGTATGGAGAGGCCCGATGGCCAGCAGTGCCATACGGCAATTCGTAACCGATGTATACTGGGATGAACTGGATTATTTAGTGGTGGATATGCCCCCCGGTACCGGCGATATACACCTGACGCTGATGCAAACTGTTCCTGTAACCGGTGCAGTGATCGTAACCACGCCTCAGGATGTGGCCCTGGCAGATGCCAAAAAAGGGATCGCGATGTTTGGTCAGGCCCAGCTCAATATACCCATCATCGGCCTGGTGGAAAACATGAGTTATTTTACCCCGGCTGAACTGCCCGATAACAAATATTTCATTTTTGGTAAAGAAGGCGGTAAACGCCTGGCTGATGAGTATGACCTGCCCTTCCTCGGGCAGATACCGCTGGTACAAAGCATCCGCGAAGGCGGTGACCAGGGCATCCCGATTATGATGAGTGATGATACTATTACCAAGAAAGCCTTTGAAGGATTCGCTTCTTATGTGGTGAGGAGTATTGCTATGAGGAACGCCAATATAGGGGCAGAAAGTATCGCTGCTAAAGTATAAACTGTATGCGTAAACTCCTGCCCATACTTTTTTTACTGATAGCCTGTTCAGGCGGTAAAAAAGCGGTTGCCCCTGCATTATCAGACAAAACCACCGGACAGATGGCACAGGAAAATTTTGATAAACAGGGGCACCGGGGTTGCCGGGGACTGATGCCGGAGAATACCATCCCGGCCATGATTCATGCGCTGGGGCTCGGGGTAACCACCCTGGAAATGGATGTGGTGATGACAAAGGATAAAAAACTGGTACTGTCGCATGAGCCTTTTTTTAATCACGAGATCAGTACAAAGCCTGATGGCAGTGAAGTGACGGCAAAGGAAGAAAGCAGCCTGAATATTTACCAGATGACCTATGAAGAAGTGAAGACCTATGATGTCGGGTTGAAACCGCATCCCCGTTTTCCCCGGCAGCAAAAAATAAAAGCGGTAAAGCCCCTGCTGTCCGATGTTTTTGAGGCGGTGAAACAATATATGATAACTTCCCGCCGGCCCTTCCCGTATTATAATATTGAAACAAAGACACAGCCGCTGACTGATAATATTTACCACCCCGGACCGGAAGAGTTTGTAGACAGCCTGATGTCGGTCATCCGGGAAAAGCAGCTGGAAGAGCAGGTAATTATCCAGTCATTTGATTTCCGGACCTTGCAATACCTGCACCGGAAATATCCTTCCATCAAGACGGCTATGCTGATCGAGGATTTTGATAAAAGATCGCTGGAAGAACAAATCAAAGCACTTGGGTTTAATCCAAGCATTTACAGCCCGGCTTTTAAACTGGTTAATGAATCCCTCCTGAAAAAATGCCATGACATGGGCATCAAAGTCATTCCATGGACATTGAATGATAAAATAAAGATTGAAGAATTTAAAAAAATGGGTGTTGATGGAATGATCACTGATTATCCGGATCTGTTTAATTAAATGATTTTATGAATCTTTCTTTGAAGAATAGAACCGCACTCATCTGCGGCAGCACCCAGGGCATCGGGCTGGCCATTGCCCGTGAACTGGCATTGTTGGGCGCCAATTGTATCCTGCTGGCGCGAAATGAAAACAGCCTGAAGGTGGCTATCGCTTCTCTCGATAACAGCCAGGGTCAGTTACATAAATATGCGGTTGCTGATTTTCAGTTTCCGGAGCAGGTAAAATCAATTGCAGCCACACTGGCTGCGGAAGGTACTGTTCATATACTGGTCAACAATACGGGTGGTCCTGCCCCTGGCCTTATTCAAAATGCCACGGCTGATCAGTTCCTGAATGCGTTTCAGCAGCATATCATCAATAACCAGCAACTGGTGCAGGCTTTTTTGTCTGGCATGAAAGCAGCCGGGTATGGAAGAATTATCAATGTGATTTCCACATCAGTTAAAGTGCCCATTCCCAATCTCGGTGTATCCAATACGATCAGGGCGGCTACGGCCGGCTGGGCCAAAACCTTATCCATGGAAGTAGCAGCCGACGGGATAACGGTTAATAATATTTTACCGGGGTTTATTAAAACGGGGCGACTGGAAAGCCTGATCAACACAAATGCGGCGGCGCAGCATATGTCTCCGGAAGAACTGGCTGCCCACATGGAAAAACAAATACCCGCACAACGGTTTGGTGAAACAAAAGAGATTGCCGCCCTGGCCGCCTTCCTGGCCAGTCCGGCAGCAGGCTATATCAGTGGCACCAGCATTCCGGTGGATGGAGGACGTACTGGTGCTTTTTAAACTACAAGTAAGATGTACACATCAATAGATAATGCCAGACAACTTGATAGGGAAGACCCGCTGGCTTCCTTCCGTGAACGGTTTATTATTCCGGTGCAGGAAGGGAAGGAGCAGGTTTATTTTTTGGGCAACTCACTGGGACTTCAGCCGAAAACAACTGCCGGTTATATTGATAAGATAATGAAGGACTGGGCCAGCCTGGGAGTGGAATCTTTTTTCCATGCCCCTGAACCCTGGATGCATTACCACGACTTTCTAGTGAATACCCTGTCAACAGTGGTGGGGGCTAAAAAATCCGAAGTGGTGGTAATGAATCAGCTGACCGTAAACCTGCACCTGATGCTGGTGAGTTTTTACCGGCCTGCCGGAAAACGGTTCAAAATAATCTGTGAAGCCAAGGCCTTTCCCAGCGATCAGTATGCCTTTGAAACTCATGTCCGTCATCATGGATATGATCCGGAACAGGCCGTGATTGAAGTCAAGCCAAGGGAAGGGGAACTGACATTACGGACTGAAGATATTGTACAGGTAATACAGGAACATGGTGATGAGACTGCACTGGTTTTGTTTGGCGGGATTAATTATTACACCGGGCAGTTATTCGATATGAAAGCCATCGCGGAGGCGGGACATACAGCTGGTACCATTGTAGGTTTTGACCTGGCCCACGCAGCGGGAAATGTTTCCTTACGGTTACATGACTGGCAGGTGGATTTTGCCTGCTGGTGCAGTTATAAATATTTAAACTCCGGTCCGGGGGCAATCGGTGGTGCGTTTATTCATGAAAAGCACCATGCAGAAAACCTGACCCGTTTTGCCGGCTGGTGGGGCTATGATATCAATAGCCGATTTAAAATGGAAAAAGGGTTTGTACCCATGCCTGGTGCTGAAGGCTGGCAGCTGAGTACACCAGCTATTTTCTTATATGCTGCCCATCGGGCGGCATTGGAAATAGTGGAAGCGGCCGGATGGGAAGCGATCCAGGAAAAGCGAAGAAAACTGAATGGGTTTCTGTGGGCCCTGCTGGAAGAACTGGATCAGGATACAGGTGGTAAACAGATTCAGTTTATCACTCCCCGTGAGGAAGATGCCCGGGGCTGCCAGGTATCCATGCTGATGTTACAGAACGGGAAAGAAGTCTATAATGGTTTGATGAAGGCGGGCTACATCGCAGACTGGAGGGAACCGGATGTGATCCGCTTTGCCCCGGTGCCTTTGTATAATACCTATACTGAAGTATGGAATTTCGTTCAGGCCCTCCGGGGATTGCTTAAATGAACGGTGAATAAGTATCCATTTTTCTAACCCTGCAACCTGTATTTTTGCGGCATGACACGTCAGCAACTGGTTGAACAGATCCGCCAAAAACAGTCTTATCTCTGCGTGGGACTGGATTCCGACATCACTAAAATTCCTTCTCATTTGCTGAGGGAATCCGATCCGGTGTTTGCCTTTAATAAAGCCATTATTGATGCCACCCGTGATTTCTGTGTGAGTTATAAAATCAATACGGCATTTTATGAAGCGCTGGGTGTAAAAGGCTGGCAGACCCTGGAAAAAACAGTGCAGTATATCGGGACCTCTCATTTTACCATTGCCGATGCCAAGCGTGGTGATATCGGGAATACATCTGACCAATATGCGAAAGCATTCTTTGAGACCCTTCCATTTGATTCTGTCACCGTGGCCCCCTACATGGGCGAAGACAGTGTTAAACCTTTTTTGCAACATGCAGGCAAATGGGCCATCGTGCTCGGGCTCACGTCCAATAAAGGCGCGCATGATTTTGAACTGAAACAGGCAGGTGACGGTTTACTCTACGAACAGGTACTGAAAACAGTATCTACCTGGGGTACACCAGAGAACACTATGTTTGTGGTAGGTGCCACCCAGGCCGACTCTTTTATTAATATCCGTAAACTCACCTCTGAACATTTTTACCTGGTTCCTGGTGTAGGGGCACAGGGAGGCAGCCTGAAAGAAATTTCTGAAAAGGCTATGAACAAGGACTGCGGAATCCTCGTCAATGTCAGCCGCGCTATCATCTTTGCATCCTCCGGAACTGATTTTGCCGAAAGGGCAGCTGAAGTGGCCAGTGAGTACCAGGAGGAGATGTCGGGATACCTGTGAAAGGGTTGAGAGAGTCTTATAGTAGAAAGAAGCAGAAAGAAGGGTTTGTATGGGTTTAAAGAGGAAAGAGGCTTATAGCAACGTTTATAAAGCCTGATGGAAGTAAGAGGCTGAAAGGAGGGTTTATAAGGTTAAGACAATCTTTCTTAGAATGGACTTCAAACTACAAACCTGCCTGTCCGGCAGGCAGGCTACTGACTAGTTCTTTGGTTTCCCAGGTACAAAACTCCCCACCTGCTCACTATACCACGGAACAATATCTGTTACGAAAACACCGGCGGCGATGGAGGGATCAGTTTTCACATAATCTTCCGCTTCTTCCTTTGTGGCACAGTCCAGGATGAATAATCCTCTCCAGGTAAAATCATTTTTCCCGAAAGGGCCGGCCACTTTCAGGATACCTTCTTTGTACAACCGTTCCATATTGGAAAAATGCCCGGCGAAAATCTTTGCCCGCTGGGCGGAATCGGTGATAACCTTATCCTGGGGACCGGTTTTCAAAACCACCAGCCAGAATTGTTTGATTTTCGGCGCTGCTTTGGTGGAATCTTTCTGGGCAACTGAGGTCAGTGCAAAAGAGATCAGTAATGCTGAAAAAAATAGAACTTTTTTCATGAAGGCCATGTTGGTTGAATTAAATATACAATAATCAGTTGATCAGGGTGGTTGTACCTTTCAAAAATTTGACAGACGGTTCATTATACAGGGTATAGGTTATTTTCCAGGCATATACGCCGGCCGGCTGCAGGATTCCGTTGATCCGGCCATCCCAGCCCTGGCGGATATCGTTGCTATGGAATACCCGCTGTCCCCAACGGTTGTACACTTCCAGTTTGAACAGGATAACATTTTCCCCGTATTCCGCTTTGAAAAGATCATTTTTCCCGTCATTGTTTGGCGTGAAACCGGAGGGCACAAATAGTTTACAAGCCCCATTAAATACGTCTATTGCGGCACTGCTGGTGCCACAGTTATTGCTCACATCCACCTGGTACCGCCCTGCCGTTTGTACCATTATAGATTGTTCGGTTGAACCGGTATTCCACAGGTAACTGGCATTCTCTGTATTCTGGTAAACGGGTGTTAACTGTATATCCATACCCGGGCATATTCCTGTTTTGGTTACCATATAAACCCCGGGAAGTTTTTTTGTTTCAATCAGAACTGTATCGGTGGCGATGCAACCATTCAGGTTCACCCGGACAAAATAACGTCCTGACTTCCTTACCGTATACATGGGTCCATTACTGTTATCCTGCCATTTGTAAACAGCTCCCGGGTTGGTAGCATCAAGGGTCAGATGATTGGGTTCGCAAAGTATACTGTCCTTACCCAGGTTGAGCAACGGGTTTGGCTTTGCAGTGATCAGTATGCTGTCTCGTGTGACACAACTGCCATCTGTCCTGCTAACTTCCACCCAGTACAATCCAGCCACTGTACTGCTAAATGTTGGGTTTGTAGAATTGTCCTGCCATTTGTATAACCTGTTTGTGCCAGCATGTGGGTCCAGCAGAAATGCTGAATCAGCACATACTGATTTATCCGGTCCCAGTTTGACTTTAAATGGATCTATCGTTACTTTTTTAATAAATGTATCGTTCCTGCAGGACTGATATGTAACCAGTTTTACCGTATACACTCCGGGAACTGAAAAAATATGTTGCGGACTGTCAAGTGTGGAAATGTTTGCAGCACCAGATAACGGGTCATCAAAATCCCATTTTACAGATTGTACATCAGTAGAAGGTGAATACCGGAAATAGGTTAATGTACTGTCACATAGTGTAGTGAAATTAAATGATCCCTTTACATAGCTCTGGTTGAAATCAGGAAGCCCGGCCAGGCAATTAGCTCCGTTTGTCAATAGCGGGCCATTTCTGGAATAATTGCAGTTTGTGCCCGTCCGGTTGGGATCCTGAATGACTGCAACCTGGTAATTACCGGTACTCGACATATATACTTTTCCATCTGGTCCAAGTTGAAGAGCATTCAGGTAACCAAAGTAGGGGAAATACACCGAGTCAAGTTCAGTTATCGTGGATCGGATTTTTGTTTCAGTCGAATCCAGGCTGGTAAACTGACAAAGGCTGTGCCGGTATGAGTTTAATCCTGCCTGAAGCGAATTCGTTACGTATAATAACCGGGAATCCGGGGAGAATTCCGCCCCGTAAGGAGTTTGTCCAGGGCTTTTCATCAATACTTTCCTGCCGGATACCTGGCCGGTGGATGCATTAAAATCAAACAGCTCCAGGCTCTGAAAAAGGTTGGCATCTGCTATTTTTGATCCGTTGGGTGAAACTTTCAGATAACCAATGCTGTGGTTAAACGTACTGCCGGTGTTGCTGACCACCGGTGGCTGAATGCCAGCCGATGTTACCAGGTATGCCAGCATATCATTGTTCCGGTAATCCCGGGTGATTACCCACACATCTTTCCCGTTACAGTGGTTTACGCAGGTTACTTTTTCCATTACAAAAGCGGTGAGCTGGACATTTTTTATTTCAATATCTCCCAGGCCATTATTAAGATTCATATTTACCACGGAGTAACACAATCCATGTGTACCAAACAGCGCATCCACAGTAAAAACATAATATCGAGCCGCATCCTGCTGAAACGGGACAATCATCGATGACTGTGTACTTGACCAATTCCCCCAAAGCCCTGTCCCGTTTGGCATTATGGCATGGTTTGCAGACCATACTGAAATTCCATTTGAATAAAACTGAAGACGTCCGTTCTGGTCACTGATGGAGGAACAACCTTCGAGCTGGTACATGGCACTCAGCGGTCCGGCCAGGGGGATGCCGGTTGAAAAACTGACCTGGGCATAATTGCCAAAGACCCAGTTATCCGCCCTTTGTGAAAAAAGGAAGACCGGGAAGATCAACAGGATAAGTGTGGATAATGGTTTCATTCGGTTGTACTTTAAAAATAATACAATTCCCCGGTTTTTGACCTGAAGACTGATTCAGTTAACTTTGATTCCGAAACCGGATATCAAATCATTAAATAGTATAAAACGATGGCAGCCCGCACCGACCTTTTCCAGAGTCCTGATTATTTCGGAGTTGATGAATTGCTGACAGAGGAACACCTGATGATCCGTGAAGCGGTTCGCAGTTATGTGAAGAAGGAAATCACCCCTATCATTGAAGACTATGCGCAACGCGCGGAGTTTCCTCAACAGATCGTTAAGCAATTGGGCGAACTGGGTTGTTTTGGCCCTACGGTGCCGGTTGAGTATGGCGGCGGCGGACTGGATTATATTTCCTACGGACTGATGATGCAGGAACTGGAAAGAGGGGATAGCGGGGTGCGCTCCACCGCCTCAGTGCAGGGATCACTGGTGATGTTCCCGATCAATGCATACGGAAGTGAAGAACAGAAAAGAAAATACCTGCCCAAACTGGGGAGTGGTGAATGGCTGGGCTGTTTTGGTCTGACCGAACCCAATCATGGTTCCGACCCCAGCAGTATGCTCACCAATATCAAAGACGCCGGAGATCATGTGATCCTCAACGGGGCCAAAATGTGGATCAGCAATGCCCCATTTGCGCAGGTGGCCGTGGTATGGGCTAAAAACGAAGCCGGAGAAATCATCGGACTTATAGTGGAAAGAGGGATGGAAGGGTTCTCCACACCCACCACCCATGGCAAATGGAGCCTGCGGGCATCCGCCACCGGGGAACTGGTGTTTGACAATGTAAAAGTGCCTAAAGAAAATATTTTACCCGGTGTGAAGGGACTGAAAGGACCACTGAGCTGTCTGACCAAGGCCCGTTATGGTATTGCCTGGGGAGCGATCGGCGCGGCGATGGATTGTTATGATACAGCGCTTCGGTATTCAAAGGAGCGGGAACAGTTTGGCCGGCCTATTGGTGCTTTCCAGTTACAACAGAAGAAGCTGGCTGAAATGATCACAGAGATCACCAAGGCACAGTTACTCAACTGGCGGCTGGGTGTACTGATGAATGAAGGAAAAGTAACGCCCCAGCAGGTAAGTATGGCGAAGCGGAATGCCTGTGAAATTGCCACTAATATCTGCCGCGATGCCCGTCAGATGCTGGGAGGTATGGGGATTACCGGTGAGTACCCGGTGATGCGACATATGATGAACCTGGAAAGTGTGATCACATATGAAGGTACCCATGATATTCATTTGTTGATTACGGGAATGGATGTGACAGGGTTTAATGCGTTTAAGTAACCGGAAAAACCGCAAGTCGGTAAGTCCGGAGGAACAGTCTGCAATTCAGAAATGACTATTCAATTAAAGGAGTGATTCTTTCGGACTTTGGGTCTTTCCGACTTCCGGACTAACACTAAAAACTTTGTTTTGAAAATTTATCTTATCGGCTTTATGGGCTCCGGGAAAACACACTGGGGGCACTTGCTCAGCGAAAAACTGGGACTCCGGTTTTTTGACCTGGATGAACAGATCGTGGAGCAGGCTGGTAAACCGATTACAGAGATTTTTGCCACAGCCGGGGAGGAGCAGTTCCGGCTGCAGGAAACAGAAGTATTGCATACACTCACTGAAACCCATGAAAGTTTTATCATGGCCTGTGGTGGTGGTACTCCCTGTTATTTCAATAATATCGATTACATGAATCAGTCTGGTACTACCGTCTGGATCAATACCCCGCTGGATACTTTGTTTACCCGCCTGGTCAGCCAGAAATCGAAAAGACCCTTGATCCGCGAGCTGACTGATGATCAGCTCAGGGGATTTATCAGTAAGAAATTTGCAGACCGGCGTATGTATTATGAACAGGCAACGTTGGTAGTGGACGAAGAACCGGTACTCCTTGAAAAATTAATTGAAACCATCTTTCATGCATAAAAATTACCTGGGCATTGCAGCCCTTTTAGGTGCTATCACCGTAGCCACCGGGGCTTTTGGAGCTCACGGATTACAGCGAATCACAGCCGATCCTGCCATTCTTCACAGCTACCAGACAGCCGTGGAATACCAGATGGTGCATGTACTCGGATTGCTGGTGATCGGAATTTTATTTGAACGCTTCGCCCCATACTGGCTGACCTGGGCGGCCAATCTTTTCCTGGCTGGTATTTTCCTGTTCTCCGGATCTATCTATATTCTCACCTACCTGAAGATAAATGGAATGAACACGTCCTGGATCGGACCTGTGACACCTGTCGGTGGGGTGCTGTTTATTGCGGGATGGCTGGCATTGTTGCTGGCTGTACAGCGTAAGAGGAGTTAAAGCGGTAATACCAGGGTGGTCACTGTACCCTGCTTATTTTCGATCTGGTAGGTACCCCCGATGAGTTCCATTCGCCGGGCAATATTCTTGAGCCCGTTACCAAACTGGCGCAGTTTATCAAGATCGATCCCCTTACCATTATCAGTGATCTGTATGCGCAGATCATCGCTGGTGCTGATTTCAATCTGTACCAGGCTTCCCCCTGAATGTTTTAAGGTGTTGTTCAGGGTCTCCTTTACACAGAGAAATACATTTCTTCTTTTGTCACCGGTTAGTTCTTTCTGGGGGATATTATCAGGCACCTGGACTTTACAGTCCATGGGTGTCCCTTCAAAATACTCCAGCGAATAAGAACGGATATAGGATATCAGGTTGTCCAGGGTGTCGTTCCCGCTGTTCATACTCCAGATGATCGCATTCATTTTATTCAGCACATCATCGGCTGAGTGCGAGATCCGTTCAATTTCAACGGGGGTGTTTTCCTTCATTTTATTCCGGGCAATCTCACTCATCAGCCGTATGGCCGTCATACCCGCCCCGAGCTCATCATGCATATCCGCGGATATCCGTTGTCTTTCTTCCTGCTGGGCTTTGTAGACGGCAATTTCCTTTTCGTATTCTTTCAGCAGGTTCTGTGCTTTGAGGGTCTCTTTCTCCTTGGTCTGGTTAATAATATTCCGCCTGTTTTTATAATTCAGTCCGGCCAGGAAAAAAACAAGTTCCAGGAACAGACCGATTTCATAATACAGGATCGAGGAGTTCAGCATCCCGGGCAAACGGCGGAACTGGTCGTCAAATAAAATACCCAACTGGGATAATGTTGAAAAAATAAAAAGGAAAAGGTTGCCCCAGAAAAGATAACGCAGCAGTTTCTCCCGCCAGTTCCTGAAACTATACACGAGGTAAATCAGGATCAGGGTTAATAAAAGCACTTTGCTCAGGATCTCGGTCAGGTATTCTAACACGTAATTGCCGGTGAAATAATGCAGGATGGTATATAACAGCATTGAACCAAGCAGGATGGCAATACCCGTATTGTAAAGGCGTGACAGGAAGGGGTGGTCATTATCAGTATCCAGGAATTTTTTCATGAACAGCATATAAAAGATTATCCCGGTGCCCTGCAGCAGGAAGTCCAGGTAACCTTCCAGGAAATAACCAAATGAACTGGCATGCAGGTGGTAAATGGTCTGCAGGTAGAGCAGTCCGCCCATGAAAAGAGCATAGCCTGAATAAAAGAGAAATTCTTTGTTTCCCCCCTGGAAAAAATTGGTAACCGAAAACAGGATCATCATCAGCAACAGTCCGCAGAATAAAAAAGTAATCTGGTTGGCCCGGCTGTAATTTCCATGCAACTGGGCCAGGAACGCGGTTATATGCTGGGTGCCCACTAACCGGGGTTGCAGTTTATCGTTATAGGTTTTAATGGCCGCCAGTTCCACCACTATTGTGGCTGAGTCACCAGGAGCCAGCTGAATCAGCCTGAAACCATCATTTTCGCTGTTCGCTGGTTTAACTACGGGAAGTTCCTTCACGGTCCTGCCCTCTGCTTCGTAGAGTACAATTTTTTTAAAATAGTAACCCGGGCAAAAATAGGCAGCAGCGGCTGAGTCGCTATGGTTTGTTACATAAAAGCGCAGGAAAATACGTTTGGTGACCAAGGCATTCGGAACAGGGCCAAAGTGCTGTACTCCCGGTTTAAAATCCATTTGGGGGAATATTTCGCTGACCGGGGCCCCAGACCCGGTGTAATAACTGCTGACGACTTTGATTAATCGCTGTTCCAGGATGACTTTGCTGATGTCAGTGTAAATATGGCTGCTGTCCTGGGCTTTTACAGCCATTGTCAGGAATAAGGTGCAGGCAAGCCATCCGGCAGTAATAAAGGAACGACTGAATCTCATGTAGTGTTTAACTTTTCAAATGTAAGGTTTCCTGTCTTCTTTTTGGGTAATTGAGTGCGGGGACTTGCCTCCCGGGCCCGGGCGGAGGAAAGGCATTGCAGATGGGCTGTTAGGTCAAACTATTTATCTTTGCAGCTATGGCTAATAAGCTGAGAAAGAAATCGAAGGAAAGTGCTGAACCCAAACCTGCGGATACCCCTGATTTGAAGGAATTCCGGAAGGAGAAGGAGGAGGCCGTGGATTGGAAAACCCTGGCCAGGGATGAACGTACCTGGAAGATAGTCGGGTCTGTTTTCCTGCTGATCGCCGTATTCCTGTTTATATCTTTTGCTTCCTATATTTTTACCTGGAAAGAAGACCAGGCGGTGGCGCAGCAGGGGTTCTCTGCACTACTGGACAATGAGCCGGTGGCTAACCTGCTGGGCAGACTGGGAGCAGTTGTTTCCCATTTTTTTATTTTCAAAGCCTTTGGTATTGCCTCCTTCCTGATATGTACTTTTTTCTTTGTGGTGGGGGTTAACCTGCTATTCCGCCGCAAGGTATTTTCTATCTGGCGGAATCTTAAATATGTCACTCTGGGACTGCTGATTTCATCAGTAACCATGTCCTTTCTCTTCCAGCATACAGAATTCGCCTTTGGAGGTGCAGTAGGGAATCTGATCAACCAGAAATTATACAGCGCGGTTGGAACTATAGGAACAGCGGCTATCCTGTTGCTCCTGGCTACCGGTTATTTTATCTGGCAGTTTAATCCTGCTTTCAATTTACCACAGAAGAAACAGGTTGTTCAGCCGGAACAGGCTGACACGGCTGAGGAAGTAAAAGAATCTATCCCGGCTCTTGCCACACAAACGGTGAATGATCTTTATGCCGGAAAAGACAACACAAAAGCCAACTCACTGAAAGGAGAGGGGGCCGTGGTTATCAATTTCCCGGAGGAGAAACCCCTGCATGATTTTAAGGTAGTTGAAAAAGAAGAACCCGTAGCCCCGATAAAAGAAGAAAACGATTTTGATCAGCCGGAACCGGAACAGGAAGTGGTGAAAGACCTGATGCATACTCATGACCTGGATATCCAGCTTCCGGAAGAAGAAGAGGAGTTTATCCCGGTGCCAAAAGTAATCCCTGGAAAGAAAGGAGAACTCGAACTCGAAATAAAAGCGGTACCTGAAAAAGAAGAAGCCGAACAACTGGCTGCAGTGGAAAACCTGCCGCCCTATGAGCCCACCCTTGACCTGCGTGATTATAAATATCCCACACTGAATCTCCTGGAAACACATGGGAGTGAAAAGATCGTTCAGGATACCAGTGAACTGGAGAACCACAAAAACCAGATCATTGCCACGCTGCGAAACTACTCTATCGAGATTCAGAAAATCAGTGCCACTATCGGTCCCACGGTGACATTGTATGAAATTGTACCCGCCCCCGGTGTACGTATATCCCGGATCAAAAACCTGGAAGATGATATCGCGCTGAGCCTGGCCGCGCTGGGTATCCGGATCATTGCCCCGATTCCGGGCAAGGGAACCATTGGTATCGAGGTCCCCAATATCCGCAAGACGATGGTGAGTATGCGCAGCCTGCTTGCTTCGGATAAATTCCAGAACAATAATTTTAACCTGCCGATCGCCATCGGTAAGAAGATTGATAATGAGAATTTCATTGTGGACCTGACCACCATGCCCCACCTGCTGATGGCCGGTGCCACCGGTCAGGGTAAATCGGTGGGGGTGAACGCGATCCTGGTTTCTCTTTTGTATAAAAAACACCCTTCCCAACTGAAGCTGGTACTGATCGATCCCAAAAAAGTGGAGCTGAGTATTTACCGCCGGATTGAAAAACACTTCCTGGCTAAACTGCCTGGTGAGGAAGAAGCAATCATTACCGATACCAAGAAAGTGGTGCATACCCTGAATGCACTATGTATAGAAATGGATAACCGCTATGACCTGCTGAAGGAAGCCGGTTCGCGGAATATCAAAGAGTACAATGAAAAATTCATCAAACGGAAACTCAATCCACAGAAAGGCCACCAGTACCTGCCCTTCATCGTTCTGGTGATCGATGAGTTTGCCGACCTGATCATGACCGCCGGTAAGGAAATTGAAATGCCGATTGCCCGGCTGGCCCAGCTGGCCCGTGCAGTGGGTATTCACCTCATCATTGCCACCCAGCGGCCTTCAGTCAACATCATTACCGGTACCATTAAAGCCAACTTCCCGGCCCGTATCGGGTTTAAAGTATCGTCCAAAATCGACTCCCGCACTATCCTGGATATTGGCGGGGCGGAACAGCTGATCGGGAAAGGGGATATGCTGATTTCTTATAACGGGGAGCTGACAAGGCTGCAATGTGCGTTTGTGGATACTCCGGAAGTGGACCAGGTGGTTGATTTTATCAGTGATCAGCGGGGCTACTCGCAGGCTTTCCTCCTGCCGGAATACGTGGATGAGAAGGAACTGGAAGGAAAGGATTTTGATATGGGCGACCGTGATTCACTCTTTGAAGATGCTGCCCGACTCATTGTCCAGAACCAGATCGGCTCCACTTCATTGTTGCAACGAAGAATGAAACTGGGGTATAACCGGGCTGGCCGGTTGATGGATCAGCTGGAAGCGGCAGGCGTAGTTGGCCCCAGCCAGGGTAGTAAAGCCAGGGATGTGCTTATCAAAACAGAGATTGAATTACAGCAGCACCTGGATGCCCTTGGTTGATCCGGATTAACTATTTCAGTTATCAGCTTGTTAAGAAACAAGGCATTATGCAACCTCAGACCGTCTGAAACAATCCTATTCCTGTAATTCAATTATCTTTGCGGCGCCCTCATGGGCAGCCACACAAATACTCAATGATGAAGAAGTTATACTATTTAACCGTAATCTGTACCCTGCTGACAGGCATGGCCTTCGCACAAACAAATCCGACCAAAAATGATCCTGAAGCCAAAAAGATCCTGGATGCGGTGAGTGCCAAATTTAAAACCTATACCTCTGTACAGGCATCCTTTACTTACAAAGTTGAAAATGCTGCCGGTAAAGCCCTTTCCACCAAAAATGGTACAATCCTTATGAAGGGGACCAAATACAGGCTGAGTTTCGGCGGACAGGAAATTTTTTGCAATGGCACTACCGTGTGGAACTATGAGAAAGGGGCCAACGAGGTAACCATTAATACGGTGGACCCTGCAGGGGGTACTATCACTCCCCAGAAATTATTCTCCAATTTTTACGACAAAGATTTTTACTATACGCTCAATGGCGAAAAGAAAATTGGAAACAAAGTGGTACAGGAAATCCAGATGACCCCGGTGGACAAGAAAAAATCTTTTCATACCGTATACCTTCAGATCGATAAAGCCTCCCAGTCTATCTATAGTACAAAAGTGCTGGAGAATGGGGGAAGCCGTTATTCCTATACGGTCACTTCCATGAAGACCAATGTACCTGCTGCCGACAACCAGTTTGTATTTGATAAAAGCAAATATCCCGGGGTGAATGTAGAGGACCTTCGGTAAACACCCGCTTATATAATTGAAACGGCCGTCTCCACTGAAACGGCCGTTTTTTATTGTGCTAAACTATCTCTTATGACTTCCGGTCTTTCGTTTATTTTTCAATAACCGCTTTCCGGATCCTGACCAGTTTTACCAGTAAGTCTTCGAGTAAATCAAGCCGGAGCATATTCGCCCCGTCACTTTTGGCCACTGAGGGGTTGGGATGGGTTTCAATGAATAACCCGTCGGCTCCGGCGGCAATTGCCGCTTTAGCTATGGTGCCAATCAGTTGCGGGTTGCCCCCTGTAATGCCACTGGTCTGGTTGGGTTGTTGTAAGGAATGGGTTACATCCATCACCACCGGGGCATTTATTTCCTGCATCCAGGGAATATTGCGGTAATCCACCACCAGGTCCTGGTATCCGAAAGTGGTTCCCCTTTCTGTAAGCATTACTTTATCATTTCCGGCCTGGCGGATTTTTTCAGCGGCAAATTTCATCGAAGGGCCACTGAGGAATTGCCCTTTTTTTACGTTCACTACTTTGCCTGTTTCGGCAGCTGCGATCAGCAGATCAGTTTGCCTGCACAAAAAGGCAGGGATCTGCAGAATATCCACATAAGCGGCGGCCATCGCGGCTTCCTCATGGGCATGGATATCCGAAACAACGGGTAACTGGTATTTCTCTTTTACTTTTTTCAGTATCTCCAGTGCAGGCTGATCACCCAGACCCGTAAATGAACCAGCACTGGTGCGGTTAGCTTTACGGTAAGAAGCTTTGAATACATAGGGGATCCCCAGGTTGCGGCAGATATGGGACACTTTATCCGCCACTTCCATCACCAGGTCCTCACTTTCCACCACACAGGGGCCAGCCAGGAGGAAGAAATTTGTTGCGTCGTATGACTGTCCGCGGAACAGTTCAGGCAGGAAATTGCTCATGCCGCAAAAATAAATGGAAGTTCCCGGATTTGGTTTTTAAGTTGGAATTTGAAATCCGATCCTTCATCTTTGCTTTATAATTGCTTGCTATGGTAAAAGAAAAGATACTGGTCATTGGTGCTTCCGGTCAGATAGGAGTGGAGCTCACGATGGCCCTCCGTAAACTATATGGAAATGCCAATGTGATCGCTTCTGACCTGCGGGAACAAAATCCCCTGCTGGAAGGAACCGGTCCCTATGTTTCACTGGATGTAATGAATAAGGAAATGCTGCATGTGCAGGTCATCCGCCAGAACATCACCCAGATCTACCTGCTGGCGGCCATCCTTTCGGCCACTGGCGAAAAGAATCCCGGCCTGGCCTGGAACCTGAATATGCAGGGTTTGCTGAATGTGCTGGATATTGCCCGGGAGGAAAAACTGCATAAAGTATACTGGCCCTCTTCCATTGCGGTATTTGGTCCCACCTCACCCCGGCAGCACTGCCCGCAACAAACCATCATTGAGCCCACCACCGTTTATGGAATCAGTAAATATGCCGGTGAATTCTGGTGCCATTATTTCCACCAGCGTTTCGGGGTGGATGTACGGAGCATCCGTTATCCGGGACTTATTTCTTATAAATCCGCACCGGGAGGTGGTACCACCGACTACGCCGTGGAGATTTTCCATGAAGCACTGGAGGAAGGAAAATATGAGTGTTTCCTGAAAGAAGATACCTACCTGCCGATGATGTATATGCCGGATGCGATCAGGGCCACGATTGAACTGATGGAAGCCCCGGCCAGTAAAATCAAGATCCGGACCTCTTATAATGTGTCCGGTATGAGTTTCTCTCCAAAAGAAATCGCGGCTGAGATCAGGAAACATGTCCATGGATTTACCACCACATATAAACCGGATTACCGGCAGGCGATCGCTGACAGCTGGCCGCAGAGTATTGATGATTCGGTAGCACGTAAGGACTGGGGTTGGAAAGAGGAGTTTGACCTGGCGGCTATGACAGCGGATATGTTTAAGAATCTCCGTTCATAATTTACTGAAGGAGGCCCTGTATGCTTGACAGAATCTGTTCGGGTTCTGCATCTTTCAACAGGTAGCCATCCGCGCCGTTGTCCATGAGGTGACGTATAAATTTTTCGTCCTGGTACATACTGATCACGAGCACTTTTACCGCCGGGTATTTATCTTTTATTATCCGGGTGGCGGCCATGCCATCCATTTCGGGCATTTTATAATCCATGATTACGAGGTCCGGGAGCTGTATGGCCATTTTTTCCAGTAATTCCCGGCCATTATCGGCTTCAAAAATAACTTCCAGGTTTTCGTTGGCGGATAGTGTGACCTGTAAACCTTCCCGGTAAACAGGATAATCATCAGCAATGGCAATTTTGATTTTATGCATGAGGATGAGGTTTTGGTTGTACAGGAAGACTGATACGGACTACAGACATTTCATCTGTTTTATCAAACCGGATGGCTCCTTTCAGTAAGAGTACGCGGTTGCGGATATTTTTTAATCCCAGTCCCTCTTTTTTGAAACTATAGGTTTCAAAATCTTCCTGGCTCAGCCCGTTCCCATTATGTTCAAGGCTGATCACCAGCTCCTGGTCTGACAGTATAGAATTGATCTGCAGTTCTGTGGCCCGGGCATATTTAATCGTATTGTTGATCAGTTCCTGGATGATCCGGTAAAGGATCATATCCTGTTCAGTGGAAGCTCCCTTGTACTGATCATCCAGGTTCGTGCTGGTTTTAAGCAGGGAATCCCCGCTCACCTGGGAAAGGAAATGACGTACCGCCTCATTAAAGCCGAATTCTTTCAGGATATTGCTGTGCAGGCTATGGGAAATGCCCCTGACCTTTTTGATCACATCGTTCAGCAGTCCGGCCCCTTTTTCATGGAGTTTTTTATCCTTCTCATCCAAACCGGCCTGTTTGATACCCAGCAGGTGCAGTTTGGCCGAAGAAAGAATGGCCCCCACTTCATCATGCAGGGTCTCCGAGATCCGGTGCCGTTCAGTTTCTTCGCTTCGGATCGCCGCTTCGATCATCTGGTTCTGCTGTTGTTCTTTCAGCAGTTCCATAGCTTTGCGGTGCTGGTTTTTCTTACGGAAGTTAAACAGGACGGCCAGTAAGACACTGAGCATGAGACCGAGCATTATTGCAATGCCAAGTATAACCAGAATAGCTATGTTGTTATTCATGCGGTCTGTTTAATTTCAAAAACCTAAGTGTTTTCCTGTTAATATACAATCCTGAAGCAATGGTAAGACCATAAATAATATAGGCAATACTTGAGATTTTCATTATTAAAATGGCAAATTCCCTGTTCATGTCATATAAATAGACAATGAATAAATAAATAAAAAAATTTATGCTTTCAAATAGTCCAATAGCAGTGCAAAGAAAATAGGCAGGGTGAGATAATGGCAATGGAATATCGTCATCTATTATTGCATTAAGGAAAAATGTAATGGTAAAAACAAGTAGTAAAAAACTTTCGGCCAGCACCATACTGCTGCTAAAGTTGAATATACTTTCAAAAAATAAAAAATTAATAATTGTAAAGACTATAAATAACCCCAGGAAATACTTTAAGTATTTGTATTGTTTTAACTGTTTTAGGTTTAATAAAAACAAACAAGAGAAAACAGGTTTGATAAAGGCCAGGCAATTATAAATAATTATATTATTTTTTAAGGATTCTGGCATCCGGTAAGTAAATACGGATATGTAAGTAGCAATTGCATGTAAAAAAAGTGAAATAGCCAAGAGCCAGATGATGAGTTTAGTATTTTCTTTCTGCGTGAATAATATAAAAATGGTCAGAGCTATAGCCAAGGGCCAAACTTCTGACCATTTTAGAAGAAAATTATAAAAAGTATACATTCAGCTGAAAGTTAATTACATTCAGGAGGGCAGCAAAAAGGAGGGCATGGTTTAGTTGGCCCGCTCACTTCACTATCCGCCACACCACTTTTCACAACGGATGCATTAAAGGTAATATACTCACTGAGCTGGCTGAAACTTTGCGGCGTGAACCGGATATAGTCAAAATCCTTCAGGGTGCCATCTTCGTTGAATACTTTCAGGGCATCAAAACTGATCTGGTTATTGGCCAGGATCACTTTCCCGGTGAAGGTTTTGGCTTTACAGGTAGTGTCAATGGCCAGAAGGGCATTTCCACTGGTTTTGAAATCAGTGGCTGTTGTACCGGGATAGGAAGTCAGCTGCATATTGGAAGAAATACCGGATGCGTCAGCTGAATAAAACTGCAGTAAAAGGGTGGTGATTTTGCCGGTACTGCCCGGTTTTGTCCAACCGCTATCCACCCAGGCCTGCATCTGCGCTCGGGTCAGCTTGACACAATTCATACTGAA
>CAZFLL010000003.1:0-6758 GCA_964519865.1 uncultured Chitinophaga sp. | reverse complement strand
GAAGCAAACGTTTGCAATGGTTCTTCCTTAATTTCCACGGCACTTACTATAGCCCGGGCCGGACCTGTCCTGGACCAGTCTGACAAGGCCAACAGTTGTTCTGAAGTTCCGGTTGCAATAATAAATACGGAACCGTCCGGAAGATTTTTTACTTCCCCGGTTAGTCCAAGTGCCATGGCCTTTTCCCTTGTATACTTCCGGTAAAAAACACCCTGCACTTTTCCGTATACACGGATTGACCTTGTATGCATGAAATCAGAAATTCAGTAAGGAAATTATTTCTTCCAGGTATAGCTCGTCTGTATGGTCATACTGATTGTATTCAGCACTGTCGGCATCCAACACGGCCACCACGTTGTTGTTGCGGATGACCGGAACAACGATCTCCGATTTAGAACTGCTGCTGCAGGCAATATGGCCGGGAAACAGTTCCACATCCGGCACCAGCAATGTTTTTGCCTGGGCCCAGCTGCTGCCACATACCCCGCGGCCTTTCCTGATCCGGGTACAGGCAACCGGACCCTGGAAGGGGCCAAGCACCAGTTCATCCTCTTTCACGAGGTAAAATCCAACCCATAACCATCCAAACTGCTCTTTCAATGCCGCAGCTACATTGGCCAGGTTGGCTACCAGGTCCTGTTCCCCTTCAAGTAGACCTTTGATTTGCGGGATCAGGGATTTATATTGATCTTCCTTGCTCCCGCGGATAATTGATAAATCTTCTGCCATGGGGCAAAGATACAAACTGATCCCAGTCCATGTCCAGTTAACAGGCGGATCAGTCATTTGATATCCTTTAATGTTTTCTGCCGTAACTTTCCTGATAAAACCGATCATTATGCGGAAGCTGTTTATACTCTCATTTTTCTGCCTGTTGGGAACTGCCATTTTTTCCCAGCAATTCGGGGGGAATCCGCCCTCACAAAAATGGAGACAGATCAGCACAGACACGGCCCGGATTATTTATCCAACCGGGCTGGACAGCCAGGCCAGCCGTGTCGCCGGCATTGTTCATTTACTGGCAGCGAAGCAACCCAATAGCCTGGGTCATCAGCTCAGGAAGATCAATATTGTGCTGCAGAACCAGACCGTCATTCCCAACGGATATGTACAACTCGGTCCCTTTCGCAGTGAGTTTTTCCTGACCCCGGATATGAATAATTTCGGACAGGGTACTGTCAGCTGGACAGACCAGCTGGCCCTGCATGAGTACCGGCATGTGCAGCAGTTCAATAATTTCAATAACGGGCTGAGCCGGTTGATGAAGACACTGTTTGGGGAAGAGGGATTTACATTGGCGATCAATGCTTCTGTACCCGACTGGTTTTACGAAGGCGATGCTGTTTACCAGGAAACCATCTTAAGCCAGCAGGGCAGGGGGCGCATCCCCCTTTTCATGAATGCCTTTCCTTCCCTCTGGGAAGCCGGAAAAAAATACAGCTGGATGAAGCTCCGGAACGGTTCATTGAAAGATTATGTACCCAGTCATTATAACCTGGGTTACTTGCTGGTGAATTATGGGCGGGTAAAGTATGGGGCCGATTTCTGGACTAAAGTTACTACAGACGCCAGCGCATTTAAAAGCCTGGTTTATCCTTTTCAGTCGGCGGTGAAGAAATATGCCGGGGTGGACTACACTACTTTCCTGAAAGAAGCATTTGCTTTTTATGGCAAGGATAATAAAATGACTGTAAAATCAGGGGATACTTATCTTTTCCCGGTTACTAAAAACTATGTTACCAGTTATTTCTTCCCCTATAATGCTGGCCAGGATTCACTGGTTTACCTGAAAACCAGTTACCGGCACCGGCCTGCATTTTACCTGAAAGATGCATCCGGGGAAAAAAGAATCAGGGTCAGGGATATTTCGGTGGATGAACAATTCAGTTACCGCAACGGGAAAATTGTTTATGCCGCCTATGAGACAGATCCCCGCTGGGGCTGGGTGGATTATAGTGTGCTCAAGATCCTGGATATTCAAACCGGGAAACAGGTAAAACTCACGAACCATTCAAAATATTTTACACCAGACATTTCTGCAGATGGTCAACTGGTGGCTGCAGTACAGTATGGGACGGATGGCAAATCCGAATTGCATGTGCTGGATGCGTCCACCGGGGAAGTAAAACAACGGATCCGTTCGGCTGAGATCAGCCTTTTTACTGATCCTAAATTCCTGGATGCACAGACATTGGTGACTGCAGTCAGGCTGAAAGATGGGCAGGCGGCGCTGGCCACTGCTGATATCCAGACCGGGGTTACGATGCGACTGACGCCTTTGTCATTTAATGTGCTCGGTTATCCCAGTGTAAAAGACGGGATTATTTATTTCACGGCTTCTTACCAGGGTAATGATGATGTGTTTGCGCTTAAGTCAGGAGATAAGAAAATTTACCGGGTGACCCAGGGAACAGCCGGGAAGTATTTTGTCAATGCCGGGGATAATAAGCTGACCTGGTCGGAATTTACGGCAGAAGGATACCAGTTACGGCAACTATCAACCGATAACAGTTTGTGGAAACCAGTATTGCCTGCTGAACTGGAAAAACTTACCGTCAAAGGGTCACTGGATGAAAGTAACCGTACATTCCTGCAGTATGCAGATTCCCTGCCAGCCAGGGTATTTTCCGGCAGTAAGTATAAAAAAGGAACCCGTTTACTGAATTTTCACAGCTGGCGTCCTTACTATGAAGATCCCATCTTTACATTTTCATTGTATGGGGAGAATGTGCTGAACACCCTGCAATCTGAACTGTACTATTTATATAACCAGAATGAAAAAACCAGTGCCGTCGGATTCAGCAGTATTTATGGTGCAGCCTTCCCTTACCTGAGTGCGGGGACAGAACTGACATTTAACCGGGAAACACAAATCGGCAACCGTATCCGTCAATGGAATCAGCTGGACAGCCGCATCGGGGTTACCTTACCCATCAGCCGTACCAGTGGTACGACCTTTAAAAACTTTTCGCTCAGCAGTTTTTATGTACTCCGGAATGAATTCAATAAAGATTTTTATAAAGATTCACTGGGGAACACTTCTTTCAGTTACCTCTCCCACGCCATTTCCTGGAGCCAGCAGATCCAGCGTGCCCCACAGCATATTTATCCCCGCCTGGCGTTTTCCGTTTCTGCCTCTTACCGGCATGCGATATCCCGCTATGAAGCAAGGCAGTTCAATGGAAGTGCGGCCTTATACCTGCCAGGCTTTATGGCCAATCATAATATAGTCCTGAATGGGGCCTTCCAGGAACGGGATACCCTTGGAGAAGTGTCATTTGGTAACCGGTTTGCTTATTCAAGAGGATATACCGGCAGAAATTTTACCCGGATGTGGAAATGGTCTGCGAATTACCACCTGCCCGTATGGTGCCCTGACTGGGGTTTTGGAAACATCCTGTATATCCAGCGGTTCAGGGCGAACCTGTTTTATGATTTTACAAAAGTGTATTCCATAAACAAATCACAGACCAGGAATCAGCGCTCTGTCGGCGGTGAATTGTTTGCAGATACAAAATGGTGGAACCAGTACCCGCTGACCTTTGGTATCCGTATCAGCCGTGTGCTGGACCGGGATCAGTATGACGGGTTTAAAGGGAATTTTTTCGAGTTTGTTATGCCGGTCAGCATATTCCCACGTTAGTGGTTGACAGGCAGGACTTGTTTTTTCCTTTTGTCTCTCTGCAGCCATTGGTTGAGTTTACAGGCTATCCAGGCGCTGCCGCTTCCTACCAATGCACCAGCCAGTACATCTGTGGGATAATGAACGCCCAGGTATAACCGGGAATAGCCACTCAGGCCAGCATACGCAAAGGCGGGCACCACTACATACCATTTATGGTATTTCATACTCAGTGAGGTGGCCATGGAGAAAGCTTCTGAAGTATGACCGGAAGGGAATGAGTTGTTATGCAGGTCCAGCACCGCTGTAAAGGTCGGGTCATTTACCGCGGGCCTGTCACGGCCAACGGTTTTTTTCAGTGACCAGGTGATTACTGAGGATAAAACAATACTCTCCGTGATAAAAAACGCGTTCTCCTTAAGGGTCTTATTCTTTTCAATCAGCCCCGTGATAAACATGCCAGCTGGTACAGCCAGGCAAACGGTGCCATTTATTTTTGAAAGTGTTTTATGAAAATCATTACCCGGCTGTGTCCGCTTATCCGCCAGCGAACGCAGCCATTTGTATTCCCAGTTATTGTTCTGGCTGTTGGCAGAAAAAACGGTTAGCATGGTGAGCCAAACCGGTAACAAATATTTTTTTACTAACTGCATAGGCGGGAATAAAAAACACTTTAACCCATGGTTAAAGTGTTTGATGAATATTTATCCTGGTTTAACCAAGTGATGCCAGGCTTTCTTCGATCACTTTTATTTTTTCTTCAGCATCCGCTTTTTTCTTTCGCTCAATATCAATGACCTCTGGTTTCGCATTCTGAACAAAACGCTCGTTGGATAATTTTTTGTCCACGGAAACCAGGAATCCCTTCAGGTAATCCAGGTCCTTCTGTAGTTGTTGTTTCTGTGCTGCGGTATCCAGCACCGTTGTGGTTTCGAGGTAGAACTTATCCTTCTGTACCACAACCGTGATGCTGTTTGCCACCGTGTCTGTGGTAAATCCTGTAGTTTCAGCATTGACCTGTTTAGCCAGGATCGCGCTGATCGTATTGTATACAGCGGGTTGCTCCGTCTGAATATGCAGCTTGATGGTATCCTTTGGCTTCAGTTGTGCCTTCACCCGGGCGTCCCTGATCGCTGTAATCACTTCCTTCAGCAGTACAGCAGATTCAATCAGATCCGTATCGGCTTTGCTGGCTTTGGGATATGGTTTTACGGTCAGGTCATCTGCCTGGTCCTTCAGCTGATGGTAGATCTCTTCCGTTACAAAAGGCATAAAAGGATGGAGTATCTGCATCAGTTCTTCAAAGAAGCCCACTGTTTTTTCATACACATATTTACTGATCGGTTCCGCATAGCCGGGCTTGTCCTCTGTAGCTTTAGCAAAGGAGGGCTTCACCCATTCCAGGTACCAGGAACAAAAATCATCCCAGATCAGGGAGTAAATGATTTTCAGTGATTCGCTCAGGCGAAACTCGGCGAACTGTTCATCCAACTGCACCCGTACTTCTTTCAACCTGTTTTCAAACCAGTCAACGGCAAAATGATTTTCTGTTTCTATATCTTCCTGCCTGCCTTCCCACATTTTGACCAGCTTCAGGGCATTCCACATTTTATTGATAAAAAAACGTCCCTGTTCATTGCCTGAAGGATCCCACATCAGGTCATTGCCGGCGGGGGAGGAGATCATGATGCCAAAACGTACCGCGTCGGCCCCGTCTTTTTCAATCATCTCCAGCAGGTCAGGTGAGTTACCGAGACTCTTACTCATTTTCCGGCCCTGTTTATCTCTGACTATCCCGGTAAAATAAACTTCTTTGAAAGGTTTCTCTCCTTTGTATTCAAACCCGGCCATGATCATCCTGGCTACCCAGAAGAAGATAATTTCAGGAGCTGTAACAAGGGTATTGGTAGGGTAGTAATACTTGACATCTTTATTGTCCGGGTTACTGTAGCCCTTAAATACTTCAAAGGGCCAGAGCCAGGAAGAGAACCAGGTATCGAGGCAATCATCGTCCTGTCTTAATACAAGTTTCGAGTTACGAGTGGTGAGTGGCGAGCTTTCAGTGCTCGTAGCTCGTTGCTCGTAACTCGCAGCTTGTTGTTGAGCTTCTTCTAATGTGGCGGCCACATACACATTCCCTGCTTCGTCATACCAGGCTGGTATCCGGTGTCCCCACCAGAGCTGACGCGAGATGCACCAGTCTTTGATTCCTTCCATCCAGTGACGGTACAGGTTTTTAAACTTAGCCGGGTAAAACCTGATTTCATCCTCCATCACGGCTTCCAGTGCGGGGCCACATATTTTTTTCATGTCTACCCACCATTGCAGGGAGAGACGGGGCTCCACCACTACATCGGTTCTTTCACTGTAACCTACTTCACTGGTATAGTCTTCTGTTTTCAGCAAGAATCCTTTTTCTTCCAGTTCCCTGCTGATTTTTTTACGGGCTTCAAAACGGTCTTCCCCTATGCAGATCTGCGCATCCGCATTCAGGGTGCCGTCTTCATTGAAAATATCCACCACTTCAAGCCCGTGCTTCTGACCGAGCAGGTTATCGTTCATATCATGAGCAGGGGTCACTTTCAGGGCTCCTGTTCCAAAGTCCATGGTCACATACTCATCTGCAATGATGGGAATGCGCCGGTTGATCAGGGGCACAAAGGCAAATTTGCCCTGCAGGTGTTTATAGCGTTCATCATCCGGATGTACACAGATCGCTGTATCCCCCATGATGGTTTCAGGCCGTACGGTGGCGATGATAATATACTCATCGCCCGGTATATCCAGCTTGTAACGAAGATGATAGAGTTTTTGCTGGGTTTGTTTACGGATCACTTCCTCATCACTCAGGGCTGTTTTAGCCCGGGGGTCCCAGTTGATCATCCGTTTACCGCGGTAGATATAGCCTTTCTTATACAGGTCAATGAATACGTTGATCACGGATTGGTAATAATCGGGATCCATGGTAAATGACGTGCGTTCCCAGTCAAGGCTGCAACCCATTTTCTTTAATTGCTGCAGAATGATACCGCCGTATTTTTCTTTCCATTCCCAGGCATAGCTCAAAAATTCATCCCTTGTAAGCGATGATTTGGCAATACCCCGTTCCCGCAGCATGGCCACCACTTTTGCTTCG
>CAZFLL010000002.1:98409-102352 GCA_964519865.1 uncultured Chitinophaga sp. | reverse complement strand
GGTATTTCCGGTTGACCAATTCATCGGTGAAACGGCCTTTTTGCTGGTTCCAGTCGAGTTTCTTTCCACTGCGGTATGCGATATTCCCCATCTGGCTGAGCATCGCAATATGTGAAGCTTCTTCGATCGAACATTTCAGTTCATTTGTTTTACGGGATCGGATCACACTGACAAAATTCTCCATGTGCAGATCCAGCCCGTTATCCACTGATTTTTTTCTTTCGACGAGCACTTTATTTGTACTTCTCGGCTCTTCCATCACTTCCCATCCTCCGCGATCCAGTTCCAGGGTGCCATTATCACCAATAAAAGAAATGCCATGATTCTGTTTATACAATCCGTTTTCGATGCCAATGGCATGATCCCAGGACAAGCTGAATTTATCAAACTGGTATAGGGCTGTCAATGTATCTGGTGTTTCCTGCGGGGATGAGGGATCGCCGAAGTTACCTCCCATGGCACTGATGGATTTCGGAACGGTGGCTTTCATCCCGATGAGGGCATAGTCAAGCAGGTGTACACCCCAGTCAGTCATCAGTCCGCCTGCATAATCCCAGAACCAGCGGAAGGTGAAATGGAAACGGTTGGCATTAAAGGGCCGTAAGGGTGCCGGTCCCAGCCAGCGGTTATAATCCACCCCGGCAGGCACCGGGCTATCAGCTATATAGGGGATTGGCTTTTTCCAGCCTACAAAACACCAGACTTTCACTGCCCGGATATTGCCCAACAATCCACTGTGTACATAATCCACCGCATCTTTGAAATGCTGCTGACTGCGTTGCCATTGTCCGGCCTGTACCACCCGGTTGTATTTTTTTTGTGCAGCGATCATGATCCGGCATTCCTCTATGGAGTTCCCTACCGGTTTCTCCACATACACATCTTTACCAGCCTGGCAGGCATCCACCATCTGCAGGCAATGCCAGTGATCAGGTGTACCGATGATCACCGCGTCAATATCTTTCTGGTCAAGCAACGCCCGGTGATCCGCATAGGTCTTCACTTTCGATGCATCCACATTCATGGCTGCCAGTTCACTCATCCGCTTATCCAGCACATTTTTATCGATATCACAAAGGGCCACCAGGTTTACCCCGGGTACTTTGAGCATGGCTTTCAGGTCCGACCATCCCATGCCATTAATCCCGATCACACCTACATTGATCTGATCAGATGGGGCAATCCTGTTTTTAAAGATGGCAAACACCTCATTCCCCAATGAATTCGCCAGCAGGCTGCCGGCGGTTAATGCCCCGGCCTGGTATATGAATTTTTTTCTGGAAGTCATAGCAAAGAATTATTTATTACTGATTATTTATTATTCACAATAAACCTGAACCCATTATTGCAAAGCCCCAAACTCTCCACCCTGCACTCTCAACTCTCAACCTTCATATTACCTGGAACCCATACGCATAAGGATCATCCTCCCTGTCGATCCGGATCGTATTGTAACCATATATTTTAGCCCATCCTTCCACCGAAGGCCGTATCGCCGGTTTTCCATGCAGCATCAGTTCTTCCTCAATACGGCCAATGAACTTACTGCCTATAATACTCTCATGAATAAACTCATCTCCTTTCTTCAGTTTGCCCTTTGCATACCATTGTGCCATCCGGGCACTGGTGCCGGTACCGCAGGGTGAGCGGTCGATCGCTTTATCGCCGTAAAATACGGCATTGCGTGCAGTGGAAGTCTGATCCAGTACCGCTCCCGCCCATAAAATATGTGAACAACCGTTGATCGTCGGATCATCCGGATGAACAAAACTGTATTTCGCATTTATATTTTTCCGGAGTTCGCGGGCCCAGGCAATCAGTTTATCGGCCGGGTAATGCTCCAGTCCCTTAAAATTATTCTGCACATCCACAATGGCATAAAAGTTACCGCCATACGATACATCCAGCACCAGTTCCCCCAGTTCCGGGCATTCCGCCGTCAGCTCCGCAGAATGTAAAAAAGCCGGCACATTCGTCAGCTTCACACTCTCCACCTTCACCCGGCTGAGGCCTACAGGTTCACTTGTATTGGCTGTTGGCTGTTGACTACCGACTAGTCTGTATTCAATCATCACCAATCCTGCCGGCGCCTCCATCCTTACCACTCCCGGCACTTTGGGCTGAATCAGTCCTTCCTCGATGGCAATAGTGATCGTGCCGATCGTGCCATGTCCGCACATAGGCAGGCATCCGCTGGTTTCAATAAACAAAACCGCCACATCATTGGCCGGATCATGGGGCGGATAGAGAATGCTGCCACTCATCATATCATGCCCGCGGGGTTCAAACATCAGCCCCGTGCGGATCCAGTCGAATTCCCGGAGAAAATGCTGGCGTTTTTCACTCATATTGTTACCAACCAGTACCGGTCCGCCTTTTTTTACCAGTCTGACCGGGTTGCCACAGGTGTGCGCATCAATACAATCAAAAATCCCCCCCTGCCTGCTAAAAGAGGAGCCTGGAGTATTAGCATTCAACTGATCCATAATTAATTGAGATTAAGAAAGTCACATTCATAGCAATAATTCAAATGCCTTTTGTAAATTGTTCTGTAATTATTGCTTGCGAATGGAAACCTACGGAAAGATACTACTCATTGCCATGCCAGCCTTCCTGGTGCTGGTACTTTTTGAAAAATGGTGGGGCTGGAAAAAGGGATTTGATACGGTCCGGAATATGGATATGATCTCCTCCCTGAGTTCGGGTATCACCAATGTCACGAAGAGTGTGCTGGAAGTTACGATTGCCATCGGCATTTATCCCTTTATGCTGAAGTGGCTGGCACTGACACATATTGAGAATACCATCCTGGTATATATCATAACGTTTATCATTATCGATTTTAACGGGTACTGGATCCACCGCTGGAGCCATGAGATCAATCTCTTCTGGAACCTGCATGTGATCCACCACAGCAGCGAGGAATATAACCTGGCCTGTGCCCTGAGGCAAAGCATTTCCGCTTTCTTTAATATGTTTACGGTATTACTTTTACCTGCTGCCCTGCTGGGTATACCCGAACAGGTGATTGCGACCATAGCACCCCTCCAGTTATTTGCCCAGTTCTGGTACCATACCCGCCATATCAACCGGATGGGTTTCCTGGAAAAAATTATCGTCACGCCCAGTCACCACCGGGTACACCATGCGGTGAATCCGGAATACATGGATAAAAACCTCTCCCAGATCTTTATAATCTGGGATAAACTGTTTGGCACTTTCCAGGAAGAATTAAAAGAAGTGCCCCCGGTTTATGGCATATCACGTCCGGCTAAAACCTGGAACCCCATCAAAATCAATTTCCAGCACCTTTGGCTAATGATTCAGGATGCCTGGCGAACCAACAACTGGATCGACAAATTAACCCTCTGGTTCAGGCGTACCGGGTACCGGCCAGCTGATGTGGCTGCAAAATACCCGGTCTATAAAATTGAAGACGTGTATCATTTTGAAAAATATGATACCAAAACCTCCCCGTCATTTACAGCCTGGGCCTGGTTGCAGCTGGTGATACTCCTTTTATCGATCAGTTACCTCTTTGGCAATATTGCGTATATCAACAGCATAGACAGCAGCTATATATACTGGTACGGGGCTTTTGTTTTTATCACCGTATATGCCCTGACTGAACTGATGGACCGCAATCCGAATGCCATGATCTGGGAGATCATCCGGTGCGGACTTGGACTCTACCTGATTTACCAGCAAGGCGACTGGTTTGGTGCCGGGTTCTGGGTGGGAGAAATGAAATATATAATGACCGGTTATTTTATTGTTTCCCTGTCATCTACATTATATTTTACGATTAAGCATAAAAAAGAAGACACTGCTTCTTTTGCTACTTAAAGCACCGGGAATCCATTTCCAGCACAGAATTTGCTTTATATCTCCTGCCCCATCCCGCCGCCTTTCACAGATAAACTCCATTTATATGAAAAAGGCC
>CAZFLL010000002.1:95807-98309 GCA_964519865.1 uncultured Chitinophaga sp. | reverse complement strand
GGCAACCCGATGATCAAAGACACAAACTGGGATGCCTACCAGACCGCTTATGGATTATTATTGCTGTATTTCAATAAAGCGGGAAAAGTAAATAAGATCAGGTTCAGCACGGAAAAAGCGGGCAGCATTCAGCTCTGCGATTAGCCCTGCCAGTATCCTTTGGCTTATTTTAACAACTGTTATTATCCGGTTATCAGCAGTCACTGTAACTTAGTAAGGTTGTACCAAAGCCAAAAACCAACTCCCATGCTAAAATTTATTCTTTTTACCGGCTGCTTCGTCTTATCCCTTCCCGGTTTCTCCCAGAAGTATTTCAATCCCGGGCAATTTGTGATTAAAGGCCGGGTAAAAAACTTCAAAGAGCCCTTTTTTGAATTCGGGATGACCAGTTACCTGGATAATGAAAGTCATTCTGTGCCTGTGCAGGCCGATGGCCGGTTTGAACAATCATTCCCGGTACAATACCAGCAGGATATTTACTTCTACCTGCATGATGATGCCATTACATTCACGGTAAAAGATAAAGACACTCTGCTCCTGGAATGGGATGAAGCAGATTTCACCCCCAGTTTCTCTATCAGGGCCGGTGGAGAAAACCGTAACCTGGAACTGGCTCTTCAATGGATTTCTTACAGTCATTTCCGGGAACCCTTTATGAAGCTTTTTGATTTAGATAAATCACTGATTGCAGAGGACAGGTATAAAAAGGTAAATGACCTGTTCAACCGGCATATTGAACTGATCTCCGATACTTTTCAAAAGCTATATTCGCAGATTCCGGCAGCACAATATGATCGCGAAATCAAATTCACCAGATTTGCCAACCAGCAAATCGCTGCTGTATTATTTCAATACACTAATTTTTTATGGCAGAACCGGATGGTTCCCCAGTTCAAAGTACAACCGGCGAAAGACAGCAGCGGTTATTTCAGTGGTTTTGACTGGCAATTCCTGAAATACCAGTACGGTATGCTGAATGAATACTGGTTCAGGGATATACCCGAATACCGGGACTTTATTTTTAACTATATCCGTTTCCAGAAACCCTTTAACAGCTGGATAAGCATCCCGCCATCTAAACAAAGAGGGTTTGACCCGACCTACGACGATTACCACACAGCACTGGGCACGATCAAGGTAAACAGTATCCGTGACTGGTTTATTATGCGGTCAATCATCTTTGGATTCGGGCATTATGACTTCACACCCGTAGAAAAAGTTTATGAGGAAGCTTTACCGGCAATTACAGATCCCTGGATGAAGGAAACCCTGCAAAATCATTACGCTGCCATCAAACGATTAAAACCCGGCAGCCTGGCTCCTCCCTTCACACTCAAAAATGAAAATGGCCAGCAGATTTCATTGAGTGATTTTAAAGGCAAAGTGGTGTATATCGATTTCTGGGGTGTATTCTGCGGTCCTTGTATCTATGACATTAAAAATCACGTACCGTCACTTCATGAATTTTATAAAAACAAAGACGTTGTATTTATCAATATCTGCGTGGATGTAAAAGAAAAACAATGGAAAGAGGCCCTGGTTAAATATAAATTAGATGGCATTAACCTGATTGCTGAAGGCTGGACCGATCACCCGGTTTGCAAGGCCTATAATATCAGCAGTATCCCGCATTACATCCTCATTGACAAAGAAGGAAAGATCGTAAATAATAATGCCCGTGGACCATCGGGGTATGACCTGAAGAGCGGGAAGAATTTGATTGAAAATTTACTAAAATAACAGGGTACAAAGTCAAAATTCAAAAGTAAAAATCCTTATAGAGCAAAAAAACATAGCTGCTACAAACAGTCGCTTAGAAGGGGCTGTTGACTACAAACTACTAACTACAAACTACTAACTCCTCACTATCCTTGCTTTCTAAGATACTTCGTCAGCACCACAATCTGCTGTCCCTCGATCCGTCCTTCGATCTGTTCAGTATTATTGGAAACCAGCCGGATATTATGGATCACCGTACCCACTTTTGCATTCACAGAAGAACCCTTTACATCGAGAGATTTGGTCAGTACCACATTATCACCATTTTTTAAAACGGCCCCGTAACAGTCTTTGTGTAATTCAACTGAGCCATCGTTTTCATGATCTCCGGAAGCTTTGGCCCAGGCCAGTTTCTCGTCATCCAGGTACATCAGGTCCAGCTGTTCAGAAGCCCAGCTTTCATTACGCAGCCGGTTAAGCAGCCTCCAGGCCATTACCTGTACAGGTATTACCTCACTCCACATACTGCTGGTCAGGCATTGCCAGTGGGCACTGTCCAGTTCTTCCTTTTTCTCGATCTGCGCCAGGCATTTGGGGCAAACCAGGATCGCATCTTCCATATTCCCGGTGGCCGGTGGCACTTCATACACCTTCAGGTGATCAGATGCCGCACATAATTCACACTGATTTCCGCTTCTTTTAGCCAGTAATTCGTCCTGTCGCATAGTGGGGTTGTTATTGGCCGCGAATGTAGGGAAAATAGATGGGTTGGGGGATGATGAA
>CAZFLL010000002.1:55800-95707 GCA_964519865.1 uncultured Chitinophaga sp. | reverse complement strand
GGGAATGGTCCGCCATGCTGCATACTCAGGCATACTTCCACACCGGTAGGCACGCCATTCAGAACAAACCGGCCACAGATATCTTTCACCGCTTCAACCAGGGCCTCATTATTGGAAATATCAGTAGTCGTCGCCATTAATGTTGCGGTGAGTTGCCCTTCAAGATGAAGCGCCACTTCGAGCATTTCAACGACATTGGCACAACGCACCACGAGTGAGTAAGGTCCAAAGACTTCTTTATGCAACAGCGGATTTTGCAAAAATGTTTTTCCATCAACCGTGGCCACAGTGGGCAAACCGGTGCGTTGGTCTTCGGCCGACTGACCTGCTTCCGCCAGCAGGTGCACGTTTTCCTGCATTAAAGCCTCTTCGCGTTTATTGGCGAAATTATCCACGATACCCTGGTGCAGCATGATGCCGGGCATGGTTTGCTGGATAGCTTTCCCCAGGTCATGCATGAACTGCTGCAGATCCGGACCATCGATCCCGATGATCAGTCCCGGATTTGTACAGAACTGACCAACACCAAGTGTGATCGAACCGGCATATTGGGTCGCTATTTCAGCAGCTGAAACTTTCAGTTTCTCCGGTAATAAAAAAACAGGGTTGACACTTCCCATTTCGGCAAATACAGGGATGGGTTCAGGCCGCTGATTGGCCCAATCGAATAATTGTTTACCACCGGCGTAGGAGCCGGTAAAACCAACTGCCTTACAATAAGTATGGGTAACCAGCGCTTTCCCTACTTCAAACGACATACCACTCACATGTGCAAATATTCCACCGGGCATTCCAGTCTTTTCAGCGGCTCTTACTATGGCTTCTGCCGCCAGTTGCGAGGTTTGGGGGTGCGCCGGGTGTGCTTTCACAATGACCGGGCAACCAGCTGCAAATGCAGTGGCCGTATCACCTCCTGCTGTTGAATAAGCAAAGGGGAAATTACTGGCCCCAAAGACCACCACCGGTCCGATTGGCACCAGCATCTTACGGATATCCGGTTTAGGGGGTGTCTTCCCGGGATTCGCATGATCAATACGTGCTTCCAGCCACTCTCCCTTTTCACAGGCATCTGCATAGCTCTCGAGCTGATAGATCGTCCGGCTGCGTTCACCCCTTAAACGGGCTTCCGGCAGATTGGTCTCCCGCATAGCGGTCTGGATCAGTTCATCTCCCGCTGCCTCGAGCTCCTTCGCAACCGCGCGCATGAAAGCAGCCCGTTTGCTTAATGGAAGCTTGCGGTATACATGGAAGGCATTCCAGGCCGCCTGCATTACTTCGTTAATCTCTTGTATGGTTGCGTCTTTGGACATAGTTCAGTCGTTAGTCGATAGTTAATAGTCGATAGTAAAAAGACATAAGCTAGAAGCTAGAAACGAGAAGCCAGAAGCGAGAAGGAAACAGCCCCTCTTTAGAGATTTCTGATTACAGTAAAGTTTCTGGCTCTATCAGTTTTTTACTTTATACTTTTGAATTTATAAAGCCGGTCTCGTAGCAATCCCCTGCTTAATAATCCCCAGCACCCGCTCTCTCTCCTCTCCTTCCAGTACCAGTCTCGGCGCTCTTACATACTCATTACTGATTCCGGTCTGGGTGGCCGCCAGTTTGATATACTGCACCAGCTTTGGATGGATATCCAGTTCCAGCAATGGCATAAACCAGCGGTAAATAACAGCCGCCTCAGCTATCTTTCCGGCCTTAACCAGGTTATAAATGGCCATGGTTTCTTTAGGGAAGGCACAGACCAGTCCGGCAACCAAACCATCTGCTTCAAGGCACAGTTCTTCCATAGCCAGCGTATCGACCCCACAGAGGATTTTAAACCGGTCACCAAACCTGTTTTTCATACGTATCAGGTTGGTCACATCCCTTGAACTTTCTTTCAACGCCGTAATATTCTCACATTCCAGGAGCTGGTCAAACAAAGCCGGATGGGCATCAATTTTATAGTCTACCGGGTTGTTGTAGATCATGATGGGTAAACGGGTGGACCGGGCAATTGTTTTAAAATAGGTCACGGTTTCCCGGTCATCAGATTTATAACGCATAGGAGGCAACAGCATCAGTCCATCTGCACCCCATTGCGCGGCATGATGAACCTGCATAATGGCTTCCTTTGTTGTACTCTCTGCTATATTCAGGATCACCGGTATTTTCCCATTGACATAACCAAGGGCATACTTTACCAGTTGCTCCTTTTCACTGACAGATATCGTACTGGCTTCACCCAGTGAGCCCCCGATAATTATTCCCTGGACACCAGCATCCAGCTGTGCCTGGAGGTTTTTTCCAAACATGGGCAGATCCAGTTCATCATCGGCTGTAAACGGGGTAAGCAGTGCCGGAAAAACGCCTTTCCATTCAAATTGCATAACATATTATTTATAGGCTAAAGATACGGGTTTCGATAATTTATCCTGTCCTGCCATCACCGGCAACCGGTTGCGTCAACATGTAAAAAGAATCGGTTACCAGTTATTCACCAGGCTTTCCACATAAGTATAAACCGCCTGTTGTGCCTGCAGAAGAGGGGCTTCATTCTTAATGGGAATATTTACCAGGTCAGCATCCAGTTGCTTCGCCTTGGTATTATCCTTCAATTGTAACGCAATAATCGTTTCGAGTTCTTCTTTTAGCGCAGGTACTTCCACCGGGAAACAAACTTCAATCCGGCTGTGTAGATTCCGGTTCATCCAGTCAGCACTGCCCAGGAAATAAAGCGGATCTCCACCGTTCTGAAAAATAAAGACCCGGGCATGCTCCAGGTACCGGTCCACGATCCGGGTAACCGTTATGTTTTCACTTTGTCCTGCCAGTCCGGGTGCCAGGCAACAGATACCCCGTACCAGCAATTGTACTTTGACACCGGCATTACTGGCTTCATATAAACGCTCAATCATAGCGCGTTCCTGCAGGTTATTCAGTTTGATGGTGATCCCCGCCGGGATACCCAGAAGGGCATTCCGGATTTCCTGGCGGATCAGTTTGTCAAACTTTTTTACCATATTAAACTGCGAAACAAGTAACTGGTGAAAAGGAATCTTTCCATATACTTCGGGTTGCTTACCTGAGAGGAGGTAACTGAACAATAACCCAAGTTCCTGCCCGATGGTTTTTGATGCGGTAAAGTAGCCATGATCTGTATAAAAGCGGCCGGTGGATTCATTGAAGTTCCCGGTACCGAGGAAACAATAGTCAGCCAGTTGCCCCTCTTCTTCCCTCCTCAGCATGGCCACCTTGGCATGTACTTTCAGCCTGGGCATACTGCTGATTATCCGGATTCCCGCGGCTTTCATTCTCTTCGACCATTTCAGGTTATTGGCTTCATCAAAACGGGCTTTGAGTTCCACAAAGACAGTCACGGATTTCCCGTTCCTCGCGGCACTCATCAACGCATTTACAATATGCGAATCCGGCGCGACCCGGTAAAGGGTGATAAAAATCTCCTTTACCTGAGGATCAATGGCGGCTTCATTAAAAAAACGCAGGATCGGATGATATGAATGATAAGGCAGGTGAAGCAACTGATCGCCCTTTTTTATCACGTCAAAGACGGATAAACGGATATCAAATCCCGGGTGAGACAATGGTGTCCAGTTTTCCTGTGACAACCCAGGCCGTTTCGCAACAGGCAGGGCGGAAAAATCTTTCAGGTTATGGTATCTTCCACCCGACACGATCTCGCGCTGATCCAGTTCAAAAAAATGCAGCAGGAACTGTTTTACCTCTCCCGGCATAGCGCTATCCACCAATAACCGGGTGGCGGGACCAGCATCTCTTTTTTCCAGTTGCTTTTCTATTTTCTCGGCCAGGTTGCCGGCAAATTCATCTTCCAGGTTCATGTCGGCATTCCGGGTCAGTTTGATCGACCAGGCGTCTGTAATGTTGTGCCCCGGGAATACTTCAGTAAGACATTCCCTGATAATATCATCCAGGAAAATAATACTGCTCCACCCCTCTCCTGCCTGTACTTCCAGGAACCGGGGAGTATGATCCGAAGGGATATTCAATAAAGCAAAATGGGTACGACTGGCATTCTCCAGCTGCAGTATAAAATAGAGCGCATTATTAACCAGGAATACGGATCCTTTCTGTTGTTTGTGGAGCAATAAAGGTTGCAGAAAAGAAAGCACTGTTGACAGGAAATACTCTTTTAGTTCAGGTAAATGATGTCCCGGCAATGGCTCATTATAGCAGAGATAGATTTTATGTTTTTTTAATTCCGGGATCAGTTCCTCCCTTAAAATGCGGCCAAATTCTTCCTGCTGGGAAAACACAACGGACTGCACTTTTTCAACCAGGTCATTGGGGTATTCTTCTTCCAGGGATATTTTTTTGGTCGCCAGCCCGCTGAATGCAAAAACAGCCGGCATACGTACCCGGAAGAATTCATCCAGGTTGGAGGAAAAAATTGACAGAAAAAGGAACCGGTTATACAAAGCAACAGACGGATCTGCCCCTTCCTGCAAAACCCGGCCATTAAAACTGAGCCAGCTCAGATCCCTGTTCAGGTAGACATACTTATCCTGCCCCATGTTCCACACTTGTTTTCTCTAAGATAGTGAATTTACGAAGCCCTGTTCAACACCTGATCAGCTTAACAATAAAACAATCCGATAAAAGACAGGAAGTGATTTTAATACCAGCAATGCTGCTGATTGAAATCATCAACAGCCGTGACAGCTATCAAGACGTTCCCGGGTAGCCAAAGCTTAGATTGCAAAGAGTCACCCACCCTAAACTACCTTCTATGTTATCTCTTCCATACCTGAGACAGGGGGTTATTACTATACTGGCCAGTCTGCTTCTTTTTTCAATAACAAGTAAAGCACAATTACCCGAAGACCTGGAAAAAATGGCCAAAGACGGGGATGGCTACCAATATAAACTGGTTTTCAAAGGCAGTTCTGCGCTCAGTCCTGCTGACGCGAAATATGCCAGCATTTCCGCGCTGCTTGATAAATACAAAAGCAGTGTGCCGGATGAGCTGCAAAAACCTTTCAGGGTTCAGGGACCAGAAGCGGGTCAGAAACCTGTGCTGACTGAAAGCCAGCAGGCTTCCCTGAAGAGGAATACCACCCTCTTTTTTAACGAAATGGCATCTAAAGGCCTGACTGTACTGGACCTCCAGCGCTATAAAGAAGTGTTCAAAAATAAAAACCCGATGCCGGGAGATGCCCCCGTTGATCCGAAAATCGCCTGGAAAGGGGAATTTGAAGGTATTGAACGAACCCTGATGGGAGGCCGTACCCTGATGATCATGGATGTCTGGAAGCAAACCATGATCGAATATTTCAGTAAACACCCGGAAGCCGTGGGAGTGATATACGGACAGATGGATATCGGTTCCTGGGTAAAACTGAATGTGGATGGTCTTGGTTTTGCCGCTGACATTGATTTCAGCACCCTGGCTACGGATGCAAAAGCCAACCAGGCCCTGCATGAATATTTTGCAGAGAACCTGAAAAAGGCCAGCGGACTTGGCATGATCCCGATTGACGTGGTACATACTTCACATGGACTGGCCGGCGCCGAGGTCTTTATTGGGGAATGGGGAAAAGCCTTTGCCGAAGTGGATATGCTGCGCAGGGGTAAATGGAAATTACTGCAGGTCATCAAAAATGAAAACGGGCAGATTATTGATATTAAACCGGTGGAAAAGGAAGGACGGGAACTGTTTATTGAAAAAGGAATAGAACAGGAGCTGAAAGCGCAGACCAATGATCCCGCTAATTCATTTGACCCTAAAATAAAACATCCTGAGCTCCGGATTGATATGGAGCCCATGTTAAGTCTGGAAATGTTGCGTCATGCCATTCATGATATCGAACACGGTCCGTTCGAAGGGGGCCAGAAGATCATTAAAATGATCAAATACACAGAGCGGAGTTTTTTCATGATTAAAGAAGCCCTTAAAACGGTATCGGTCATGGACCAGATGCTGTATTTCAACCTCAGTCCGGAAGAACAAAAACTGATGACCTTATGCGAGGAAGTCATCAAAAACAAAGGGGATGCCAGGAAAATCGCCACCATGCTGGAAGAATACACCGGCAAGAAGCTGGATCACAATGAACAGGTCAATCTGATCGTGGATCAGCTGGTTGAGCAATGTAAAAAAGCCATGCTGAAAAATGCTAACCAGGCATTTGGCTACCGGGTCCGCAGCATTGCAGAAATAAAAGACGACAATACCCGCTTTGACGAAGCCGATAAATTCCTGAAACAACTGGAAGAGGAATTCAATAAAGGATACCGGGCCGGTGGTACAGATATTCCGAAATCAATGCTCAGGGCCCATTCCATCCTGGTGGACCTGCGCGCCGGCAAAATCCCTCCTGACCAGGTGAACTCGAAACTGGAAGAACTGAACCGCATTATGGCTGAGGAATACAAAGTGGATAAATCATTTGTTGAACGGCTGATATCAGATTCCTGGGGTAAACTGAGAACCTGGCTGATTGAAAAAGGATATGGTCCCGAGGCAGCTATGAAAATTGTCAGCCAGTTTAAATTAAAAACAGCGGAGAACTGGAAATTATATGCCCCGGAACTGGCCCAGCAAGCCACAGCAACCAGCTACGAGATCGCCAATGCAGTTTCCAAAAAAATCCAGGCCTTTGATGAACTGATGCTGAAATCTGAGCCCGGAAAGAATATTCATAAAGGCATGACTGTCCTGGCGAATGTTGACATCGCCTTTTCCCTGCTGGATGCCTGGGCAAGCGGACGTGATAAATACGAATCTGCCAAACGGGTTGGTACTTCCATCGCCCTCATACTGGCACAGAATTATGTACCCTTCCTCGCTGTACCTCTCGGCATTTATCACGCGGTGGAAGCACATAGTATCACTCCCGCTTTTGTGGGGGTTATGTTTTACTTATTTCCCAATACATTCGGGGCCGCCTATGTGATCACCAGTCTGACTGACCGGCTGGTGGTCAGCCAGGTCCGCGATTATAATTTCAGGTTCAACCTCGACCAGTTATCGTTAATGGCCATCACTGATGGGCAGGGCCATGTAATCAGCTTTAAAATACCCAATAAGTTCACCGGTATATCCGGTTCACCGGATTCCACTGAAACAGAGCCGCGGATCGGCACTGATGAGCCTGCCCGTACCGTAGCCGTCAAACAGGTATTCACCAGCCTTGAATACGAGCATTGTTCCCAGATCCAGTATTTCAGGAACATGATACCGCATGCTACTGATGTCTGGGGTATGTACAATACCAAGATGGACAACCTGATCAAACTGTTTTCTTTTGACAATGAATTTGCGGGCTACCTGACCGGCATTTCCAAAATGAAAAAAGAAAGGCTGGACGGTATATGGCCGCTGGATGATTTTGCCACAGACCGCAACCACCTGTTGGACAGCCTGGAAGCAGGCATTGAATCTCATTTATGGTCCGCTGTATTCAGTGCCATTGAATCTACCAAACTCGCTGAGAAAAAAGGCGCGCTTGAAGCACTGGAAGCCACTATTCTTCAGTTACAGGATTCCCTGTCACTGGGTGATTTTTCCATGAAACAAATTGACAGCCTGGGGTTGCTGGTTAAAATAAGAAAACAGGTACAGAATGACCCGATGTATAAAGAAGCGTTGAAAAGCCCCTATTCAGCCGGCACGGCTTATAACCGGATTGCCATTCCAACTATGGAACGGTATATCCAGGTCTACCGGCAAATTATAATTATACAGAAAAGTATATTTGATATATGGAGGCCCTTTGGCGTGGATGCTTCCAGGCTTCAGGGTGATCCATTCAGGCTGGTACTGATGGGTGGCCGGAGCGGCGCCCCGATGCTGACCACGGATCCGGATGGGGATATGCAAACAGCCATAAAATGCCTGGATGCACATACAAAAAGAGCCGGCGATATAAGGATGGACCTTGCCAACGCACTCGGCCGGCCGATCAATGAAAATGATAAAACAGATAAAGAACACCTGCGGATACTGGGTGAATACGGACTTGGCTTTGAACACCTCGTGGATGCGGATGTAAACGGCCGAAGCCCGCTGTTCAAAGATGAAACCGGTGCCGTTGTGAAGAAAATGCAGGAGTACAGCAAAGCGTACCGGGACTACCTGGATAAAATCAAAACCGGCCCTGCCCTTACATTAAAACTTCAGTTGAAAGCCGAACAGAAAACCATGGAAACTGTACCGGTGACCGGTGAAGTAACCATAACTGATGAGAAAGGGAAAGCCGTTACTGTTCCTGCAGGCATTACGATCGAATGGTATAAATCAGAGGGCAACCTCGACACCAAAATTTCTGAAGGAAAATCGCTGACCGATAATGCGGAGAAAAAAGGATATGTGACTTATAAGATCGTGCTGGTCCAAAAAGCAAATGGCAAAACCGTTGAATTGGATAAAACCTACTGGAATCTCTCCGTTGAATCGTATAACCTGAATGATGCATCGAAGGGGGTAAAACTGAAACTGCCTGCACTGATAAAACAGTATGATATCGTGGATGTATCGGCGGATTTTCCTGCTGCTGTTAAAGGGAAGGCAATGAACTGCAGCTGGGGTTATGAAGCACTGGAAGGTATGAAAGATTGTAACCATGCCCGGATACAAATCACCAGTGAGCAGACCCGTAAAGAAACAGATGGGAAGGTTTCCCTGCTGGACAGCATTGCGATCGGGCTGAGTGTGGAAATGCCGGAACCGGGCAGACTTTATGGTACAACCAAATACATTACGCAACGGGTGAAATTTCAGCATATGTCACTGAGTATAAAAACGAGTGATATTTGGGAAGGTGGGGCCGGAAGCAACTGGGCCGTTCTTAAACGCAAACAGATTAATTCAGCACCACGCATACCGTATTATTCCGAAACAAAAAAACCGGTAAGTACAGCCTCCGCCTATGCAACGATCAATATTAAATATGACAAACCCTGGGGTGATGAGATTAAGACAACCGATGAACTGCAGGCCTATGTCATGAAAGAATACAATATCGCCAATAACAAGTCCCTGGCATTAAAAGCCTTCAGCATTGGAGATTTTAAAGGATACGGTGTCTATACACTGCAACGTTATGATCCCGGTGGCTGGAGTATAGAAAGTTCACACGGTGCCGGTGCTTATTCCGGATTTGAAGGGTTTGTCATGAAAGGGAAAGCCTTCTTTAAAGTAAACTGGTGGGCTGGTGCCAGCGGGTCCTTTGATAATACTGATAAGGGATGGATGATGAGTATGCTCAACATGCTGGATGCCGAATGCCAGTCAATTATTGGAGGCATCAGCCTCCTCCCCGATGGACGGCTGACCAAATCTCCCTATACCGGGCCGAAACTGGATGGCAGTGATTATCCGCAGGTGAGTATTGAACCCAAAGTGGATACCATACAACCCGGAAGTAAAGTGCTGGTAAAAGCAGTGATTAAAAATGATAAACCTGATTATGGACCGTATACCTACACATGGACCGGAAATGTGGACGGTAACTCATCTACAGCCACGGCAAAATTAGAATCCGACCGGCCGGGTAAAAAAACCATTACCGTAAACGTGGATGGCACCACGCCTCCCGGATCAGCCAGTATTGATTATGTGGTGGCTCCCCTGAAAGTTAAATTAACCAGGGTCACACCGGTCACTGGAAAAATTATCGTGGGTATGCCAGTTGAATTCAGGGCCGATTTTATCAGCCCTGTACCTGCCGGAAAAAAACTTCAATACCTCTGGCAACCCCACCCCGAAGAGAAATTTGATCCTTTTGAAGGAACCAGTAATAAAACAAAGCTGGTCTTCACCAGTCCGGGTCATAAAAAAATCTGGGTACAGGTATTGGACAAAACAACTGCAGAAACCATTACCATGGGCGAATCCGAACAACTGGAACTCGACGTGGAGAAACCTGCCTTCAGTATCAGTTTCACCCCCGCGAAAGCAGTGGTAGGCGAAATGGTAACAGCTAAAATCAATACGGTTCCGGATAAACTGGAAGAAGTCAGTTACCGGTGGATGCCGCTGACCACAAATGCAAAGCAGTTAAATGAGTCCCCGGATGGCTCAGCTATCAGTTTCTACGCAAAAGATGCCCTGCAGATTAGCGTTGAGGTGCTGGCCCTGGTAAAAGGCAGTGGTGAGGAATTGGGCAGCGTAAAAGGATATTTTAATGCGGAACGGTTTAATGTAAAAGTGGAGGGGCCAAAAGTACAGGGACCCAAACCGATGATCTGGCAACCCGGTGTGGGGCTGGTGGAAGTGGAAAAAGATATTGCCGTACACCAGGTGGTGGAATTCAATACCCTGATCAGTCCGCAACCTTCTGGTACGATCACCTATAACTGGCAGGTAATGGAAGGAAATGCCTCCGTCAGCAATCCGGCCTCCAGGGATGCCCGGGTAACAGCCCTTGAAACCGGTACGGTGAAATTAAAAGTGACGGTAAAAGACAATAACGGGGTGGAACTGGGTGACGCCATTGCTGTTTTCAGTGCCACGATCAGTAATGAAATGATCTCGAACGGGGCTTCTCAGAAAAAAGCATTTGACGATAAAATGCAGCAGGCCCGTCAGCTGATCAAAGACGGTAAACTGGATGACGCATTCAAACTGGGTGAAGAACTGAAAGGAATGAATGCAAAAGATGCGGCACCACTGCTGGCCGAACTGGCTGAAGCCTGTAAAAAAGCAGGTAAGGATGCCGCTTATGAACGCGATTTTGCCCTCGCTATCAGGCGATACCAGCAGGCCCTGCAGATCAACCCCAATGATGGAACCGCCAAATCACAGCTGGAGCAAAATAAAAAGTGGCAGAAAGAATGGCCTGCCATTGAAGCAAAGGGCAATGAGCTGGATGAACAGGTAGCCCGCAAAAACCTGCCTGGCACCCAGAAATGTATCACCGACCTGAACAAACTGCAATTGAACATGCCAGGCCAGATGGGCAATAAGTGGTCACAGGAAAAAAGCAGGAAATTCTCCGATCTGCTGAAACGCTGTGATACAGCGTACAACCTGATGCGGACTAATTGGACCAATGATTTTAAGGCGAAGGATTTTGAAAATGCACTTCCCCGCCTGGAGGCATTCAAGGCAGAATGGACGGCCATGCCGGAGAGTATGAAGGAAGTTGAAAGTTCTATCCAGTTATGCAAGATGCAGATCGCCGAAAAGAAAAAATTATATGAAGACTTCCAGGTTATAAAAGCAAAATTTGAAAAGGGACTGCCCATTGATCCAAAACAGAATGCCACCACGATTGAGTATACTGCCAATACCCGTTTCAGCAGCAATGATCCCAGGCAAAAGGAAATGATTGATTTTGCCCGGGGCATGGATAAACGACAGAAAGAAATAGTGGCGAACAGGGACAGGGCGATGCAATTAAAGAAAGAGGGGCAACAGGCTGAAACCGCCGGGCTAAAGGAAACAGCCCTCAGTAAATACAAGGAAAGTGTGTCCCTGATACCTGATCCAGAGCTCGATAAACGGATCAGCATCCTGGAATCTGAAGTGGCGGCTTTACGGGCCAGAAAAACAAAAGCCGATGAACTCTGGAATGAAGGTTTAAAACAGGCCGGAAAGAAAAAGACGAAGAAAGACGGGCTCAGTAAAATGAAGGAAAGTCTTGAATGGTGGAGTGATGCTGAGCGGGTAACTAAAGTCAGGGACCTGGAGAAGGAAATCAACGGGACATTCAGTAACCTGGATATCCGTGGTACCTGGCGGCATGGTAATACGGAAACGATGACATTCACCCCCCTGGGTGACGGACAATACTCCGTTACCGAGAAGGGATTTGACAATGCCACCGGCACCCTGTCGATGATGGGGGAAAACGGGATAATAACCTATACTACCCGAAATGGTATTAAAGGACAATATACGCTCCAGTTTTCACCAGATGGCGGTAAAGCCACCGGTAAATGGTCGGATAGCCGGAATGAAAGTGGTATCCGGAGTTTTACCCGCATCAGTAAACCAGAAAACCCGGTAACTGTCAGCAATCCGCCCCCGGTAAAAACACCGGAACCGGTAACCACGCAGGCTCCACCCAAAAAGAAAAAGAAAAGCCTGACTGATGTGCTGAATGGCATCAATAAAGGGCTGGGGAAATTAGACAGCACACTCAGTGGTAAAAAGCCAGCCCCCCCGGAAAAAGAACCTACAGGGCCAGTAACCAGTCCGGGTAATAATGACGTAGGCGTGAACCCAGCTGATGCGATGACCGAGGAAAAGATCTTTGATAATGGCAATATCGGCGGTGTATCCGGCGGCCCCACACAGGCGACCCGATTTACATTATCAAAGGCGATGTATATCACCCGCATTGAAAACTATCACTATTACAACAGTGGTAAAAAACCAGGCACTATTGCAGTACAACACAGCAACGGTCAACGGTACGGTCCCTGGCAGGCCTATGGCATCATTGGCCAGGGAGGTCTGCAGAATGCTTACTGGGTGGTACAACCGAAAATGCAGTTGCCGGCAGGTACCTATACCGTGATTGACAGCGATCCTTCCACCTGGTCACAGAACGGGGAGTCAAAAGGAAGCGGATTTACAACGGTATGGGCACCAAAAGGTAATAAACAGGCAGCCCCCAAAAACAATGACCCGGGGTATACCATTGAAGAAGTGGAAACCGGGGGTGGTGTCACCGCCGAGAAAATATTCATCACCGGAGATATCGATAATCTTGGCTTTGGCTTCCCTGCAGGGTTTGATGTGTTCAGCGGGAATTCCACGCCTGGTCATGGTTACCCCTGGAAAACAAATCCGGCCGATGCCACAGGTACCGATTGTATAATGATAGGTACCGGAGCCAAAGGCAATCACGATGGTTATTCATCTACCACGAGCAGGCCGGCTAATACTCCACAACCCATTACCCTGCTTTGCCCGGTGAGCGGAATGAATATCAGGTCCGCGGTACTGCAGCTATTTGTAGATGATTTCCAGGCTGCAGCCATCGGGTCAAAATTCACGGTAACCATTAACGGCAGAAGGGCGGCTTTTGTGGAAGAAATACTGAACAGCCTTAACCAGACAGGTCCAGTAGGCAAACTGATCAGTTTGAAAATCCCGGCAGATTTTATGAACGAAATCAGTAAAGGGAAACTGGTCATATCTGTTGATGACCCTTCCTCCGGATATGGCGACGGGTATGCGATTGATTTTGTCCGGCTGATTATTAACCCCAGTTCATATGCCTATACCGGGACGGTTTCCGGTGTGGTATACAGGCCCGACGGACAACCCGCTGCAGGTGCTTTAATCAGTGCAGGTGGTATTATCAGTGCTACGGCCAACAGTAAGGGAGAGTTTGTCCTGAACAATGTACCGGCAGGGATGGTGAGCATTCATGCGTCCTATAACAATCATCATCACAAAACCATTTCCGCTGATCTTGCATCAGGTAAATCAATCCGGGTAACCATTACTCTACCGGCGGATGAAGCCGCTGCCCCGCCGGCAACACAACCGCCCGTACAGACCACCGGCACCACTGACCAGGGTGTTATTTACGGAACTGTTTTTAAAACAAAAGAAGAAGCAGGTAAGACAAACCCGTTTGACCTTGAAGGGGTTCCACTGCCCAATATCAATGTCACACTGAGTTATACACAAAATGGAAAATCCATTTCCAGGTCAGCCATCACCGATGCCAGTGGGAAGTTCAGGTTTACCGGCCTGCCCCTGAACCTGGTGATTTCCGTCACGAGCCGGGGAGTAACTGTTAAACGTGAATTAACGAGTTCCGGTCCGCAGTTTATCCAGTTTGGGTGGGACGGGGAAATCGAAATAAAATAAGTATACAATGAATACAATAGTCACAACCGGTCATATCGTCAACAAGCCCAGGAAGGTTATCCGGAATGCACTAATTATTACAACACTGATGATTGCCGGGGCTGTTATAACCGGTTATAGCGGGCTGGATGGCATGAAGGGTGGTTATGCCCTGATCGTATTATTTGGATTCCTTGCCCTGTCTGCCTTTGTGACTGCTATGGTCTATATTCCAAGAGCCCGGGAATTTGACAGATTGGTTAACGAAATGAAACCTCTGGCGCACTGGACCTATTCAGAAAGGGAATGGAATAGTTTCATTCAGGAAGACCTGAAAGAAACCATAGCAGTCAATAAAGCCACTTTGCGGCTGGTCATCATCGTTTCCCTGGTGGTATTAGCCGGGCTTTTGCTCATATATAAAGACAACCTGTTTATCCTGATCATTGCAGGCATCATCGGCATGCTCACAATAACCGCTTTTGTTGCTCCAAGGATCCGCAGCCATTTCCTGAAAAAAGGAGAACACGAGGCCCTGGTGGGAGAACGTGCCGCCATTATCGGGGGTACATTCCAGACCTGGACACAACTGGGTGCATACCTGATCGGGACTGATATTTTTGAAGAAGCGGAAATACCAGTTCTTCATATTATTTATGAATTCCCCACCCTGCAGGCCACGCAACAGGAAATCGTAAGGATTCCGGTGCCTGCTGGTAAAATGGAGGAAGCCCGTAATATCGTTGAAATACTCAGAAAACAGATTAATTAAAATAGCTTTGTATCATTAAAATTTAATCAAATGCCTGATCTCAGAAGTATTCAAACAGAAGTGGATGCCAGTTACCTGTACGGAAAGCTGGCCGATCATGAAGACGATAAAGATGTGGCTGACATTTTCAGGCAAATGAGTGAAATTGAAAAAGGGCACGCGGACGCGTTTCTGAAAAAAATAAATTTACCGGCTGATAAAATGCCCACCCCGTCCTTCCGGGCCAGGACACTGAACAGTATCGGGAGATTCTTTGGCTATGATTATGTATTGGGTGTATTGATGGATACGGAAAAAACGCTTTCCAGTTCGATCCTGTCGGTAAAAAAGAAAAATAATATGCCGGTTACCGGATCAGAAACCAATCATGTTAAAGTACTGCGCAACATTATTGAAAATTCTCCCGTATCCGGCAGTACCATTGCCCGTTTTGAAACAAGGCACCGTTCTGTTGGTGGCAATGCCTTAAGAGCCGGTGTATTGGGAGGGAATGACGGACTGGTATCTAATTTCAGCCTGGTCATGGGTGTGGCCGGCGCCACACATGGACAGGAAGGTGTATTACTGGCAGGGCTGGCAGGCTTACTGGCCGGTGCCCTTTCCATGGCACTGGGCGAATGGATCTCTGTAAAGAGCTCCCAGGAGCTCTACGAAAACCAGATGGAAATCGAAATGGAAGAACTGCAGACCAGTCCTGAAAATGAAATGAAGGAACTGGAACTGATCTATAAAGCCAAAGGAATACCTGAGCAGCAGGCCAAAGAAATGGCCGCCGAGATATTAAGGGATCCTGAACATGCCCATGAACTGCTGGTCAAAGAAGAACTGGGTATCAATGCCGAGGAATTAAAAGGGTCTGCTTTTGAAGCCGCTCTATATTCATTCTTCCTGTTTGCAATCGGGGCCATTATACCTGTATTCCCGTTCATGTTCTTATCAGGTACAAATGCGATATTATTAAGCACAGCTGCCAGCGCAGTGGGTCTGTTTATTATTGGCGCGGCCATTACCCTTTTCACCGGGAAAAATATCTGGTACTCCGGGTTCAGGCAGGTGATTTTCGGACTGGCCGCAGCGGCAATCACTTTTGGTATTGGTAAACTGATTGGCGTATCTGTAGCGGGTTAAGGGGTAATTAACAAGGTTTTAGCGGAATTAACCGGGAACGGACAGGAAGGTCATGTCATTTTTCCCGGAATAAAACTAAATTTGATTCAAACCCATTATTTGCGCCAGGCATTACTCTTCATATTATCAGCTGTGTTTATGTTCAGTGCTACGGAACTGCACCAGCTGATCAGGCTTCCACAACTGGTGGCACATTATCATGAACATACGTCGGCAAATCCTGACATGACCATTCTTGGTTTTCTCCAATTGCATTATACTGCGGATCACCCGGCGGATAATGATGAAGAGGATGATACCCAGCTCCCATTTAAAACAACTGAGGCGATCAGCCATGTTGATTTTTCGCTCAGTATTGGCCGGTTTGAACAGCATCCCCAACCTGAATTCGCAACAGTTGTTAACCAGATAACTCATCCTGAAGGCAATCCCTGCCACCGGGTATATGCTGTATTCCGTCCTCCCCAGGTAACAGTATCCATATAATCTGTTATCACAGAACTGTTATGTTCTGTTCACCTATTTATTGATTTTAAAAAAATAATTGTATGAATGCAGCACAAATTCATCTGGCGTTGAATCATGCCCCCCTGTTCCTTTCTCTGGTTGGTGGTCTCCTGCTGATCCTGGGAATGATCCGGAAAAATGATTCCTTCAAATCTGTTTCACTTTATATGCTGGTGGCCGCCGCCTTATTTACTGCGCCGGTTTTCCTGACCGGGGAAGGCACCGAGGAACTGGTGGAAAAAGCAGCCGGCGTTACTGAATCCGCCATAGAACAGCATGAAGAAATGGCTAAAATAGCACTGGTAGTAATCATCATCACCGGGGTACTGGCACTGGCCGGCTTATTCCTGCGTAAAAAAGAAACGATCGGAAAAGCACTGATGACTATCCTGGTGCTGTTTTCCCTGGGTTCATTCGGGACAATGGCACAAACAGCTCACCTGGGCGGACTGATCCGTCATACTGAATTACAAAGCGGGGTCACAGGTGGCGCCACCGATTCAAAAGAAAAGGAAGAAGAGGAAGGAAAATCAGGAAAAAATACGAATAGTCTTTCACCGCTTCAACAGGTAGCAGACAGCACCGGGGTTAAAGAGAAGAAAAAAGATGATGACGATTAAATCCCATAACCAACAGGCAATCCTCCTTTACCGGGCGGGTTGCCTGTTTATTTTTTTTCTCCAGCTGATCCGACCGGTACGGTCGTATTGAATAATTTCATACAGGCGGCCCAATTCATCAAATACTTTCCACTCCTTCACCCGGACGCCATTATGATAAGCTCCCTGGTACCAGCCGGCTGTGGCGGTATCCCGGTGAATCCATTTCCCGTTTCTTACCCCGTCCGAATAACTGCCGGAGTCACGGACCAGTCCCCCGGAAAAATAATTGATATACAGACCCTCATGCAGGCATTGCACAAAGACCGGATGATAAGGCTGACCGGAGGCTGTATTCTCTTCAGCCAGTTGCCTGAGTGTACTCATTTTGCGTTTACCCCCATTACCGGGAAATGAATAGGCCGCATCAAGGAAATGTAGCGCTTTGAATCTGTTCTGCTGGTATAAGGAGGCCAGGTAGTAAAAACTCCTTTTGGGATGATAATGCCGCATTTCATGGGTGATCCGGATAAATTTATCAGCACTGAACTGCCTGATAGCTATTATTTCATTGGCCGTATTCCGGAATATCCATTTCCCATCCGGAATATTATTCACCAGTTTCCCTGAATCGCATACCACCCCATCAGGGTACCAGCTTTGCCAGACCCCATTCAGTTTGCCTCTACGTACCGTTGCTTTAAATAATAGTTGCTGGTCACCGGTTTCAGAAACAAGATTGCCGGACTGTGGAAGGTTAAATGGAAGTGCTTTATAAATCCCTGGAAAATTTTCTACCGGCGCAGATGGACTCTCCCTGATTTTTTCCATATCCAGGGCCGTTTGTTGTGCATTTGCGCAACATATACGCAGGATTATAAATCCAGTTAACAGGAGTTTAGCAGCAGCAAGCATCCCCGCAAAAATAACACCAAAACCAATTACTTAAACCTCCTTGTTTAATCAACAGATAGAGTTATTATTTTATACCCTGCTTCAGGCCAAGACTTACAATGGCCCCTCCCACCGGGCAGTTCCCTTTCGCCCGCATGGCTTCCAGCAGTTTCTCCATTAATGCCTTTTTGTCTTTAGTGGTTTCTTTACTATGCTTCCTGTCAAAATCTTCCATACAGGAAGATATGTCAGACCCTTTAACGGCCATTGATTGCAGTTTTCCGGCTAAAACCATGGCATCCTCTTTCTTTAGTTTGGAAATGCCGGACATCATCGTTGCCTGGGGATCAGCTGCCGTGGATACATTTTTCATAAGGGTCTTTGCTTCAGCGCTCAGGGATTCTTCAAATTTGTCGAAACAACCACACATTTCATCCGCCAGTTCGGGGACTTTTTTGTCGGCTGAGCCGGAACAGGATACAAGCAAAAAAGCAATAAAGAGTAAGGGGAAAAAAGGTTTCATGTGTACAATTTTTATTTGATTAATCACTCAAAATAATCGTACAGTGAAACAGATAAGGGGTGGATTGATAACCGGGAAAGGATACTTGCCAGGAGACTCCGATCCATTGATAACTGCGGTGAAAACAGGGTACTGACTGAACGCATTATAAGTCAAAAGTAAAAAGTCAAAAAATATCCTATAGTGGTAGATTCTTCCACTATAGTGTCTGCTATTTTTACTTTTTAATTTTGACTTTTGAATTCTTAAATGACTTCACCTTCCAGGTCATAATCATACGCCTTGGTGATTTTTACATTGACAAACTCGCCAATAGGTAATTTTTTCTTGGAGTGAATCACCACTTCATTATCGACTTCCACAGAGTCAAACTCGGTGCGGCCCAGGTAACGGCCGGCTTCTTTTTTATCGATCAGGGTCTTGAAGACCTTCCCCACTTTTTCCTGGTTCAGTTCAAACGAAATTTCCTGTTGCACTTCCATGATTTCCTGTGCCCTGCTTTCTTTTACTTCAGCAGGCACATCATCCACCAGATCAAAGGCACTGGTACCTTCCTCATGAGAGTAGGTAAAAATGCCCACCCGGTCAAACCGCTGACGCTGGAGAAAACCCTTCAGTTCTTCCACATCTTCTTCCGTTTCACCGGGGAAACCGGCGATCAGGGTGGTCCGTAAACAGATGCCCGGTACTTTTTCCCGTATAGCGATCGTCAGTTCTTCCATTTCTTCCCGGGTGATCTGTCGCTTCATAGCTTTGAGCATATTATTTGCGGCATGCTGCAAAGGCATATCGAGATAATTGCAGATATTTTCCCGTTCCCGCATCACATCCAGTATTTCCAGCGGGAATTTAGAAGGGTATGCATAATGCAGGCGGATCCACTCCAGTCCTTTTACATCAGCCAGGCGGTTGAGCAGGTCAGAGAGCATTCTTTTTTTATTAATATCCAGCCCGTAATAAGTCAATTCCTGGGCAATCAGCATAACTTCTTTCACCCCTTTCTTCACCAGGCTTTCCGCCTCGCGAACCAGTTCCTCAATCGGTTTGCTTACATGCCCGCCACGCATCAGGGGGATGGCACAGAAGGAACAGGTACGGTTACAGCCCTCTGATATTTTCATATAGGCGTAGTGCTGCGGGGTGGCCAGCAGGCGCTCACCAACCAGTTCAGTTTTATAATCCGCCTCAAATTGTTTTAAGATCAGGGGGAGTTCCATAGTGCCGAAATAGGCATCCACTTCAGGGATTTCCGCTTCCAGGTTATTCTTATAGCGTTCGCTCAGGCATCCGGTCACATAAACCTTATCAATCTTACCCCGGCGTTTCAGTTCCACCTGGTCAAGAATGGTATTGATGCTCTCTTCCTTGGCCTTGTCGATAAAGCCACAGGTATTCACCACCACAATATTGTGATCCGATTTCTTGTTTTCATGCACCACCTCAATATCATTGGCCAGCAATTGGCCACTCAGCACTTCGCTGTCCACCATGTTCTTACTGCACCCCAGGGTGATGATATTGACTTTGTCCCTATGTAATTTTTTTGTCTTCATCTTCTGCTCTTTTACTTTTCATTCTGCTTCCACCAGTAAATTATAACTTTGCTGAATAACACTCACTTCCTTCCCTTGTTGCGAAACTTTACGCTTCATTATTTCAACGGCACCTAAAACTTTGTCTATTAACTCGCTGACAATTTTTTGCGACTGGCTAATGCCTGACTGCACCATCCAATCTGCTATCAGGCCATCAAAAAAATAATCTGCAAATCCTGAAACACCACCAATACCCAATGTTTGTATGGCCTCTCCGGTATCTCCAATTTCATTATTAAACCGGTTCAAAAGATGCTGGGCATTTTGCATTTCATCCTTAGCATCATCCATAGCACTTCTTTTCATGGCTGTTACAATCATTCCACCTCCCAATAAATCCCATGTCCCCAAACCGGAAGCAGAACCCAGGTGATTCAGCGTTTTTGTAAGACTGAACAGTAATTCTTCACCTGCACTGACGACTTCCTTTAACTCTTTTAATGAGTGATTCTTTTCAGTCAAAATTGAACCAAGCCTGTTTAACTCAACTGATTTACCGGAGTCCAGCGCAAGCAATAAAGATTCTTTTTGGCTAAACAAATCATTATACTCAATTGCTGCTGATTGTACTTCAGATCGTTTATTCACCCAGTGCCGGTAATGCTCATCCAGCTTTGCTAATTCATCAATGCATTGCTGCCATTTAAGTTCTGCCAGCAGGTAATCATTCAATTCCTTTTCCTTTTTCTTCTCCGCACTTTGAAATACGGAATAGAAAAGGTATTGCAGACTGCTCCTGTTCATCCGGTCATAGTCCTTTTTTTCCTTTCTTAACCGTTCTGCAAGTTCAATTTCTCTTTGCCTTTCTTCCTCCAGTCGTTTCTTTATATACTCCAGCCGTCTTTCAGCCTTTTTAAAAAGCCTTAATTTCTCAGCAGCCAGTGACAACTGCTCGGAAATATTTCTTAATTGCATGAATAAGATTTTTATGACGGGTTCAGGCGTTTATTCATCTCACTACCTATTTTTTTCTTCAAGTTTAAACAGGCTGTCCACAAACTCATGCTTATCAAATACCAATAAGTCTTCCATTTTCTCGCCAACACCAATAAACTTGACAGGTATCTTAAATTGATTGGCGATTGCCAGGACAACCCCCCCCTTTGCTGTGCCATCCAATTTTGTAATGGCTAACGCGGTAACATCGGTAGTCGCCGTAAAATGTTTGGCCTGTTCCAATGCATTTTGTCCGGTTGAACCATCCAGCACCAGCAGCACTTCATGAGGGGCATCTGGGATAGTTTTCTGGATCACTCTTTTTATCTTGCTCAGTTCATCCATCAGGTGAGCCTTATTATGCAGCCTGCCTGCCGTATCGATCAGCACCACATCCGATTTCCTGGTGACAGCACTCTGTACCGTATCAAAGGCCACTGCAGCCGGGTCACTCCCCATTGCCTGCTTTACAATCGGCACGCCCACTCGTTCACTCCAGATCGTGAGTTGCTCTACCGCTGCTGCCCTGAATGTATCTGCCGCTCCCAGTAAAACTTCCTTACCGGCCTTCTTGAAATTATATGCCAGTTTACCGATGGTGGTGGTCTTTCCTACTCCATTCACTCCAACCACCAGGATGATATAGGGCTTGGTGGGCAAATCAGAATCGAATGCATAACTATTTGATTCGGGAGCATCCACCAGCAGACCTTCTATTTCCTCCTGGAGCATTTTATTCAGTTCCCCCGCATTCATGTACTTATCCTTCGACACACGTTTCTCTATCCGCTCAATCACCTTAACTGTTGTCTCAATACCCACATCCGCACTTACCAGGGCTTCTTCCAGGTTATCCAGCACTTCTTCATCCACGGTGCTTTTTCCAGCAATTGCCTTGGTAATCCTGGCAAGGAAGCCTTCTTTGGTTTTTTTCAACCCTTCGTCCAGGCTTTCCTTTTCCTTCTTACCGAATAGCTTATTAAAAAATCCCATGTTTAGCGTATTTAAGGACTAACTGTATCATTCTAATTACCTGATCATAATTTCACCCCTTCGGGGTTTCCGGAATTACCCGGTTTACACTTTCTATAATAATGCCAACCCTTCGGGTTTAATCTCAACTAATTTAAACAACAAAAGCCATTCGCGGTAACGAATAGCTTTTAATATAGTCAGGCGAACCCGTAATTACTTTTGGGCCAGGAAATCCTTCACCTTGTCTTTGTGCACCATCTGCTCTTTGAAGGTATAGGCACCAGACTTCGGACTGCGGACAGCCTTGATCACTTTAGTATAGTTCTTTGCTTCGGCGGCTTGTTTAGGGTCTTTCTTGATCGCCGTTTTTGCTGCTTTTGCCATGTTGTTAAGTTGATATGTTTATAAGTTGATAAGTTTACCAGGCCCTGTCAACCAGTTAACCTGTTAACTTTTCAACTGATTACTTGATTTCTTTGTGAACAGTTACCTTTTTCAGAATGGGATTGAATTTCTTCAACTCCAGGCGTTCCGGGTTGTTCTTCTTGTTTTTTACCGTGATATAACGGCTGGTGCCGGGCTGACCACTTGTTTTGTGCTCAGTGCATTCCAGGATTACTTGTACACGGTTGCCTTTCTTTGCCATGATTATCTATTTAAAACGTTTTTCTTTTTATTGTCACCCTGCCTGCCCCCTTAAATACGGGGAGCCTGCCGAAGGGTTGCCGAAGGACTAGATCTTCTCTCCTTTTGCTCTCAGTTGTTTTACTACAGTGTACAGGCCATTCTTATTGATCGTACGGATTGCCTCTGTGGACAGTTTCAGTGTGATCCATTTATCCTCTTCAGCCAGGTAGAACTTCTTTTTCTGCAGGTTGGGCAGAAAACGACGTTTCGTCTTGATATTGGAGTGCGAAACCTTGTTGCCTCCGATGGGTGTTTTACCTGTAACCTGACATACTCTTGCCATGATTGATACAATTTTTGGGACGGCAAAGGTAGGGAAAATCAGGTAATTACTATGCTGATCAGCTTCTTTTTTTGGCAAATTTCTTCACAGCCTGTGAAATTCCCGCCCGGGCTGGTTTCCAGGCTCAAATTTAGCCATTTTCCGGCTCCGTTCCGGGCGCATCCTGCCCCTCCCCGCCCGTCCTCCTTTACACCTTTTGCCAATTGGGCCTTTTCGGATAACTTCGCCGTTCATTATTGAGTAACCCATTTACTTATCAACTAATTACCCAAAACATGGCATACGATGTAGTCGTTCTTGGAAGCGGTCCCGGCGGATATGTGGCAGCGATCCGGGCTTCCCAGTTAGGTTTCAAAACAGCAATCATTGAAAAAGAAAGCCTTGGCGGCATCTGTCTCAACTGGGGTTGTATCCCCACCAAGGCACTCCTGAAAAGTGCCCAGGTGAATGAGTATATCAAACATGCCAAAGATTTCGGGATCGAGGCAGCCGGCACCCCCGATTTTGGGGCCGTGGTGAAAAGAAGCCGCGGGGTAGCCGATAAAATGAGCAAAGGGGTCCAGTTCCTGATGAAAAAGAACAAGATCGATGTGATCATGGGTTTTGGGAAACTGATCGCAAAAGGCAAACTGGAAGTCGCCGATAAAGAGGGCAAAACCCAGGTGGTGGAAGGCAAACATATCATCATCGCCACCGGTGGCAGAAGCCGCCAGCTCCCCACCATGCCCATTGATGGTAAAAAGATCATTGGTTACCGGGAAGCCATGGTACTTCCGGAAATGCCCAAGTCCATGATCATCGTGGGCAGTGGTGCCATCGGTGTTGAGTTCGCCTATTTCTACAACAGTATGGGCACCAAAGTGACCGTGGTGGAATTCCTCCCCCGCATTGTCCCGGTTGAAGATGAAGAGATCTCCAAAGAACTGGAGAAACAATACAAGAAGAAAGGGATCGACATCATGACCAACAGTGAAGTGACTTCGGTTGACACTACCGGTGCCGGCGTAAAAGCCAAAGTAAAAACAGCATCCGGTGAAGTTGTCCTGGAAGCCGATGTATTGTTAAGCGCGGTGGGGGTGTCGGCCAATATCGAAGGTATCGGGCTGGAAGCCGTGGGTATTAAAACTGAAAAAGGGAAGATACTGGTGGATAAGTACAGCCAGACCAATATTCCGGGTATTTATGCGATCGGTGATTGTTCTCCCGGCCAGGCCCTGGCTCACGTAGCGAGCAAGGAAGGGATTGTGTGCGTGGAAGCCATCGGTTACAACGAGAAAAAATACAACCACCTCCCTGAAGCCATCGATTATAACAATGTTCCGGGTTGTACCTATTGTGTTCCTGAGATCGCTTCTGTCGGTTATACCGAAAAACAGGCGAAGGATGCCGGATATGAAATTAAAGTCGGCAAATTCCCGCTCAGCGCCAGCGGAAAAGCTTCAGCAGCCGGCCATACCGAAGGATTTATTAAAGTAATTTTTGATGCCAAATACGGCGAATGGCTGGGTACGCATATGATCGGTTACAATGTAACTGAGCTGATCGCTGAAACCGTGACCGCCCGTAAACTGGAAACCACCTATCACGAGGTACTGAATGCCATCCATCCTCACCCGACAATCAGTGAGAGTATCAAGGATGCGATTGAGGTGGCTTATGGGGAAGCGATCCATATTTAGAAGATCCAAGAACCGAAGATGCCAAGATCCAAAGAATAAGCAAACATCAGGGTTCAATACTCAAAACATACTAAGGGGCTGTGTCTGTAAAAAGGGCAGCTCCTTTTTTTGTACTTATTCCATTCTTTCTAAGGGGCAAAAAAAGACCGCCTGGAGGGCGGCCTTTGCGTTAGTATGTATTCTGGTTGCGACTTTACAGTTTGATAAACTTCACCTTCATAGACACTCCCTGATCATTTTTTGCTGCAAGGAAATATATACCGGGTTTGAAATCGGCCACATCTATGGTCTGGATTTTTGAGCTAATTGTCACATTTTTAAGGCTTTGGCCAACTAAATTTGTCACAAAAATAGTTTTCCCGACCCAACGCACATCATACGAAAAATCAAGGGTAAGCACCGTATTCACCGGGTTGGGATATACTTTTACCTGTAACCAGCGCGGATCATTTTCCGGCAAAGGTGATTCGTAAATCAATGGCTTGTCCAAACCTGCTGAATAAAGCAGACTGTTCCTGGCTGCACCCGATGCAAATACAGCCTGCATCCGGGCTTTCTGGCCTTTGGTGAACAGGTTCATACAGGCGTCATTGGTAAAGTCCATGTAGTTATTGTACATATCGCCTGTCGGACTATTGCCGCAGGTCACCCTTACCGTTGAAGGACATCCTACCGTGTAAGAAGCCTGCCTGGGTGTATCATCCACCCCGTCATCTCCGCAATACTCGTCTCCCCAGATATGTTTCAGGCCCATCCAGTGGCCCATTTCATGAATGATGGTCTTTTGACCGGCACCAAATGCAGCCAGTCCGAGTACGATGCCATCCAGTTTTGCATCGGAGCCAGGCACGGTGGCATAGCCGGCAAATTTGTCCATCTGGCAAACCCAGATATTCAGGTATTTTTTACTGTCCCAGGGATCATCTCCCATCTGGGCCGAAGATTTCATTTTATCATCCATTATCCAGCTGGTCACCGGTGTATACTTGCGGATAATACCCGTGGTGGACCGGCTCATCGGATCAGCAGTGGCCAGGTGAAATTCTATTTCACAATCAGCCGCCACGCCTTTGAATGCCAGCGGAGTCTTTACCGTATCCGCATTCTGACGACGAAAAGCTTTATTAAGTGTTTCCAGCTGAGCGGCCACCTGTTCATCGGTAATTTTCTGTTCGGTGGTATGGTAGAGGTTGTGCACTACAACGGGTATCTTATATATCCCGTTTTCCACACGACCCATGGAAGGAGAAGAAACCTGTAAGCGGATAAACGATTCCGCTTGTTTTATAGCATTGGCTAATTGAGGATCATTGTTGATGGAACTGCGGGTATAATCAGCCGTAACACAGTTCATCTGTGCTGATGCCCGGGTAAAAAAAAGTATACCAATAAAAATGATCAGGATCATTCCCGCCTTCATAGTTCCAAATTGTAATAGGTACAGGGCGCATTAAATGGCCATGAGCATTCATCGGGATTGGAAAAAAATAAAGGATAAAAGGAAAATGTGCGGGTGTCTCAGGGATATGAATCAGGGTGGAATTTCGGGGGACAAGGTGTAAAGGTCAAATATAAACTGAATATTCGTAAAAACCAAGTACCGCACATACGTAAATTTACCTGCCCCGTTAAGCTTTAACAGTCATAATTAGTTGCAGTTCTTAAATTTGCGGTAATAAGTAGTATATGAAGTTTCTTTTCCCGATCACAGCGCTTTTCTTACTGACCGCCTGCAATAATGGTGGTACTGAACCCAAACCGGAGACTCCTGTTGTTAACAGTCCGAAAATAATGAGCTATTCAATAGTAGCCAGCTACCCGCATGATACCAGTTCCTATACGGAGGGCCTGATAGTTTACAACGGACAGCTTTATGAAAGTACCGGAAATTATAAACAGTCGAGGCTCAGAAGAGTGGATCTGAAAACCGGTAAACCACTTCAGGATCTGGCACTCGCACCTGAGTATTTCGGGGAAGGCATTACCATACTCCATGATACTTTGTACCAGTTAACTTACAAAGAGAATAAGGTGTTTGTCTACACACTGAAGGATTTTAAAAAAATTAAAGAGTACACTGTTGATTTTGAAGGATGGGGATTGACCAATGATGGAACTAACCTGATTGTAACGAATGGCAGTAATGAATTGCTATATTATAAACCGGATGGCTTTAAATTCCTGCGCCGGCAGGCGATTACAGAAGCTGGTTCACCAGCCTATAATCTGAATGAACCTGAATATATCGACGGGTATATTTATGCCAACCAGTATACTACTCCTTATATTTTTAAGATTGACCCCGCCAAGGGTGAGGTAGTGGCTAAGACAGATATTACGGATCTGTGGAACCGGTGTAAGTCAAAATACAGTGAGACCGAATATCCAAACGGGATTGCTTACGACCCGGCCACAAAGAAAATTTATATTACCGGCAAATGGTGGCCCGAACTGTATGAAGTGCAGTTTGGCCAGTAATTAATGGCCAATAATATAAATAACTGAACTGCATTTTTTCACATCTTTCCAGGCCCCGATATTTGAACGGAGTCCGTTAATAAATGCACTCACCAGTCCGGTAGCCCCGTTCTTGTATTTACTGCTGAGCAGGGAAACATAAAAACTATCATACCACATCGGTTTGTACTGCTGTAACCGCAGCCCGTGTTTTTCAACCAGTCCTTTCATTGAAGCCGGGGAAAAATGATACAGGTGCCGCGGCACATCATAAGCCGCCCAGTATTCCCCATAGATGTCCGCGTCACCGGAGGTATAATTGGGAACCGCAATGATCAGTCTGCCTTTTTCTTTTAATAAAGTTTTTAATTTGGCCATATAACCCTGCAGGTCGTGCACATGTTCCAGTACATGCCACATCGTAATGGCGTCAAACTGGTTATCGGCTAATGCATAAAAGTTACCGATGTCCTGTAATTCCACCCCAAAACTTTCACTCGCCACTTTCCGGGCATCCGCATCCGGCTCCAGCCCCGTTACCTGCCAGCCACCCGATTTCATTTCACCGGCAAAAGCACCGGTACCACTCCCCAGGTCAAGGATCGCCCCGGTCTGTAAACCGGTCTGCTGCTGAATCAATTTCCGCTTTTGCTTCAGGGTGCGTTTCCTGACCCATTGGTAAAGACGGTTAACCAGTCCTTTGGAAGTATTGGTATGGGAAATATAATTTTCCGATTTATAGTAAGGAGCGATAGTGGCGGCAGAAGGGACATCCTGTGTAAACCGGGCGGTGCAGGAACCGCAGCTATAAATGGAAAACAGTTCAGCACTTACTGTGTAGTCTTTTGCTTTCAGTGCCGGTTGGATGGCAGTAGCCCCGCATACCGGGCATTGGGTATAATGAATAGTCTCTTTCATAATTGAAAGCAGCAAAGTAAAATCAAATTACCTAAATGAAAGAGAAAACCTAAGGCAGTGTCCGGTAAGTGGCACCGGCGTCCCCGGGCAACAGGGATTTTGTATTTGATGTGGAAGAAAGTCCCACCCCGTTTTCCGACATATGCCAGCCGATAAACATGATGGCTACCAGCCCGGTGATCAGCGCCCAGGCCCACCAGTAATCCTTTGACTCCTCTGCCTGGTTAAAATAGGCGGTCATTTCCTCCGAAGTCCGTTCATCCTCTCCCACCCTTACCTTATGCGCTGCATTTTCCCTGACCAGTTTTTCAGCCGGTACCGGTGATTCAGGTATTAAAGCGACCCCGGGAATAAATTTAATATCGCCTGCCAGGCCTTTACTGAGTTGTCCGATTCCTTTCCAGTTCACTTTTGCCCCGGAAAGAATGGATTTCTTTAATTCAAAAGCAAAATCATTGAACCGGATCACCGCATCCCTTTCTGAAACCTGCAAGGCCGCTCCCAGCCAACTGAAGAAAGAACGGGAAGGTACTGCACCGGAAGCCTGTAAACTGACTGAATACACAGGAGCATCCAGTCTTTTTTCCGGAAAATTAACCGAAGCCGGTGTCCGTTCCAGGAAAAAAGTACCGATACCCGGCAAGGAGAGTTGTTTATACTGGAGAAAATATTGATAAAGCGATTCGTACATCATCAGTTCTTTTGGTCGAACGAAAATACGACTCCGCCCACAAAGTTGAACCCATAAACCGGGTATTGATTCCAGCGCTGGTATTCTTTGTTGAAAAGATTATTGAATTGGGTCCAGAGATTGATATTCTTCGTGATCTTGAATTCCAGTCCCGCATTCAGGTCAAAAGCCCCTGTATGACGGTCATCGCTGCCATCTTTCCGCATATACCGGGCTCCCCTGAAGGCGAACAGGTCCGTTTTTAACCAGAGATCCTTTATCACCTGCATCCGGGCCGCGGCTTTCAGTTCCAGCGGGATCATTCCCCAGGCTTTATCCTGTGTCTGGAACCCGGTAAACTGGTTAAACTGCAATCCACCTATAAGGGAAAACTTCTCTCCCACATTATAACCCAGCTCCCAGCCCAGGTTCAGCACATTCATTTTATTCTCATACACTACTTTGAAAGATTTGCCATCCCCGGCAGCTGAAGTATCGTTGATAAATAAAGGCTGGTTATTCAGTTTATTAAAGCCCACTTTCGCGGCATAACTGAAATGATCACCCACGGTACCTTTGAAACCGGCAAAGCGCTCTTCGATCCAGGTATTCTTTAGCTCCCCGGGAAGCCAGAGCCAGGGATTTTGTGAAGCCAGGTACTGGTAGGTTGTTTTACGCACATACCCGGTCCATCCACCCTGGAAAGTAAACCGCTTGTCTTCGGTACTGATATCCGCGAGAATATTGGGGAACATTTTGAATTTCCCATTATCCCAGGAGGGCCGTATACCGGCCTGAACATTAAACTGGGCAGATTTATATAAAACAGAAGGAGAAATAAAATACATGGTGTTATTCACCGCCGATTTATTATCCGGGGAATAGCGGGTCAGGTCAAATGTGACGCCCAGGTTCACGGCAAATTTATCACCGATCGTCTTCTGCAAAGGGGCATTCACCACCGTATTACTCTCACTGTTTTTATGATTGTCAGAAAACACATCAATCTTTACTTCTGGTGCATAGGTCAGCCCGAATTCAGTTTTATTGATATTATGAAAAGCGATCCGGCCGCTGATGGTCTGGAAATTCTGTTTCAGGGAATCGGTGGAAAGTACCAGGGAGGATGGCAGGTAACCGTATTTATAGGTCTTGTCCTGTTTCATGCCCAGTCCTGCATCCCATTGGAGATTATTCCCGGATTTAAAATAGCCGGAAAGCCGGATATTGGTGGTACTGAACTTCTGGTAATCCCGTTTGCTTTCGGAGGCAATATGTTTTGCGTATATATTAAGTCCCGCTGTTTCCCCGTCACCCAGGGTAATGCCTGCCTGTACATAGGGAGTGCGGAGACTTCCGAAACCAGCTTTGATATAACTGCTGTTATCAAATTTCACTGTTGAATCAATGGTCAGTGCCAGGGGCTTCAATGAACCAGGCTGGTATGCAAATGCCAGGTTCTGGTTGGGGATTTCGTAATTCAACCTGGCTTTCGTAGTATCAGGAGCCGGTGGAGTGGCGTTGAAATTGATCTTGGCCGCTTCACGTAATACTGGTTTAAAACTGGACACGATCGTTACTCCACCCTTACCGGTCGTATCCTTCTGGGCCAATGCGGTGCCGAGGCTAAAAAGACCCAGTCCGGCTAAAAATAATTTTATAGTTGCTTGTCTCATTATGATCGCTGTTTTCAATTCGGTTAATTAATTCCCCACTTTACTTGACTGGGCTTCCTCATCCAGCACTTTAGTGAGTTTAGCCTGGGCTTCATTCTTCAGTTCATTGTTCAATGTATTATCCACGATACTCTGGAAAGTGGCCTTGGCGTTGAAATAATCTTTCTGCCGGTAATAAACATCCCCGAGCAGTATATAAGCCTTCGTGACCCAATAATCATAGGAACCCGATTTATTGATGGTTTCAAACCCTGCTTTCTCGGCATCTGACAATTTATTCAGTTGCAGGTAACAGGCAGCTATCTCATACCGGGCTTCCGCGGCCAGGGCGGCTTTATTGATCTGTACCACCGATTTGAAATTGATGATGGCATTTCCGTAATCCCCGCCCACCTGGTAGGATTTGGCAATGGCCATATTGGCCAGGGACTTATCATCCGCACTGCTGCCTTTGGCCGCCGTCAGTTCTTTGGCATTGTCCATCGCCTCGGTCCATTTTTGCAACTGGTACTGGCAACGGAGCAGGCCACGCATAGCTTCCAGTTTATTTTCCTGGCTGGCAGTGATCTGTTTCAGCTGTGCATAATAACCTTCCGCTTTTCCATAATTCTTCAGTTCAAAGAAACTGATCCGGGCTGCGGTCAGTACCGCCCTTTCTGCAAACTTATTTGGGGCATTGGCCGCCACTGCATCATAGCCCTGTAAGGCATTGGTCCAGTCTTTACGGGTATAATAAATCTCGGCCCGGTTAAAATTCGCATCCAGTGTATAGGCTCCATTGGGAAACTGCTGCAGGTAAGCATTAAACCCATTCAACGCTTCATTGATCTTCTGGTCGTCATACTGCTTTTCTGCCGCGGCATAGGTCAGGGAATCTTCGGTATTTACACTGAGCGGGCGACCGGCCTGGCGCATGAAATTGGCATACTCCGCCGGCTTCCCGTCTTCCACATAAATCGTTTTCACATTGTCCAGGGCATCTTCTGCTTCGGGTGAGTTGGGGTATTTATCCACCAGGACTTTGAATTGTTTCAATGCCTCAGTGTTATTATCGATATTATAATAAGACGTACCCAGTTTCAGGTAAGCCTGTGGTATCAGGCTGGCATTATTGCTGTTTTTGATCACATTGCCCAGGTAGGGAATCGCTTCCCGGAAACGTTCATCCCCCATATAGGTATTGGCCACTTCCATATTGGCATCTGTGACCAGGGAGGAGGTCGGGAATTTCCGCATCATTGTATTGAGCAGTGAGATCTTATCATTGGAACTCTTTACACCTGCCAGCAAGGCATTCTGGAAAGTGGCATAGTCCTCAGCCGGCCAGGAGAATTTAATGACATTATCATATACGGTCTTGGCCTTGCTGTAGTCCTTCTGCATAAAGTAACAGTCGCCGGTACGCAGGTAAGCATCCTGTACAAAGGAAGCGGAACTAAGGGAAGGATTCTTTCCCAGTGGCTCAAAGAAGGTTTGTGCCACCGGGTAGTTCTCCTTGCGCAGGTAACAATAACCCAGGTTATAACGGGCATTGATCGCATTGGCCTCCCCGCTGGAAGGAGCGCCACCGCTTACATACGCATTGTAATATTTTATAGCATCATCTATTTTATTATTCCGGTAGGCCAGCTCCCCTTTCCAGAAATTCAGCAGGGGAAGTACAGAACCATTATTTGGATCTTTCAGGGCTTTATCCAACATGGCATCGGCTTCTGATAAACGGCCGTCATTGATCAGTTCAGTGGAGCGTCCATAGAGAATTCTCGGGTACAGTCTTTTGGCATTCTCAGATGGTTTAGCCAGGCTTTCCAGCAGGGACTGTGCATCCTTGTAATTATTGGTATTGGCCAGCACATCCACCAGCAGTTCCTTGGCCTCCGGGTTATACGTGGAATTGGGATAATCAGCCAGGAAGGAACTCAGGCTGTTCAGGGCTTCATCCTGGTAACCGAGTTCATACGAAAGCTTCGCATACTGGTATTTTGAAATTTCTTTCTGCTGGGCATTACTGCTATTGGAAGAGCAGAAAAGAAAGGCATTCCGGGCATTGGATTTCTGCCCTGTTTTCAGGTAGGCGTCGCCCAGGAGATACATTGCGTGCTGACTCAGTGAATCATCTTTGCCGCTGAGCTGTTTGAAACCATCAATGGCTTTACTGAGCTGGTTGGACTGGTAATAAGAATAAGATAATTCATACAGGTCTTCCCTGCGTACTTTCTTTGAACGGCTTACAAAATCTGCCAGGTAAGGCAGGGCCTTGGCATACTCCTTTCTTTCAAAGTAAGCATGACCCAGCATCTGCTTCAGTTCGAGGTCATAATACTGGGTATTACTGCCGGATTGCAGCTTATTCTGTATATAAGTGATCGCTTCGTCTTTCTTTCCCTGTACATAATAGATCTGGGCGATATAATAAGGAACCACCGTCGCATAGTCTTTCTCATTTTCCACCACCCGGAAAGCATCCAGGGCATCCCGGTACTGACCGTCTTTGAATGCCAGGAAACCATAATAATAGTTCGCCGCTAAATAATTCGGGTCATCCTTCTCCTGGCGGATCGTATTGAACAGGGGTTTGGCAGCCGGAAAACGCTGGAGGGTGAAATAAGCATAACCCTGGTGAAATTTCATGTCGGCGATCTCCCGGTTGCTGAGGTTGGCAATATTGGCCTGTTCGTAGCGATCCACGGCTGCGCCAAACTGCTCATTCCGGAAATAATATTCGGCCAGGTGAAAATTCATCATTTGCACCCGGGCGTCATTTTTCTCTACATCGATGTATTCCTGTGCCTCTCCTTCAGAGCGGCCTTCGCCCTGTTTTAATCCACATACAATACTGTAATAACTGATCTCCTGTACCGTGATGGTGTTATTGGCCTTATCAGTTTCCCTGACCGACTGCCGCAATTCCCTGAACAGCGGGTAGGCCAGGCTGTATTTCTCTTGCTGGAAATACTCTTTGGCTTCTTTGAATTTCTCGTCGGGATCTGAATAAAAGCGGGTCTGCTGGGAGGAAACGGACAGACTGAATAAGATGGCTAGTACAGGTAAACTGAAGTGCTTCATTGATTTGTCCTTTAACCGGTGGAGGTTTAACGTTGCGAATATTCAAATTATTTCAAGGGAGACCAAACATCATTCCAAACAGGTGTGGATAAGTACGTTATTATATTCTATTTAACAAATACAGGGCATTAATGGAAAAATACAAGCAGAAAAAATCAGTCCTGATCCGGTTTGCCCTATTTTAGGGGACGAACTTTTTAATATGAAAAAATTACAGCTGATCGAGTACGGCATTATACTCTGCGGGTTGATTTTCGGTTACAATTTCGCCATGACCTTTTTTTATTTTATTTCCCAGGTTGCTTTTTATTTAAATGACGGTTCCGGCCCCTGGAGCTTCGGATCTGTTTTGTCCTACCTCTTACTCAACCTGCTCTTCCTGGCTGCCCTATTCCTGCTGATCCGTAAAAGCAGGGAGGTTGCCCGGTTCCTTTGTCCGGATCACCAGCAGGACACGATTTCCACAAAGATCAGTAAACAATCCCTGCTGGAAGTAACACTTATCGCCATAAGTGTTATAACAATCATCAGTAACGGGCCGGATATCCTTGGTTATTTATTCAAATCCTTCCGGAAAAGTGTCAGGAGTGGCGGGGATGTTTCAGGTTATTTAACTGATGTGGAGAACCTGAAACTGAAATCAGCCCTGGTACAGGCCATCATGGCTGCAGTTTTGTTATTCTTCCACCGGCAGGTCAGCAGCTGGTTTATCCGGAAAGATGAGGCCGAAGCGCTTATCTTTGATACCGAAACTGATAATCACTGAACATGTTTACAACGGATACCAGTATTAGGGTGCGTTATGCCGAAACCGACCAGATGGGGGTGGTCTATCACAGCAATTTCTTCCCCTATTTTGAAACGGCCCGGGCTGAGTCGATCCGTCAGTTGGGTTTTACCTACGCGGATATGGAAAAAATGGGCGTGATCATGCCGGTGGTGGATGTGCATTGCCGCTATCTTCGCCCCGCCCGGTATGATGACCTCCTGAATGTCAGAACCACCCTGAAAGAACTGCCCCTGCAGCACAAAATTGAGTTTCACCATGACGTATTCAATGAAAAAGAGGAACACCTGGTGACCGCCAGGATCACCCTTTATTTCGTGGAAGCAGGCAGCATGAAAAAAACCGTGATGCCCCGGCAATTACAGGAGAAGCTTCAACCCTATTTTTCTTAAATTTATCGGATGGAGTCAACCTTATTCAATGGAGATCAGGAATCCCCTTCAGGGGAAGAGCCCGTCATTTTTCCACCCAAATACAGCCCGGAAGAGGAAAAGCCCAATATCTGGCTGAAATCGATCATGAGCCTGGCGGCTTACCTGTTACTAGGTTATTATATTTTCCCCAGTTATAGGATACTCCTGCTGATCACCGCTATTGTACTGATACATGAAATGGGTCACTTTATTGCGATGAAGGCTTACCGGTACAATGAACTGGGCATTTTCTTCATTCCATTACTTGGCGCTTATGTATCCGGTTCCAAAAGAGAGGTTTCCCAATTGCAATCTGCCGTGATCCTGCTTGCCGGCCCCCTGCCCGGCATCCTGATCGGAACGGCCTGTTATTTTATCCACCAGTACAATGACGATATCACGGTACTTGACATTTCATTGTACCGGGTGGCTATGTTCTTTATCCTCCTCAACCTCATCAATCTTTTCCCGATATACCCGCTGGATGGCGGACAATTGCTCAACCGTGTATTCCTGGATGAAGAGAGTATCTGGAGTAAGGTATTTGTTTTTCTGTCTATTGCCTTACTGGCCTGGTTTGCCTGGAGTATGTACCATTCATCCGGTAACTCCATGTATTTTATCCTGCTTTTTTTCCCGGTCATGATCCTGCTGCGTACACTGGGCGATTCCAGGCTGGGCAGTATTGAAAAAAAGATTGAAGAAGCCGGTATCAATGCCGACACGGAGTATGAAGACCTCCCGGATGAGGATTACTGGAAGATCCGGAATATCCTGATTGCGGAACATCCTTCATTCAGGGATATCCCCCCTGCCCCGCCCTATACATTTTCAGAGAAAGAAGATAAAATCATGGCCATGGTGCAGAGCTTATTGCACCGCCACCTGATCCAGGATGTTTCCCTGGCCGGCAAAGGACTGATCTTTCTTATCTGGGCAGCCGGTATAGCCACTCCCTGGTTGCTGGGCATGGACCTGAGCTTTTTTACCCACCGCTGATTTTAAACCCGGTGATAATCGGCCTTCCAGTTGCGGATGGATTGCTTGATTTGTTTCTGTGATAAATTTTCACTGGCTGCTTTTTCTGCCAGGCCTGGCAACTCTTCATCCGAAGCAAACCGGAGTGCAATCACCTGGCTGGTACGTAATTTCTTGTCGAGTAATTTACCGGTCAACGCAAAATGACGCAGGTTTTCTTCAGCCCGGATAGCGCGGTCCTGGGCCCGAAGCGCAAACCAGCGTGCATACCAGAACATAATTACAAGCACAAAAGAGATTGCTACCAGCAGGGCATTCGCGTAATGCGTTTCTTTGGTGGAATGAATAAGGTTGACAATGGCTCCGCCCGGAATGGCAATCACCAGCGTTCCTGTTATGAAGTGCCAGAGCGGAATGTAGCGGCTGTGGTTGCTGTAGTTTTGGGACATAGTTGGGGGTTGAGAGTTTAGAGTTGAGTGTTGAGAGTGGGTTCACCTAAATATAGGGATATTCATGGATTTAGAAAAAGCCTCTGACTACTAACTACGAACTACTAACTACGAACTATTTTAATTCATCCAGCACTTTAAACATCTTACTCACTACCGGCCCGGTCTTACCACTATAATTATTTATAAGAAAGGAGAAGATATATTCCCGTCCATCTTTTGCCTTATGATACCCGCAGTAGCCTTTTACATCACTGATGGTGCCGCTTTTCATTTTCATTCCATTGTATTCAGGCAATGCTTCATAGAAAGCGGGAAACCAGTTTTTCGTTTTGGCATATTTTAAAATCTCGACCTGGGCATGGGTGGTGACCCGGTTCAGTGGTGACAATCCGGAGCCATCATACATATTCAGTTCTTCCGGATCGAGGCCTTTGTCTTTCCAGAACCGGCGAACGATGGCCACCCCGCTGTCGGTGGAAGCATATCCTTGTTTTTCCAATGCGATGGTTTTCACCAGGGCTTCGCCGTAAAGGTTAATACTTTTTTTATTGAACCAGTAAATGATGGAATCAAGGGTTGGTGAATAATGCGTATAAATTTTCTCATCTGTTTTCATCGGTGTCCAATCGGAGATTTTAAAACTATTCCCGGTGGCCGGACTGGCTTTACCGGTCAGCTGATTTTTTTGCAATTCATTGGCAAAATGAAGGAAAGGATCCGCAGTAGCTATAGAAATACTGAAATTTTCTTCCCCGGCCGGTATTGTCCCTTTCAGTACCGGATAAGCGGTTGATTGATTTCCATATTGAAAATAATAGTAAGCATTGTCCCCGGAACCCGGGGCACCGGTTTTCAACTGATTATCGGTATACCCGTTGCCGGCCAGGGTATCCAGTGAAATAATTTTTACAGGATCCCCGGATTTTTTACCCGCTTTCAGTATAATATCCGTTTGATTCTCTTTCCAGTTTAATCCGGCTGCACCAGCACCATAATAATTCCCGATATCCTGGAATATCCAGCCATCCGGTATTTTCTGTGATTCGAACCGGTTATTAAATAAATTATATACTACTTCGCGGGGATTGATCTTACTACCCGAATATGATTTACTCAATGCACTGAAAATTGCAGCTGGTTTTGTCCCGCTATAACGGCTGCTGCCAAATGTCGGATCCCCCGACTGCCGGATCATTATTATTTTATTTTTAGAATAGTTGGGCATTGATTGATTTAACCAGAATTCCGTCTTATACCTGTAATCACTGCCCAGCAATTCAAAAGCCGTCACACTGGTAATGATCTTCTGCGTGGAGGCCGGTGCCAGGCCCAGTTGTGAATTGACATCAAATACCGGCTGACCGGTCCGGGCGTCGATCACATACAGGGAAACGGCTGCATGTTTCAGCTGGCTGTCGGACATAAACTGCTGAAAGGATTGCCGGAGTTTTTCCGGGACATTTTGTGCCGGCAGCACAATCCAGGGATGCAGGAGGACCAGGAACAGGGCAACTTTTTTCATCATTTATGGTTATAACTTCGCACCTGCCTGCCGGCAGGCAGGTTCAAATTAATTCATTTCCCGCTAATACTTTCTTAAATGCCTGTTACAACCATAAATGCTTCCATCATCACCATTGGGGATGAACTCCTGATCGGACAGACCATCGACACCAATTCAGCCTTCATTGCCCAGGAACTGAATAAAATCGGGGTATGGGTGCGTCGAAGGGTGGCCGTGGGTGATGTATATGAAGACATCTGGAAAGCCCTGGATGAAGAAGGGACCGTTTCGGATATCGTGATCATTACCGGCGGACTGGGACCAACTGCCGATGATATCACCAAGCCCCTGCTTTGTAAATATTTCGGAGGTACATTGGTGGTGAATGCAGAAGTGGAGGCTCATGTGAAATATTTATTTGAAAAAATTTACCGACGGCCTGGCCCCATGCTTGAGCGCAACCTGAAACAGGCCGAAGTGCCCGACAACTGTACGGTATTGCACAATGCGAGGGGAACAGCGCCGGGAATGTGGTTTAGCAAACCTCGTAGCAATGCCCCCCTAAATCCCCCTCAAGGGGGGACTTTGGACCTCAAAAGTCCGAAAATGAATTTCAATTATCGCACTGCAAATACTGACGCTTATTCAACTTTAAAACAATATGTTGAGGAAAACAGGAAAAACCCAACGGAAGCAGAAGAGAAACTATGGAGTATTTTAAGTGGCGAAAAAATTGGTGGGTATAAATTCAGAAGGCAACATATCATTGGTAATTATATTGCTGATTTTATTTGTCTCAAAGAAAATTTTATTATTGAAGTAGATGGAGGAATTCATCAGCTTCCAGAAAATAAAGCCAGCGACAAAAGTCGTACTAAGGACCTGAATGACCTTGGATATACAGTAATACGTTTTCTAAATGAAGAAGTTCTATTCGACTCAGATAAAGTGATTAGCAGGATTTTAACTGCCCTGAAAGAGGAAAAGTTCAATCAGCCAACGACCCAAAGCCCCCCTTTGGGGGGTGGGGGGGGCTCCACGATCTTCATATCTCTTCCCGGTGTACCACACGAAATGAAAGGACTGATTACTGACGAGGTGATCCCCCGCTTACTGAAGGAATTCACCATGCCCGCCGTTGTACACCGGACTGCATTTACTGCCGGACAGGGCGAATCCATGCTGGCAGAAATGCTGGTGGATTTTGAAGCCGGTCTGCCCGCCTCCGTTAAACTGGCCTATTTACCCAACTATGGGATGGTTAAACTCAGACTGACCGGAAAAGGAAATACCAGAGAAGAAGTGGAGGCGGTACTCCTGCCTGTCTTTCATCAACTCCTTGAACTGGTAAAAGACTACCTGGTTGCAGATGAAGATGAAGGTCTTGAAGTGGTGATCGGAAAAATCCTCAAAGAAAAAGGAAAAACCATTGGGACCGCTGAAAGCTGCACCGGTGGTTCTATTGCGCAACTGATCACTTCCATACCCGGTTCATCCGCTTACTATAAAGGAAGCGTGGTCAGTTATGCCAATGAAGTAAAAACCGGGGTACTGGGAGTTTCACCAATTACGCTTCAAACAGTGGGTGCTGTCAGCGAGGAAACCGTAAAGCAGATGGTGGAAGGTGCCATCCGCACACTGGGTGTTGATTATGCCCTGGCTACTTCCGGGATTATGGGACCCGATGGAGGTTCACCTGAAAAACCGGTTGGAACCGTCTGGATCGCGGTGGGCAATAAGGAAAAAACGGAGGCTATAAAACTCAATCTCCGTTTCGACCGGCAGCGTAATATTGGCCTGGCTGCCGTGAATGCCCTGAATTTTCTGCGCAAATTCATCCTGACTAACAGTTGATAGCCTTTTATGGGCAAATCATTATCTTTGGCCGGTCCTTAACCCACCCGGAACAGGAAGTTTTTGTGCTGAAATGAGGGGGACCGGGATACTATCATTAATATTGCGATTGCTGTTATAAAAAACCAAAGAGATTTATGGCTATTGTCGATTTAATCATGCCAAAACTGGGCGAAAGTATCATGGAAGCCACTGTGCTGAAATGGCATAAGCAACCCGGCGATATAGTGAATATGGACGAGACCGTCCTGGAAATCGCTACTGACAAAGTAGACAGTGAGGTACCCAGCACAGCCGCCGGTGTGATTGAAGAACTCCTTTTCAATGTCAATGATGTGGTTCCGATCGGTACCGTCATCGCCCGCATACGCACCGGCGCAGAAGCCAGCGCCTCACCTGCGCCTGCCCCATCAGCAGCACCGGTAAATGATGACATCACCAACGCCCCTCAACCAGTTCAGGAAGCCCAGGTAGTGGAACCTGTAAATCCCGTTACACCGACCGCTAAACCCCAAACATCAAACACCCAACCTGTATTATCCAACCGTTTCTATTCTCCGCTCGTTCTCAATATTGCTGCCAATGAAGGGGTAAGCATGAGCGAACTGGAAAATATCCCGGGTACCGGTAATGAAGGCCGGGTAACGAAGAAAGATATACTGCAGTATGTTCAGGAGAAGAAGTCAGGGAAAGCAACGGGCATCGAGCAGCGAGCTTCGAGACCTCAGGAAGTGGCCACCATTAAAGAAAGCACCCCGCTCGTAACTCGCGACTCGCAACTCG
>CAZFLL010000002.1:28672-55790 GCA_964519865.1 uncultured Chitinophaga sp. | reverse complement strand
TATCGAAATGGACCGCATGCGCAAACTGATCGCCGATCATATGGTGCGCAGCAAGCAGACCAGTCCGCACGTAACCAGTTTTACAGAAGCCGATGTGACCAACCTGGTACAGTGGCGGGAAAGAGTGAAAAAGGAATTTGAAAAAAGAGAAGGCACGAAGATCACTTTCACCCCCATCTTTATTGAAGCGATCGTAAAATGTATCAAGAAATTCCCGCTGGTCAACTGTTCGCTGGACGGTGACCGGATCATTGTGAAAAAAGATATCAATATCGGTATGGCCACGGCCCTGCCCAGTGGCAACCTGATTGTACCGGTGATTAAAAATGCAGACCAGCTCAACCTGGTAGGTTTATCCAAACAGGTAAATGGTCTCGCAGATGCCGCCCGTAATGGCAAACTCCGGGCAGACGATACCCAGGGAGGAACATTCACCATGACCAATGTAGGCACCTTTGGCAGCCTGATGGGCACACCGATCATCAATCAGCCACAGGTTGCTATACTGGCCGTAGGAGCGATCAAGAAAAGACCTGTAGTGGTGGAAACCCCTGCCGGCGACAGTATCGCTATCCGCCACATGATGTACCTCAGCATGAGCTACGATCATCGTATTGTGGACGGCAGCCTGGGAGCCACTTTCTTAACAGCAGTAGCGAAAGAACTGGAGAATTTTAATCCGGAGAGAGAATATTAGGAGGGTTTGGTGTTTGTTGTTTAGAGAGTCTTATAGCAGAAATAGATTGAAAGAAAGGTTTATAGGGTTTATAGGTTTATAAAGTCTGAAAGAAGAAGGAGGATAAAAGAATGGTTTAGAAGGTTTAGATGAGTATACTTAGAAAGGGCTGTTGACTACTAACTACAAACTACTAACTACAAACTATTGCCCGTACACCTCCCTCCTGAACTTATACCTCCCTCCTTTCCTTTTCAACACAAACAAATTACTGTATTCCTTCTCATCCAGGTCACCCGGCACTACGGTTTCCCCGCAAAGTTTATTGGCAATATCATCAATGGTATTGGAATGACCGACCACCAGTATGTTCCCTTTTTTTATGGACCTGAGCTGACTGATGAATAAATCCATCGAATCTTTCTTACTGCTGTAAATTTCGATTCTTGTTTTTCCCAGCATTTCATTCAGGGGCTGCGCGGTGGACAGGGTACGCGTGGTGTTGGTGGAAAAGATATACCTGACATGTTCATGCCTTAATTTTTCCCGCAATGCAAAAGCCCTGACTTTTCCTGCCTCTGATAATGGCGGATTACTGGTCATCATCTGGGAAGCCCCGGCCGGCACTGGTTCCTTCTCGGCATGACGTACAATATAAATCGTATTGCTGCAGGAGGCAAAGAAAAGGAGTGAAAACAGAAGCAGGTATCTCATGTATAAGTTATTTAGCGGGAAGATCGGGATTATTACAGCTCATTCCACCTACAATTTAACAAACAAAAATTAAACCCTGCTTGCACTTTTTCCGTCTTTTAAGTAAATTGGATGAACAAAAATCCGCGATATGAAGTCATTATCCGAAACCTGGTTCGCTGAAGGCCGTATCGATTTTGAACTCAAAAAGTATACCCTTCTCGCCTACCTGCAGGAAGTAAACAGGTATTTCGATGAGAATAAGCTTTACCCGCAGCTGGCTGATATTATTTTCCATTATAATAATATAGTGGCCTTCCGGGAAAACAAGAAATACCTGCAGGAGCATTTTCCCAAGAAACTGACCGGCCTTCAAATGGAAAAATTACAGCTGATCTATGAACAGATGCTGGAAGATGATGAGCTGATGCAGGAACTGGAAAATATCATCCACTACTCCGCCAGCCGGATCAAAAAAACGATCAGCAATGGTACGGAGATCTATGAGTTTGTGGAGGACAAGATCAGTATCACACCGATCGGACTGATTCCGCTGGATACCAAGGAAGGGTATTTCTTCCTGAGCAGCGGCAATGTAAAGAATACCCGGGTTTATCATTACCGGCTCTCAATATTTGAAAAACATGATGAGAAATACCGGAGCATAAAAACCCAGTTCCTCGACAACCGGGTACGCAGTTTCAGCAGCACTTACGAACATATCAAATCGGAACTAATAAGGTATCGTAAGGACCTGCCCAACCCGGCCGTTTATTCCATTGAAACCGAACTGGATTTCCCGGTAGAGGAAACCTTATTGCCTGTGGCGAAACGGAGACTGGTAAAATATATTAGTGTATAACAGCGTGAGAGAGCAATTCTTTGAAATCAGGTTTATAAGTCAAAAATGCTAAAGCTGGTATAGTCATCCGGAACAGAAATGCTTAAACTATTCCAAACCTTCTAAACTTTATAAACCCTATACTCCTTTCTTTAATTCTCTTTCTCCTAATAGACACTATAAACTCTACTTTCGGCCTCACCCCCATTGGCTAATTGGCACATTGGCTAATTGGCTAATTCTAACCCCCAGTCCTTACCCTTCTTCACAGCAGACACCCCTTCGGTAATCCATTTCGGGGCCTTCTCTCCTTTTAATAACCAGTCAAAATATTGTTGTTCACGAATGGAGATATCTTTCTGGTTTCTCCGTTCACGCAGGTTGTGGGCTTCGCCGTTATAGCTGAGCATCCAGACCTGTTTGCCCAGGCGACGCATGGCAGTAAAAAGTTCAATACCCTGGTACCAGGGCACCGCGCCATCGGCATCATTGGCCATGATCACCAGCGGAGTAGTTACTTTAGGTAAATGGAATAAGGGGGAATTCTCAATATACAGTTCCGGCTTTTCCCAAAGCGTGGCCCCGATCCGGCTCTGTGTTTTCTCATACTGGAACTGGCGGTTTACCCCGCTTTCCCAGCGGATGCCCCCATAAGCACTGGTCATATTGGCTACAGGCGCCCCGGCCCAGGCCGCTTTAAACATATTGGTCATAGTAACCAGTTGTGCCACCTGTATACCGCCCCAGCTCTGTCCCTGGATTCCGATATTATTGGCATCGATCCATTTCTGTTTAGCCAGGTCCTGCGCGGCACTCACCACATGGTTGTAACAGTCTTTGGCCGGATGACCTACCGTATAATGTATGTCCGGTGAGAAAACCACATAACCACGGCTCACAAAGAATGAGATATTCAGTCGGCTGCCCGTTGGTGACGGTGGTATATAACTATGCAGGGTATTTGAATGGGTTTCATAGAAATAAAGGATCAGCGGGTATTTCTTTGCAGGATCAAAATTCTCCGGCTTATAGAGTACCCCTTCGGCCATTTTACCGGTAAAGGCTTTCCATTTGTAGAGTTCGGCGGTACCCCAATTGTAGTCTTTTTGCTGGGGATTAATGGAGGATAACTGGTAGGGTGCTTCCGGTGAATTGGGTACAAGAACATCAGCAAACAAATCAGGATTAGCCGAATAGGACTCCATCGTATACAGAAGAACTGCCGACTCTTTAGCCTTCCTTATCTGCCCAAAACTGATTTTCCCGTTTTCAACCATCTCATAAGACAGCCAGTCTTTTAATGTTGACTGAACAATTTCTTCAGACTTATCTTTTTCATTAAAAAACCGATAATAAATCTCTTCACCAGGCTTTAAAAATCTTGCCTCCGGATCAGTTTGTACAAAGCGGATCCTTGTTTTCGCGTTTCTTCCAATTCCGGTAATATTAGCAGGAACAGCATCTTTTCCCATATTGCATTTCCAGACATCATACTTGTCATATACATATACCGCACTATCCCCTTCATGCCATCCCATCACTCCATAAGGCCCGGGATCATCCGGTGTATCTTCTTCCTCATTCCAGAGCGGATACTTTACTTTCTGCGAAATATTCCTGGTGGCCGTTCCATCCCAGGCAAAATAATGCCGGGCCTTGCTGTCATACCACATGATGAATTTACCAGTCGGAGAAATAAATGTTGGGGCAATGATCCCCTGCAGGTCTTTTTTCACCAGTTGTTGAGTACCGGTATTGACATTGATCGCATAGATATCTTTTCTGGTTCGTCCGGTCCACTGGCTCTCCACCCGTTTGCCAAAATCAGTCACCCCTACAAACTGATCCCCATCTCCTTCATTCGTCTGATAGACGGTGGGTATTTCTTCCGAACCCAGTTGCTTCAGTTCATTTTTATCGAGCAAATAAACAGCGAGGTAACTGGTTTGCAATGCCCGTTGAAGATTAAACAATTGCTGGGTCTGCAGGTAATCATCCTTGTAATTCCAGATATCCAGCCTGGCCAGGTCCATTTCCACCAGTGTGGTATCCTTCGGTGGCTGTATCGGGGCTGTACCGAAAAACAGGCGCTTCCCGCTCTTGCTGAAACTGAGATTCCCGAATTCACTGATGGTCATACCCAGTTTCATACCCACCGTGTTTTTATCGGCTAATAAAACAGCACTGTCCATCCCCGTTTTATAGTACCATACTTTATAAAACTTCTGTAATTCTTTGGGCTTTGCATCCCGTTCGGCCGCATAGGCCAGTTGTTCCCCGTCTTCTGCAAAAACAAAATTCTTAAATTCATTGCCGCCCCGGCTCAATACAATGACTGTACTGCTTTTCAGGTCATACAATGAAACAGTCATTTTACTCAGCGAATCTTTGGGATTCTTTGCCTGCTCGATCAGCAGCTTCCCGCCTTTTTTACTGAAATAATATTCGGCCACATTGGAGAAAGTTTTCTCCTGGCCGTTTGACAGATTCCGCAACACCAGATCGGTACCAGCATCAGCAGCAGTTCCTCCGGGTTCATCACCCTCAGCATCTTCGTTAGCCGTACTTCGTACTTCGTACCTCGTACTTTCTTCGTCATCCCGGTTTTTTTTCTTTTTCTGCGGAATCGACTGTATCACCTGTTGTAATGAGTCAATTACTTTACCGAGACTATCAGCGATTTTTTTATCCGGTGAATCGGTCTTTTTAACCGGTTCCTTTTTTTCCACCGCTTTTTCGAGGTGGTAAGCCAGCCAGCCGGCTTCTTTTTCCGGGGTTTTATAGGTTTTCACCCGGGCGATCTTCCAGACACTGTCCTTGCCCAGTTCAATAACAGCCAGTGAATCCTTCGGGGTATCCTCGGGCTTTTTCTTTTTGATCTTTGCTTCGCGGGTATCTTTAAAAAAAGGTTTGATTTTAAAGATCACATACCGGGCATCCTCGGTGATGACGGCATTATAACCACGGGCAACCGATTTTTTATACTTCGCATCGGCCGACTGGATCACCAGTTCATTGTCCCCTTCCTGGGGTTCAACAGTATACACCACCCATTTACCATCATTGCTGATCATCCGTTCACCGATCCGTTGCCAGCTGTCGTATACGGTATGATCCAACGGTTTTTTCTGGGAATAGCTGAAAAGGGCCAAAAACAGGGCCAGCAGGATAAAAGCAGTTTTTCTCATAACAATAAATGATGGTCAACAAATTAAAGCAAACAATTCAATTACTTCGCTGTTTTATATCAGCAATTCCTAATATGAAAAAGATTTTTACCCTTTTCCTGCTCCTGTCCCTTTTTTCAGCGGCTTTTTCGCAGCGGACAGGCTCTGTTACCGGGACAGTTACTGATAAAAACCTCCAGACTGCCCTGACCGGGGTGACGGTGGAAGTCCTGGGAACCAAACTGGCCACCAGTACCGATACGGCAGGTTTTTTCCGCATTACCGGTATTTTACCCAAAAGCTACAGCCTGCGCTTCAGTTCTATATCCTATAACCCGGTAACCCTTTATAATATTGTCATTAATTCCGGTAATGAACTCAACCTGAACGTACAACTGGAACCAGCTATTACCCGGCTGGAAGATGTGCAGGTAAGGAGTACCCGCCGCACAGCTGTTGCCGCCAGTCTCGAAACACCTTTGAGTGTGCAGCGACTCACCACAGAAGAAATAAGGAGTAATCCTGGTGGTAACTTTGATATTTCCAGGGTGATTCAGGCCCTGCCCGGCGTAAGCGGCACAGCCGGCAGTGTGGGTGGCTACCGGAATGATATCATTATCCGCGGTGGTGCCCCGAATGAAAATGTATACTACCTTGATGGAGTTGAAATTCCGGTGATCAACCATTTCGCCACCCAGGGCAGCGCCGGCGGCCCCACCGGTATTTTAAATGTGAGTTTTCTCGAAGAAGTGAAACTGAGTTCATCCGCATTTGATGCCCGGTTTGACAATGCTCTCTCTTCCGTTTTCCAGTTCAGGCAGCGAACCGGCAACCCGAATAAAGTGCAGGGAAATGTCCGACTCAGTGCCACGGAACTGGCAGGAACCTTTGAAGGACCTATATCCAAAAACACCAGTTTCCTGGCCTCTGCCCGCCGCTCCTACCTGCAGTTACTTTTTAAAGCGATTGACCTGCCGATCCGTCCGAGTTACTGGGATTTTCAATATAAGGTCACGCACCGCATCAATAAAAAAACCACCCTCACCCTGCTGGGCGTGGGCGCTATTGACGATTTTACTTTTGCCGCACCCCGTGATGCCACCCCGGAAAAACTGTATATTCTGGATGCTACAGCGCCCATCCATCAATGGAATTATACTGTTGGTGCTGGCCTGCGGAAACAGGTTAAAAACGGATACTGGAACCTGGCCCTGAGCCGGAATGCCTTTGATAACAGGATTGAAAAATTTGATGACAATGAGGAGGGCAATGAAGCCAAAAGGCGGCTCGGAGTATTTTCCCGGGAAACCGAAAACAAATTGCGCTTTGATGTCAATAAAACCATCAATGGATGGAAACTGGCCTACGGAGCAGTGGCCCAGCAGGTGTCCAGCAACAATGACAATTTCAAACGCCTGCGCAAAGAGATCCGTGATCAGAATAATGTGATCATCCAGCCGGCTGTATTGCTGGACTACCAGTCAGATATTTCCTTTATGCGTTATGGTTTATTCACACAACTCAGCCGCCGCTACTTCGGTAACCGGCTTGGACTGAGTGCCGGACTCCGTACCGACATGAACAGTTTCACCAATAATGGCATGAACCCGGTCCGAACGCTTTCCCCCCGCATCAGTGCCTCCTATGTGCTGGCAGACAAATGGACCCTTAATGGTTCAGCCGGACTTTACTATAAGATCTCTCCCTATACTATTTTAAGTTACCGGGACAATAATGGCATACTGGTAAACAAAGACGCGGATTATACCCGGAGTATACATTATACCATTGGAACAGAGTATTTACCCAATAACAGTACCCGTTTTACGGCCGAAGCTTTCTATAAAAAGTACAGCCAGGTACCTGTGTCTGTCCGCGATGGCATTTCACTGGCCAATATGGGTGGTGATTTTGGTGTTGTCGGAAATGAAACCGTGATCACCAATGGAAAAGGCACCACTTATGGTGTGGAGTTATTTGCCCAGCAAAAGCTGACCAACCGGTTTTTCGGCACTTTCTCTTACACTTATTTTATCAGCCGTTACAGTGGTACGAATGGAAAAGAAATTGCCAGTTCCTGGGACAACCGTCACCTGCTTTCCTTTATTATGGGCTATAAATTCAATAAAAACTGGGAACTGGGGCTCAAATTCCGTTACCAGGGCGGCGCCCCGTATACTCCATTTGATGGTCCGGCCTCGCAACTGAATTACCTGACTTATGGAACGGGGATCCAGGATTATACGTTATTGAATACACAAAGACTGAAAGCATTTCATGCCAGCGATATCCGGATCGACAAAAAATGGAATTACCGGCATACCACCCTCAACTTGTTCCTGGATATCTCCAACTGGTACAAGGCCACCAATCCCGCGGCTCCGCAATATACATTTAAGCGGACTGCAGACAATAGTGCTTTTGTCACTACTGATGGACAGCCGGTACGGCAGGATGGTTCCAACGCCATTCCGTTTATCCTGAAAAATGAGGATGCCACTTTACTGCCAACGATCGGTTTCATCATTGAATTCTGATCAGTCTTCGGATTCCACCGGAGTATGGGTGAGTTTTTGCTCGACCCTGACCAGGATGATGATATGGGTGATGATGGCCGCAGCAATTATAGCGAAGCCGATATAAAACCATTTGCTGAGGAATTCATTTTCCTTATATACAGCAAAAGCCAGCAGGATGCCATACACCGGTTCGAGGTTATACGTAAGATTGACTGTAAATGCGGAAAGACGTTTCAGCGCATTGGAAGATAACTGGAAAGCCACCACTGAACAGATCCAGGAAAGGACCAGCAGCCAGCCGGCATCTTCCCAACCGGGAATAAAGTGATCCACCGGAAATCGCTGAAGGTAAAAGGGCAGTATCGCAGACAGGGCGAGGAATCCACCGGTCTGCTGCCAGGTCAGCATGGTCTCGACATTGGTCCGTTTTAAAAATTCCCGGTTATAAATAGGAAACAGGGCCGCCAGTACGGCCGATACCAGTCCGATGATGATGCCTGTTTTGAACCGGGTATCAAAGTGGAAAATGATATAAATTCCACTGAGGGTCACCAGCCCGAGCAGTAACTCGGTCCAGTTCAGCTTCTTTTTCAGAATGAGTGGTTCAAATAAAGCGGTAAAAAAACTGATGGCGGAGAAACAAACAAGGGCCACGGAAACATTGGAATATTTGATGGCCCCGTAAAAAGTAACCCAGTGCAGGGCGGCAATAAATCCCACTCCCATTATTTTCAACCGGTCTTTTACAGAAACGGCATGTATTTTTTTCAGGAATAGAAACAGCAGCCACATACTGATGGATGTAATACCCATCCGGTACCAGACAATCATCCCTTCATTGAAAGTGATCAGCCTGCCCAGGATACCGGTGAAACCGGCGAGGAATACAGCGATATGCAACTGGAGAAAGGCTTTCTTCATTGCATGAAGCTAAGTAAAAGCATGGAAGTTGAAAATAAGTGTATGGGAAACTGAATCAGGAAGCTGCGGCATTGACCGGTTCATTCTTGAGTTTCTTCCGGTAGTTTTTAAACATACTGTTCCAGCGGAGTTTGAGTACCCCGATCACTCCCTCCTTGATGATCCCCTTATTCATTTTGGAGGTGCCATAAGTGCGGTCCTGGAAAATGATGGGCACTTCCTTGATTTTAAAACCAAGTTTCCAGGCAGCAAATTTCATTTCGATCTGGAAAGCATATCCCACAAACTGAATTTTATCCAGGTTCATGGTTTCGAGAACTTCTTTTTTGTAGCATACAAATCCCGCGGTGGGATCCATTACCGGCATCCAGGTGATCAGCCGGGTATATAAACCGCCGCCTTTGGAAAGGGCGATCCGGTTGGCCGGCCAGTTGACCACGCCCCCGCCTTTGATATACCTTGAACCAATGGCCACATCAGCTCCTTCATTTTTACAGGCCTGGTATAAACGGGGCAGGTCATTGGGATTATGGGAAAAGTCGGCATCCATTTCAAAGATAAATCCATAGTCATGGGCAATCCCCCATTTGAAACCATGGATATAGGCTGTGCCCAGTCCCAGTTTACCCTTGCGTTCTTCAATAAATAACTGCCCGCTGAATTTAGCCTGCAGATCTTTTACAATCTGTGCCGTACCATCGGGTGAGCCGTCATCAATCACCAGTACATGAAACCCTTCATTCAGGTTAAATACCGCATGAAGGATATTGGTGATATTCTCTTTCTCATTGTAGGTAGGTATGATGACTAATTTTTCCACGCCCGGCTATATAGAATTAAATGTCGAAATTACGATAATCAATAATGAGGTCCTGTTAAAATTTAGGTAAGTCCCGCTCAGCTTTTCTTTAGCAGGGTCCTGGTATAGATCTCTGTCAGTTTTTGCTTGGTATGCTGGGGAAAATCGCCTTTCATCATCCAGTCGTAATACTGGGGTTCTGCTTTCAGCACATCAGCCACCGGTTTTCCTTTATACTTTCCGAAATTGAATACCTCTATCCCGTTTTCCATTACAAAGCGGCGGGCAAAATCCACCACCTGGTCTTCCCCGATTACTTTCAGGATCGAATCAACCGTGTTTCCCAGGTCAGCATATTTTTCAATCTGTGCTTCCAGTATCTCATAGGTGGCACTGGCATCCACTTCGGCACTGTGCGCCCCGTCCAGCGTTTTATTACAATAAAAACGATAGGCCGCTCCCAGTGTGCGGGGCTCCATTTTATGAAAGATATTCTGCACATCCAGCAGTTTACGGTTCTTCATATCAAAATCCACCTGTGCCCGCAGGAATTCTTCCATGAGAAGGGGAATATCAAACCGGTTGGAATTATAGCCGGCAAAATCACAGCCATCCAGCATCTGTTTCAGTTCCTGGGCCACCTGTTTGAAAAGCGGGGCATCTTTTACCATTTCATCCGTGATTCCGTGAATATCACTGGATGACTTGGGTATGGGCATCCCCGGATTGATCAGTTTCCGCTTCACACTCCGGGATCCATCAGTCAGGATCTTAACAATTGCGATCTCCACAATACGGTCCGTTCCGAGGTTAATTCCGGTGGTTTCCAGGTCAATAAAAGCCAGTGGTTTTTTCAGTTGCAGCATCAGGATGATTTTCTATGTTGATTGAGGCGGTAAAGTTAACTGTTTGTGAAATGCCGCAAAATGAAATTTATTCCAAAAAATAGGGGTTATCCTAAGAAAACCAACTATTTAAACACCCAAATCGGGCCTGCTTCCTGGCAAATCCTGCTTTGAAAACCCGGACAAAAACTTATCTTTGCAGTGATAAAATAATCCTGAAGATTAATCGTTTATCCACCAAATATCCCTTTTATGAAAAATAGATCCATCATCGCCCTGGCAATCCTGGCCCTGGTAGTACTGGTTTCCTCCTGCGCCTCTCAGAAATACGGATGCCCCGGCAACCCCCAGGCTAATTATAAATTCAGAGGCTAAGCCTTCCAATAATATATGAACTGGACCGATCTCCGTACAGCCCAACAACTGAACGATATCATTGATTTATCCTATCAACGCCCCCAGGTTGTTTTTAAACACAGTACCCGTTGTAATATCAGCAGTATTGCCTGGAACCGGTTGAAAAATGCCGGTAGTATCGAAGGTGCTGACCTGTATTTTCTTGACCTGCTCTCCCACCGTACCCTTTCCGGGCAAATTGCAGAAAACCTCCACGTTCACCATGAATCGCCGCAGGTAATCCTTATCAAAAAGGGCAAATGTGTGTATGACGAAAGCCACCTGGCAATCACCCCGGATGAACTACAGGAACAGATCCTTCAATCTTAGTATTTGCTCCCCCTTAAAAATGAATGTTCGTATTACACGAACCTGATTTTTACCTGAATAATTACAGAAAATCAACCCGGGCTAAGTACCCTATTAAAATAATCCCTATTTTTGCCACGCAATGAGAAATTTTACACATAATCATCATCATCACTTACTCTCAAAGGGGTAGGCCGTGTTGTTATATGTGTTACACATAGTTCAGGGGCTTACTTCAGGTAGGCCCTTTTTATTTTAAAAAGTAGATATGAGTGAGACATTAAAAATTGCTGTTCAGAAATCAGGCCGGCTTTATGAAGGCTCTATGAAACTCCTGAAAGAATGCGGGATTGAAGTCAGTAACGGGAATAACCAGTTAAGGGTACAATCCGCCAATTTCCCGGTGGAAATATTTTTCCTGCGGGATGATGATATCCCGGAATATGTACAGGACGCTGTAGCCGATATTGGATTTGTGGGTGAAAATGTAGTGCGGGAAAAAAACAAGCAGACAGACACCCTTGAAAAACTGGGCTTTGGCAAATGCCGTCTTTCCATAGCCATTCCTAAAACCGGCGCCCTACGTTCAATAACCGACCTCGAAGGCAAACGCATTGCGACCAGTTACCCGGTGATACTGGGTGATTATCTCCGGGAGAAAAAAATCACCGCTTCGATCCATGAAATCAGCGGCTCAGTGGAAATTGCCCCGCGTATCGGCCTGGCCGATGCGATCTGTGATCTCGTGAGTTCCGGCTCCACCCTTTTTACCAATGAACTGAAAGAACTGGAAGTATTACTTCAATCTGAAGCCGTACTGATCAGCAACAGGCAGTTATCTGCAGGAAAAAAAGCCATCCTGGAGAGCATGCTGTTCAGGATCCGTTCAGTAAAAAAAGCCAAGAACAATAAGTACGTATTGCTGAACGCCCCCAACGATAAACTGGAGACCATCTGCAGCCTCCTGCCCGGCATGAGAAGTCCGACAATCCTTCCGCTCGCAGAATCCGGCTGGAGTTCCGTACACTCGGTGATCAGCGAAAGTGACTTCTGGAATATCATCGAACAATTAAAAGCCAATGGCGCTCAGGGTATCCTGATCATACCCATTGAAAAGATGATCATATGATGCAGCAGTACACATACCCTTCCCGGGAACAATGGGATGAGCTGGTGAAAAGACCGGTTGCTGATTATTCAGGTCTGGAAAAACCCGTGCGCAAAGTGCTGAGAAAAGTAAAAGAAAACGGGGACCGGGCCGTCCGCAAATACACCCGTGAATTTGATGGCGTCAACCTGAAAAAAATCCAGGTTAGTGAAAAAGAAATAAAGAAAGCGGCTGACCAATTGACCGATGAACTGAAAGAAGCCATCCGGCTGGCGAAGTCTAATATAGAACGGTTTCACCTGGGTCAGCAGGAAGCGGTGAAAGTGATGGAAACGATGCCCGGCATCCGTTGCTGGAGACAGTCCGTGGCCATTGAAAAAGCCGGGCTCTATATTCCGGGAGGTACTGCCCCCCTCTTCTCTACTGTTTTAATGCTGGCCATCCCGGCCACCATTGCAGGTTGTAAAGAGATTATCCTTTGTACCCCACCCGCTAAAGACGGTTCGGTACATCCTGCCATTTTATTTGCCGCATCGCTTTGTGGTGTAACGCGCATATTCAAAGCCGGGGGCGTGCAGGCCATCGGGGCCATGGCTTATGGCACTGACACAATTCCACGGGTATTCAAACTATTCGGACCAGGGAATCAGTATGTCACTATGGCCAAACAACTGGTACAGCAGGAAGGCGTGGCTATCGATATGCCCGCGGGCCCTTCGGAAGTACTCGTAATGGCCGATGCCAGTGCCAATCCCGCTTTTGTAGCGGCTGATCTTTTGTCACAGGCCGAACACGGGGCAGATTCGCAGGTGATCCTGATTACGCCTTCATCCGCACTGGCCCGTGAAGTGGAAAAAGAAGTGGAAGATCAGCTGAACCAGTTACCGCGCAAAGCCATTGCTGAAAAAGCATTGGCCAACAGTAAGACCATATTGGTGCATACCATGGAAGAGGCCCTGGCTTTCTCCAATTATTACGCGCCGGAACACCTGATCCTTTCCTGCAATGATGCGGAGGCTATTGCCCAACAGGTCACAGCAGCCGGCTCCGTATTTATCGGGCATTATTCCCCGGAAAGCGCGGGAGATTATGCCAGCGGCACCAATCACACCCTGCCCACCAATGGTTATGCAGCCATGTACAGCGGGGTTTCCGTAGATAGTTTTGTAAAAAAGATCACGTTTCAGCAGTTGAGTGCCGAAGGACTACAGCGCATAAGCCGGGCCGTTATGAGTATGGCTGCCGCTGAAGGACTTGAAGCACATAAAAACGCGGTCGCAATACGTTTAAAAAATGATAGAATTTAATATAGAAAAGCTCGTCCGGGAAAATATAAAAAAAATGACTCCTTATTCGTCGGCCCGCCATGAATTCAGCGGTGCGGCCACCGTATTCCTGGATGCCAATGAAAATGCCTTCGGCTCGCCCCTGCCGGTCAACTATAACCGTTACCCGGATCCATTGCAGTTGCCACTGAAAGAAAAACTCAGCCAGATCAAAGGAGTTCCTGTGCCCAATATCTTCCTGGGCAATGGAAGCGATGAAGCCATTGACCTGTTGTTCCGCATTTTCTGTGAACCCGGAACCGATAATGTGATTCTTTTCCCGCCCACTTATGGCATGTACGAGGTTTGTGCGGAGATCAATAATGTGGCGGTGAAAAAAGTTCCGCTGACAGCCGGTTTCCAGCTGGACCTCGAAGCCATTGAGGGAGCCGTGGATGCCAATACCAAGCTTATTTTTGTCTGCTCCCCCAACAACCCGACCGGCAATAGCATCAACCGGGCTGATATAGAAGTATTGCTCAATAATTTTGATGGCCTGGTGGTGATCGATGAAGCCTATATCAACTATTCCCGTCAGCAAACATTTATCCCTGAGCTGACCGAATACCCGAACCTTGTCATCCTGCAAACCTTATCGAAAGCATGGGGTCTGGCCGGGTTAAGACTGGGAATGGCCTTTGCCGGTAAACCGGTAATTGATTATATGAACCGGGTGAAATACCCATACAATATCAATACCGCCACCCAGCAACTGGCCCTGGAAGCGATCGGCAATATCAGCAGTGTCAATAACTGGACGAAGACCACGGTGGTGCAGAAGGAAAATTTAAGCGAGGCATTGACCGCCCTTTCTTTCACAGAAAAGGTATTCCCTTCCGATGCGAATTTCATACTGGTTAAAATGACCGGTGCAAAGAATATCTATGATTATCTCGCAGCGAAAGGCATCATTGTAAGAGACCGTTCCAGGGTTATCCTTTGCGACGATTGCCTGCGCATTACGATCGGCACACCGGATGAAAACAACCAGTTACTGGAAGCCCTAAAAAAATATATGGCATGAAAAAAATCCTGTTCATCGACCGCGACGGCACCCTGATCCAGGAAGCCCCGCCCAGTTACCAGATTGATTCATTTTCCAAACTGGCTTTTTATCCGGATATGTTTACCTGGATGAAAAAAATCGCCACTGAACTGAACTTCGAACTGGTCATGGTGACCAACCAGGATGGATTGGGCACTGCGGCTTACCCTGAAGAAACTTTCTGGCCGGTGCATGAGTTTGTGATGAATACACTCGAAAACGAAAACATCTTTTTCAGTAATGTGCATATTGATAAAACCTTTGCCGCTGATCATGCCCCCACCCGTAAACCAGCCACCGGTATGCTTACCCAATACCTGGACAACCCGGCTTATGATATTCCCGGTTCCTTTGTAATCGGCGACCGGATTACGGATGTACAACTGGCCAAGAACCTGGGATGCAAGGCCATCTGGCTGAACAATGATGCCAGCCTGGGTGCCGCTGAAGTGAACAATGATATGAGCACGCTGCAGGAAGTGGTCGGACTGGAAACCATCAGCTGGAAAGCCGTCTGGGAATATTTAAGGCTCGGGCAAAGGGAACTGGTACACGAGCGAAATACCAATGAAACAAAGATCCGTATTGCCCTGAACTTAGACGGGCAGGGAAAGACTTCCATCAGTACCGGGCTGCATTTTTTTGACCATATGCTTGACCAGTTGGGAAGACATAGCGGCATCGATCTGTCCATCACTGTCCAGGGAGATCTGCATATTGACGAACACCATACTATTGAAGATACCGGTATTGCATTGGGTGAAGCGATCAGCCTGGCCCTGGGTGATAAAAAAGGCGTGGCCCGTTATGGATTTACCTTACCCATGGACGATTCCCTGGCCCAGGTGGCCCTTGATTTTGGCGGCCGCTCCTGGCTGGTCTGGTCGGCTGAATTTAAACGCGAACAGATCGGTGATATGCCAACAGAAATGTTTTACCATTTCTTCAAATCATTTACAGACGCGGCCCGATGTAACCTGAATATAAAAGTGGAAGGCGATAACGAACATCATAAAATTGAATCCGTTTTCAAAGCCCTGGCCAAATCCATTAAAATGGCAGTCCGGCGTGATCCGGAAAATATGCAACTGCCCAGCACCAAAGGAATTTTATAATGAAGACAGTAATTATAAAATATAATGCCGGTAATATACAGTCCGTGCTTTTTGCGCTGGAACGGATCGGGGTGCAGGCGCTGGTCACCGACGATGCCGGGGAAATCCTGTCAGCTGATAAGGTCATATTCCCGGGCGTTGGAGAAGCCAGCACCGCCATGCAGTACCTGCGTGAAAGACAACTGGATGCATTGATCGTTTCACTGAAACAACCGGTATTGGGTATCTGCCTGGGCATGCAATTACTCTGCGACTATTCAGAAGAGAATAATACTAAGTGCCTCGGGGTGTTTGACCAGGTGCAGGTAAGGAAATTCCGGAATAACGGAACCGGCTTCAAAGTGCCACAGACCGGCTGGAATTCAATTACGAATCTAAAGGGCCCCTTATTCAACCAGGTAAAGGAGAATGAGTATTGTTATTTTGTACACAGTTATTATGCCGAACTGAATCTCTATACAACCGCCACAACTGATTATATCCACCCCTATAGTTCGGCCCTGTGCCGGGATAATTTTTACGGTGTCCAGTTTCACCCGGAAAAAAGTGCGAAAGCGGGCGAACAGATTTTAAAAAACTTTTTAACCAGCTGAGATGACGATCATACCCGCCATTGATATCATAGACGGAAAATGTGTTCGCCTGACAAAAGGCGATTACGAACAGAAAAAAATCTATAATGAGGACCCGCTTGAAGTGGCCCTGCAGTTTGAAGGCGCCGGTATACAGCGGTTGCACCTGGTAGACCTGGATGGGGCGAAAGCCGGTGAAGTAAAAAACTGGAAAGTGCTGGAAAAAATTGCCGGCAAGACCCGTCTTAAAATAGATTTCAGCGGGGGCATCAGTACTTATAAAAATGCAGAGATCACGTTTAATTCAGGGGCTGCATTGGCCGCTGTAGGCAGTATCGCGGTAAAAGATGAATTCACGTTCACCGGCTGGCTCCTCGCATTTGGTCCTGAAAAATTTATCATTGGGGCAGATACCAGGGACGGCCATGTGGTCATCAGGGGTTGGACCGAATCCACCAGCCTTACGGTATTTGACCTGATCAATAAATACAAGAACAAAGGCGTGAAACAGTTTTTCTGTACTGATGTGGAAAAGGATGGTTTACTCGAGGGAACGTCCCTGGAACTGTATAAGAAAATACTGAACCAGCATCCCTCCATTGACCTGATCGCCAGTGGGGGAATAACCGAATTAGCGGAGCTGGACGAATTGAAACGGGTGGGCTGTGACGGGGCCATCATTGGAAAAGCGCTCTACGAAAACAGGATCACTCTTACAGACTTAAAGCGCTATTTATAATATGTTCACCAAACGTATCATACCCTGTCTTGACATAAAAGATGGCCGCACGGTAAAAGGCACCAATTTCCTGGAGCTGCGGGATGCCGGCGACCCGGTGGAGCTGGCCATGCGTTATTGTGAGGAAGGAGCAGATGAACTTGTATTTCTGGACATCACCGCTACAACAGAGAAAAGAAAAACACTGGCTGCCCTGGTAAGGACAATAGCCACCCATATCAATATCCCCTTTACCGTAGGTGGCGGCATCAATACAACTGAGGATGTACGGGTATTGCTGGATAATGGAGCGGATAAAATTTCCATCAATACCTCCGCGGTAAAACGCCCGGAACTGATCAATGAACTGGCCTTGCAATTCGGAAGTCAGTGTGTGGTGGTGGCCATTGATGCCAGGATCATCAACAACAGCTGGATGGTGGTGACACACGGGGGAAGAACCCCTACTCTGCTGAAAGCGGCTGACTGGGCCAAAGAAGCGGAAAACCGGGGTGCGGGTGAGATCCTGCTGACCTCCATGGAAAATGATGGCACCAAAAACGGGTTTGCCCTTGACATTACAAAAACGATCAGTGAAGCACTGGCCATACCGGTGATTGCTTCCGGAGGTGCCGGGAAAATGGAACATTTTGCAGATGTTTTCAGGCAGGCCCATGCCGATGCCGCGCTGGCCGCCAGTATCTTTCACTTCAGGGAAATACCGGTTCCGGAATTAAAACGATATTTACAGGAACAACAGATTCCGGTCCGTTTATGATACCAATTATATTTATAACCATATGCATCGCCTGGTTTTTTTACCAGTACTTTGAAAATAAACGAAAAGCCAGGCTGGAGGAACAACAGGAAAAAAGAAGAGAATCTTATGAACATTTACTGGATATCCTGAAAAGAAAAGAAGAAGCGGAAGAAACAAAAAATACAAATTCAACTGAATAATATGCAACCGGATTTTGCCAAATACAGTGATGGACTGGTGCCTGTGATCATACAGGATGCAGGTACCTTACAGGTACTGATGCTGGGTTTTATGAATGAAGCGGCTTATACAAAATCAGCAGCGGAAGGGATCGTCACTTTTTTCAGCCGCAGCAAACAACGGCTCTGGACCAAGGGAGAAACATCCGGGAATTTCCTGCATATCAGGGAGATTAAAACAGATTGTGACAATGACACCCTGCTGATCAAAGCCCTTCCTGCCGGACCGGTCTGTCATACCGGTGCAGCCACCTGCTTTAATGAAGAAAATCCGGGGTTCAGCCTGCAGCAACTGGAACAGATTATCATTGACCGGAAAAATAATCCCACTGAAAAATCATATACTTCTTCCCTGTTTGCCAAAGGCATTAATAAGGTAGCACAGAAAGTAGGTGAAGAAGCGGTGGAACTCGTGATAGAAAGCAAAGACGATAACAAGGATTTATTCCTCGGGGAAGCGGCAGACCTGCTTTTCCATTACCTGGTATTATTGCAGCATAAGGGATTTTGCCTCAGTGATGTGGTAAGCACACTTCAGAAAAGGCATAAATAAACAACATTACCATAAATCAGGCTGGCACCCTGATCTGCCAGATATTATTCTATCAGTAGTTTTTTGGTTATAACATTGTTTTCTCCCTTCAACTCAAGCTGGTATAGTCCTTTTGCATAATCCTGAAATAATGGTATCACGGCGCCGCCATACCCGGCCATTGAAATAGAACCGGTTTGCAGGGTCTGGCCTGACATATTCAATATCCTGTATTTAAAAGTATCGCTCTTACCCGATCTGTTCTGCATTTGTATCTGTGACTGAACCGGGTTAATAATGGTCAGCATATCAGATGCTTCAAATTCACTTAACACAATAATGCCGGAATAGCCCGTCTTGCTTTCCTTATCAGTTATTTTCAACCGGTAATACGCCTGCCCGTTAAATAAAACAGGGTCAGAAAAGACGTACTGTTCCTGGTTGCCACTGTTTCTGGCCTTTACCTGTCCGGCCGTGACAAAATTAATACCATCAAAGCTCCTTTCAACGATAAAATAATCAACCTTCGCTTCATTTTCCGTATTCCATTTTAAGATGGAAACTGAATTTCTTCTTTCCCCGGTAAAAGATATTAAGGTCACCGGCAGGGGAAAATTGGTATAACCGATCGTGTGCGCCCCAAAGTTGGAAACAGGAGATGAAATAACCTGGCCGGTAGTTAAAACATTACCTGAAGCAGTCCCTCCAAGACTGGTCCATTTGGCAGCCGTATAATAACCTACCAGGATTTCGCTTATCAGTACATGATTCATAGGCACGCGGCTATGATCCCAATTCAGGGTTATTCTTGCAGTGCCGCCACTTTGTTTGTTTATTTGCCAGTATTCATTCTCCTTTACCTGTACCAGCGGCGACATCAGGTTGAACACATTAAATGTGGGTTTATAATAATGACAGGTAAACACAGAAGAAACGGACAAGGAAGAAAGAGCAGCTTTTCTTTCATAAACACCATCCCCCACCGGGAAACTGAAATCATCGTCCCCGTTTTTTTGTACCCACCCGTTCACATGCCTTGTGTCATTATCCCCGGCAACCAAGGCACCATCTTCGTATACCAGGTAATTAGGAGTAGCTGAAGTGGTTATCAGTCCGGCAGAAAATGTATGGGTTCCTGAAACACTCAGATTATTATTCAATAACAGACCTGCAGCATTACCGGTATTCAGGTGGTACGTTTTAAATACCTGGCTCCCGCTGATGGTTTGGAGACTGCTTCCATTCAGGTATAAAGTACCTGTACCGGCGCTCATGCCTGCTTCGTTATTCACGAGATCATTTTTAAGGTATAAATTACCTGCATTTGTCAGCAGGCTTCCTGATGTGTTAACAAAGCATCCAAGAGTATTTAATGAGCCTCCTGCATGAACCATTAAATTACCGGTATTCCGTAATGTATCCTGCGCAATCGCAACTGTCACGGCATTCATCAGCAGGCATACTAAAGCTAACTTTTTCATGGGTGGTATTGAATTTTAGATACGATTATTGGGTTGTCACCTGCCAGTTTATATCCAGCATGGTCACAATATCACCACTATTGGCTGATGAACAAAAAACCTCAAAATAATCACCTGGCTGAATATCCTGAATATATATCACCGTTGAAAACTGAGAAGCCGTGCCGCCGGTACTGGTACGTAATGTAGTTTCGCCATATCGCGTTGAGCTGACGCCATTCTTTACCAGACCTAATGAAATTGTCCGGCTTGAGTTGTTCACAGAAAGGTTACCACTTATTATTATCAGCGCATCCCTTTTATTGGTTGGCTGAAATGTAATTCTGTTATTTCCAATTGTAAACTTGGTTGTTTGCGAAGAGGTGTTTGTCCAGCTTGCCTTATACCAGCTATTCATTGTAGTCAGGGTGGTGGTGGTGGCTCCATTTAACAAGCTGATAAAACAACTGGGTTTTTTGTCACCCATACCGGCATTACTCTCCAGGATGGCGTTTGCATCCCGGCCATCTGAACGGGTAAAATCAAAGCCTTCAATATATTTACCAATATTATTCCAGGAGTTCCCGGCAATAGAAAGGCTGGTAAATCCGAAATTGGCCGGCTGATAAAAAATGGCCGTATCCCCGGCGTTTACATTATAATAACCTCCGGAGGCCAGCTGTATAGTGGCTGCAGAGGCCTTACTGAGGTTTATTCCATAATTACAGCCTATAAAATCTGTTTCAGCCACTTTCACTTTCACGCCTGCGGCAGCCCCATGAACAAGGATACCACTTCCGGTTGCATTGGAAATATCTGTCTCAAATACCCAGATTTCAGCATTGGTCGAATCCAGTATAGTATTGTAAAACCGGTCAAATGTACAGTCCTTTACTTCATTGTATGTTCCAGAACCAACAAAACGGATGGCATCTTCACCTGCCAACGTCCCATAATTCGTCAACGTTGTGGCATCAAAATTCAGCATTTTGAAATAGCATTCGGAGACACACCTGAACATAGGTTTATTGGCTAATCCGCTTGCGGCTTCAATATTGGCCGTTCCGTACGACAGGCCCTGTATAGTAAGTGAATAAGGAAGGTTGATGGTAATAGTGGCATCGATGGAATAGGTTTCATCGGCTAACCGGATGACACTGGGACCTGCCATGTGCAATTCCAGGAACTCAATGGCTTCCTGGATCGTTGTCCAGCTGCTGTTATTATCCACATCCAGAAAATGATCTTCACCGGCCATATTCCCGTTTTTCAATTTCCAGCTTCCCCCGGATGCCACATAGGTACCGGACATGTACCGTGTTAATCTTGAATCCGTTTTCCCGTCAATGGTTGCGCCACCACTGCCGGCAACAGTAATCAGATCAGTATGTGATCCGTTATTTTTGACTGTAATCGCCAGGCCATTATCAGATGCGGCCACAACAGGCAGTGTAATGGTTATATCATTGCTGGCCAGTACAAATGTTTCCGTTTTGGTTAATGTGGCATTGGCTGTTTTGGTTACTACATTCAGTTTGTCAGTAGCCAGCAGCTTCCACTCAGTACTGTTCCAGAAATAATAACCATCCGGCAGTGCGCCTCCTGAACTAAAAACCAGCATACCAGAAGGAACTGTTCCTGTTAATGGTGTTACTGTACTTAGACTGTTCAGGGCCACCCGCGGGGGCAGAAACCCTTTATCAGTACTTTCCAGCTCCAGAATAGAATTGGCATTAATTGTACCTGGATTATTCCCGATCTTAACCTGTGCAGAGAGCACGTTAGCCAGGAATAAAACAACTACTAAAATCAGATTTTTCATGATACGGATTTTTCTTATAAAATTGATTCGGATTTACATGCTCATTTTTGATTTCACCCTGCGCACCTGCCTGGGATTATCTTGTTTTCGGTTGTTAATGGTGTAATTAATATTCACCCCCAGTATGTAAAATTCACGGCCGCTAAATGGCCTGAAAATGTACAACGGGATCGTTAGTCCCCTGAAATTGATTCCGGTTACAAATCCCGGGTCTGTAACCTGGCAGTATTTTTCTTTCGTATACTGTATCGCTAACCCGGCATAAAACAGACCGGAAAAGGAATATCCCAATTCAGACCAGTTAAAGAAAAAATCAGTACCACTCCCCTTACTCCCAAAACTGTATTGTAACTGGCTGGACAGGTATATATTTTTCCATTCCGCTTCGGTATTGTCTGCCACTGATATACCGGAAAAGTTACCAGCCGAAATACCAAGCATTGGTGTAGTGCTGAATTGAAAATCATGGCCGCCCTTTAATGTCCATCCCCCATAGACGGAGAATGTCTCTAATGCTTCATAATTATACCTGACCTCTGTATACATCCCACCGGTGGTTTCATAATGAAATACAGGCATCCAGGTATACGGCTGTCCTTTGCTCAGGAAATTATAATTTTCCAGTCCGCTTTTTGCCTGGGAGAATGAAATCATGGATATCATAATCAGCACAAAGAAAATTTTAAGATGCTTTTTTCTTGCCTGTTTCATTTGCTTTTGCTTTTTCAAGTACGGTCACTTCTGCCTGTGCCAGCCGGTTCAACAGGTGCAGGTCTTTCTTATATGGATTCCAGTAAAATATGAGCCGGTCAATAGGTTTCCATAGTATGACCCAGCTGAATACATCCAGCACATTATGCAATGTTCCCGCCGTCCGCTCGTCAAGGTATTCTGTCATGTAAGAAAAAGCGACCTGGAAGGAGCAGACAATGATAAGGCTGATTGCCAGCAGATAGAAAGTGCGGACCCTGAATTTCCGGAACTCCTCCGCCTTGAGTGCCTTTTTAAGTTCAAAATGATTTCGGATAGCCTGCATCACAGGTGTCACAAACCGTTTATCAGAATAATCCATGCATATCACCTGGTATTTGAATATGGCGTCTCTTTTTGAAGTAATCAGGTAATTGTATATGTATTGCTCAAACTGGTGATCAAGCTGACGCTTGTACAGTGGGGCAGGATCATGATGATTGAAATAATCATGCACGGTTTGTTCATCCAGCCGAATATAGATGCTGTAGGTGGTGGGTAATGGATTACTCATGACCGGCTTTTACAAATATTGGATAAATCCACGGCCATCCGTACTCCGGAAAAACCGCTTCTTATTTATAAACGTTAAATTATATAATATATAATTCAACAAAGAATTTAAAATTCCATTCTAAGTAATAACCTCTACGTACCTAAGCATATTCACTTAATGTCCTATAGGTACATTCATCAGGCAGCCGGTTTCGGGAGCTGCGCTGTGCTAAACCAGAATGTTTCAATGCTCTTAATGACTGCGAGGAATTTACCGTACTCAAGTGGTTTTGTAATAAAACAATTCGCTGATTTTTCATAACAGGCTGTAATATCAGCTTCAGAAGAAGAGGTGGTAAGCATGACCACGGGAATTTTTTTCAGTTGCTCATCCTTCTTAATATAATCCAAAACTTCAATTCCACTCAGGCGGGGCATATTGATATCCAGTAATATCAGGTGTGGCAGAATACTTTCCGCATAGGGACCTTCCTTTTTCAGAAACTCAATAGCTTCTGCCCCGTCCTTAACAACTGTGACACTGCTCTGAACAGTCAGTTCCTTAAATGCTTCCAGGGTTAGTAATATATCTCCTTCATTATCCTCTACCAGTAATATCTGAATTTCCTTCATAAAAGGGTTTTAAAAGATTAATTGGTCAATCCCAAACGGATTTACAGCTTACCTTGCAGCTTTGTGATAAGGCACAAAGGAAACATAAAAGGCCTCAATTTCATGCATCACCTTTGAATACTTGTCGTAATCAATGGGTTTAGTGATGTACCAGTTGACCTGCTTGTCATAACATTCATTTATATCCGCATCATTGGCCGAACAGGTAAGCATCACCACCGGAATCTCAGCCAGCTTTTCTTCTTTTTTAATAATTCCTAACAGTTGCTTACCGTCGATTCCAGGTAAATTGATATCCATCAGGATCAGCTGAGGGGTCGGCGCTTCCGTATACTCATCCTGTTTCCTTAAAAAACGGAGGGCTTCCTCCCCGTCCCTGACCACAGATACATTATTCACCAGTTCCATATCCCGGAAGGCCTCCGTGGTAAGGATAATATCCCCTTCATTATCCTCTACCAGTAAAATATTCACATCTTGCATAACGTATATTTTAAAATGATTGAATTAAATTATTTCAGGCTGCCAACACGACCCGGATTAGTGTTCCTTCACCCGGCACAGATTCTGCCGTAATGGATCCACCATGTATTTCTGCAATTTTTTTACATACTGCCAGACCGGTTCCTGTACCCGGATATTTTGCTTCGTCCGTCTGCAATCTGCGGAAAATGACAAAAATCTTTTCCAGGAATGCGTTATCAATACCTATACCATTGTCCCGGAATATCAGTTCCCAGCTACCGTTGTGGTTTTCCGCATCTATACTAATCTCAGGCGTTGCAGCGTTCCTGAATTTTAACGCATTATCCAGTAATTGCCGGAATAAAATGGTCATGAGCCTTTTATCTGAAAAGATAACCGGTAATGGTCCAGACCTGATCACAGCCTGTGTCCTCGTGATTTCAGGCATCATTTCCGCAGTTACGGTATTCAATATGTCATTCATATCTGTTTGTGCAAATACATGCTCCACAGAACTTAACCTGGAATATTCCAGCAAATCAAAAATGAGGGTTTTCATTTTAACAGAACCTTTCATTGCATAACCTATATACTGCTTACCGGTTTCATCCAGCTGACCGGCATACCGTTTTTCAATCAATTCAAGGAAACCGGTAATCATACGCAGGGGTGCCTGCAAATCATGGGTGATGATATAAGTAAACTGGTTTGTCTCTTTTACGAGTTCAGCCATTTTCCTGTTGAGCTCCCCGATTTCTCCGGAATCAGCTGCCGGCACATCATTTCCGCTTAATATGGTTTCATTTAGATTCATAGACCTTATTTATGCCCTCATTTTAGGTAATGTAAAATGAAATTCTGTTCCTTTTCCAAACTCAGAGTTCATCCAGATTCTGCCACCGTGTATTTCCACAATCTTTTTACAGGTAACCAGTCCGAGTCCGGTGCCCGGATAATCTTCCTTTTTATGCAACCGCTGAAATGCCTGGAATAATTTATGTTTGTCCGTTTCTTTTACTCCAATACCGTTGTCCCTGACAGTGAATTCCCAGGCATCCGGAAATTCCTTCATATCGAGTTTTACTTCGGGCGGCAGGTCCTTTTTCCGGAACTTCAGTCCGTTGCTGACCAGGTTCAGGAATAGCCGGTATAAAGCGCTTTGTGAGCCTTCTACTATTGGAAGAGAGTTTGGAACTAAAAGACTGGCAGCGGTATCTTCCAGTACAATACCCATATCCTTATAAACAAGGTCCAGCACATAATTCAGGTCCACCGGCTCTTTTTTCGTGTTCTTATTCCCGGAACGGGAGAACTCAAGCAAATCACGGATCAGGATGGTCATCCTGTCTGCCCCATCTTTTGCGCGGTGTATAAACATCTGTCCTTGCTCATCAATTGAGTTCCTGTATTTTTTATCCAATAAACCCAGGAAACCACTCACCATCCGGATCGGCTCCTGCAGGTCATGGGCTGTAATATTCGCAAACTGTTCCAGGCTCTTATTCAATTGAAGTATTTCCTGCTCTGCATTCTTCCTGGCGGTAATATCCCCGTTCGTACCAATCATCCGGAGAGGTATTCCAGTCTGATCACGGACCACAACCGCATTACCCTTTATATATCTCAGGCTATCGTCTTTACTGATGATCCGGAATTCAGTATCAAACTCTTCTTCGCCGTTTATGGCCCGCCGAAGCAGCTCCAAAACCCTGTTCCGGTCTTCAGGATAAAGCGACGATTCCCAGGCTGCAGAAACAGAACTATACTCACCTGGTTCTATATCATATAACTGATACATTTTTTCATCCCAAACTGTAATATCCTTTACGAGGTCCCAATCCCAAATCCCGATATTGGTGGCGGCCACTGCTACCTGGAGACGGTTTGATATACTCATTAAATGCTCCTCAGCTGTTTTCCGTTCCGATATATCTTCCAGCGTTCCTTCAAAATACTGGAATACCCCGTTTTTATCCCTTACCATCCTGATATTTGCACTGACCCATATTTCCGCTCCATCTTTTCTTACTACACGAAACTCATGATTTTCAACATGCCCGGTACTCCTTAATAATTCAGATAACCGGACCCTTTCCAACGGATCAGCATAAATTTGCCGACCGATATCAGTAATCGATTGTATCATTTCATCAGCATTGGTGTAACCGAATATCTTTGCCATAGACTGATTCGCAATAATAAAACGTCCTTCCGGAGAACTCTGATAAATACCTTCCGCTGAATTACTGAAGATGGCCTCAAATTTTTTCTGTGTTTCAGCCAGTTCCTGTTCTGCCCGGATTCTCTTTGAAATATCCCGTCCTATACCCAGCAATCCAATCAGGTTATTCTCCGTATCGAACAAGGGTATTTTAGAGGCGAGCAGCCAATACTCATTTTTTGATGAGTCTGTAAAATTATCCAGCCTGTTAAGCACGGGTATCTGGCCAGACATAACTTCAAGATCACTGTTATGTCCCTGAACACCGGTATCACCCGGAAACAATTCAATATCTGTTTTACCAAGAAACTCCTCTGTGTTTTCCACCCCCATAAAAGCCATGTCAGATTTATTCGCCATGATTTTACGGCCAGACGCATCTTTAATATAAATCGGATCCGGAATATTATCAATTAATGTGCGCAGGAGTTTTCGCTCGGCCTTAATTTCCTCTTCTGCTTTTTTTTGCGTGGTGATATCCTGGGTGGTTCCAAACATCCCAACAGGCTTACCATGCAGGTCAAATAATATTGTCCCCTGCTCATACACTGTCAATTTTGTACCATCTTTCCGTGTAATGACATGATCTACGGCAAAAGGAGCGGTACCCACGATTGCCTGTTCAATGTATGTCTGCATCCTGGTACGTTCTTCGGGCTCCAGGTGGGTGAGATAATTTTCATAATTCAGAT
>CAZFLL010000002.1:0-28662 GCA_964519865.1 uncultured Chitinophaga sp. | reverse complement strand
CTCTTCCCCGAATATGCTGAATTGTTCCTGGCTCCATTTTAGTTTACCGGTACTGAAATCCCACTCCCAACTTCCGATTTTTGCAATCCGTTGAGCCTCTTTGAATTTCAGGTGATTTTTTATCATTTTATACTGCACCCTTTTCACACTACTGGCGGTTACCAGAATAAGCAGGATGAAAATCACCAGGATGATCACCAGCCCCCATACATTCCTTTCGTTGCGGATATTAATGTCAGCGGTATTTTTCTCCAGTTCGGCCAGGTAAGACGATTTGAGTAACTGTAACTGACCTACCAGCAATTCCCGGGTATTTTTTCCCGAAAGCTGTTGCATAAACTTTACAGCTGAGCCTGGACCTTCAGAACGGAATAATAATATTCCACTATCCAGGTTTGCCTGACGCAACCTGACCAGTGAATCAATTTGGCTGATCATACCCGGACTAATACCATCCAACTGAAATTTTCTAAGATTCCGGATATTTCTTTCACAACCGGTCTTGTACTGGTAAATATTTTTCAGGAAGGATATATCAGTCGTAAGTTGAAATCCTCTTTTATCGGATTCCAGCTGTATTACATTTGAAATAAGTGAATCTGCCTGGATGATGTTCTTTTCAATAACCAGGTTCTCTGCCTGGAAACGAACCTGCTTCCGGTAATTAATCAGCAATACGGTAAAGCTGCCTACTACAATCAGCAATGAAGCATACAGAAAAAGCAGTAATTTTTTTTTAAACTTTCTCATGTGGATGCTGGTTTACAATTGGTATAGTGAAATAGAAAGTACTCCCCTTACCAGGTTCAGAATCCACCCAGATTTCCCCCCGGTGAAGTCTCACTATCTTCTGGCAAATCGCTAACCCCACCCCGGTCCCCTCGTAAAGGCCATTGCTGTGCAGGCGCTGAAAGAGGTCAAATATTTTTGCAGAATACCCGGTTTCAATTCCGATTCCATTATCACGGACACTGAACTGCCACTTATCATCCGTTTTGCAGCAGTTAATTTCAATAAATGGAACATCTTTTCCGCGGTATTTCAGGGCATTATCCACCAGGTTTTCAAATAACTGGGCTATCAGGGCCGGATGTATATAGGCTACCGGTAATGGATGAACCAATAGTCCCGCATTCAGTTCCTTAAGCTGGCCGGATACATTGCTATGCACTTTCTCCATTAACCTGTTTATATCTGTGGGAACCATAATCATTCCGGCACCGGTGAACTTGGAATATTCCAGCAGATCCAGGATTAGTTTTTTCATTCTTTTTGCTCCATCCACCGCAAAACGGATATACTCCTGTGCCTGGAGATCCAGTTGATGTCCGTATTTACTTTCCAGTAATTGCACAAAACTGCTGATAAGACGGAGTGGTTCCTGGAGATCATGAGTGGCTGCATAAACAAATTTTTCAAGATCCGCATTTGTAGTGGCAATCTCAAACGCCCTCATTTCCAGGTGCTGGTAAAGACTGGTCAGTTTTTCCCTGGCTTCTTTATGTTCAGTTATATCTGTAAAACTGGTGACCACTTCAATCACATTGCCCTGCTGGTCCAAGAGGGGTTCTGCATTAACCTGAAGCCAGACCCGGTCATTGGTCAAGGGCCTCCATACACCCATGATTTTCCCAACTGCTTTTTTAGAATCTACCGCCATGTCAAACAGGAAATCTTTCTCTTCAACGGCTGATCCATCTTCATAAACCATATCCATTCCAAGGTTTATGACAGAACGACGGCATATTTCTTCCCTGGAAATTCCAAGGATTTCTGATGCCGCCCTGTTGCATAATAATATTTCAGCTGAAGAATCCTGCAGAAGCACACCTGCTTTCAGGCAATTAACCAATGCATTGGTTCGGTCCTTACTTTGTAAATAGGAAAAGTGAGTATCGGTTTCAGTTTGCATAGCAGACAGGATATTGGAGAAGTAAAATACAGTCAGTCATACTGTAAAGTATACTCCTGGTTAAAATCCATATACCTTTTCTGTAAACGCCATGCAATAACCTGGCTCCTGGATGGAAAGTATCAGAAAACAGACCGTTTTCATTGTTTCCGGCTTTTCACTGGACATTCCAGCAAATGGTGGATTTCAAAGCAAATAACTAAAAACCTTTTTTATAATTGAGTGGTATGGCAGAAATAAAATGGGAATAAGTAAATTCACTGAAGGGACTAAGGGTTTATCTATATACCACTGACATACAAATGCTGTACCCTTTCAGTCAATCAACTGATTGGCAGCGAAAGAAACAGCGTACAACCCTGGCCAACAGCCGTATCAAACCTGACTGTTCCGTTATAGAATCGGGCCCGCTCATAGATATTGGATATACCAATCCCCCTGAAAGTCTGGTTGGCATCAAACCCAATACCATTATCCCTCACCTGCATCCTTACCTCGTAATCCAGGCATTCCAGTTGTACTTCCACCCGGGAGGCAGCACTATGCCGCTGTATATTTTTCAGTTGTTCCTGCAGGATCCTGAACAGGGTTACTTTTTTGCCTTCCGTCAGCAGGTCAGTTTCGCCGTCATGCTTAAAATGGATATCCAGCCCGCTCGACAGGCGGGCATCTTCCAGCAACTGGTTGATACAGGGTATCAGTTGCTTTTCTTTAAGTCCGGGCGACACCAGCTCCCTGGACAGTTTGCGGATCTCCTCCACTGCCAGGCTGATATATTCAATGCCTTTGGACTGATATAAGTGCTGATCCTTATCCGCCGGTTTCAGCATTTCAAAAAACAACTTAGCGGATGACAATATCTGGTTCACATTGTCATGTAATTCATGCCCGATCCGGGTACGTTCTTTTTCCTGGGCCTGGATCACCAGTTCAGAAACATCCTTATGACGTTTCAGCTTTTCCTCAATCAGCATTCTTTCCAGTTCTTTGATATTACTCACGTCCTGGATTGACCCGATCATTTTTACCGGCAGTCCGTTTTCATATACAATAAACCCTTTATCGCGCATATGCTTGTATGTACCATCGCCGCATTTGAAACGGTATTCCCCAACCCAGGATTGGCTTCCTTCCTCAGTGCTGTGTTTTACCGCATCACCCACCCGGTTGCGGTCCTCAGGGTGTATCCGGCGCAACCACCAGGACAACCCTTTAGGAATATCCGTATGATACCCGATGATATCCATCAGGGCGTCATTCCGGAAGATCTGCCCGGTCTGCATATCCCATTCCCAGATGGCATCAGAAGTGGCCCGTGACAAAAGCATCAACCGGTCATTCGTATCATTCAGCTTTTTCTCCGCTTCATATTTGTCGGTCAGGTTTACCGCATGGCCCCCCAGAATTTTTTTCCCCCCAATCCCTTCAATCGGAAATATGTCGATATGGAAAACATAATCGGTCCCGTCAGCCCATTTTACCGGGTGGATCACATCGGCCGATTTACCGGTTTCGAGTACCTGCATATGCCGGTCCAGCAAGGCCTCGGCAATTGAAGGAGGAACCAGTTCCAGTAAATTTTTGTGTGCTGCCTGTTTTTCGTCAATATTGAAAAACTCATAAAATTTCTGGCTGGCAAAGAGCAGGTTGGCCTGTTCATCCACCACCCAGGCCAGGTTTGGCGTTTGTTTCATGAAGGACTTCAGTACCGCTTTTCTTTCCTTGAGTTCCCGGATCAGGTTCTTTTCAAGGGTCAGGTCGGTAATACTGGAAACCACCGCAAATGGGATGCTGCTATGATCCCTGAACAGGGGTTGTGAACTCATGTGCAACCAGCGGTGCTCGCCATTGGCCAACCGGATAACCAGCACTTCAGCCTGCCGTTTCCGGGTATGTATCGCTTTGATGAAGGCTGTTTTTTCAAAAGGAACTTTCTGGCCATTTTCATTCCGGATATCCCAGTTATTCTCCCATTGCTCCGCAATATTTTTTAACCCATATAAACGCTCTAAAGTTGTATTGAGTATTTCTGCTGTTTTCTGATTCACCGCAATGATCTCCCCTTCCGCATCCTGGAAAAGTATACCGGCATCCAGGCTGTCAAAAATGAGCTGGTAATTGTATTCGCCCAACCGGTAAAATTCCTGTGTCCGGTTTTCATCGAGTAATTTATACCCCTGGCATAAATACTTTTTTACTTTCCCTTCTGCCGGAACCGGGGATATATGCCATTTCATGGGATGGTATAACCCGTTTTTCAGGTAGGCCTCCACGCAACTCACAGTTCCTTCCGTATCTGATTCATCCATCCTTTCCCGGAAATGAATTTTATTCACCGGGTGCAGGAGGTCAAAAAGATTGATCGTGGTTTCTTTGGGATGGCCAAGGTGCAGTGAACGGACCATTTTGGCATTAGCGGACAGAATAGTCCCATCATCACTGATCAGGGAAATGAATTTTTCCTGGTGAACGGCTACTTCGCCGATAATCCTTTTTATTTCACTCCACTTTTTCCGCATGCTATTCTGTTTGGCTTAATTCATTGTTTGACCGGTAATATTCTTTTACGATTTCCGGCACCTGTAAAAAATCATTTGACTTATCGAGGAAAAAACGCGCACCCTGTTCAATACACTGTTCGCGATAATAATTTTCGAAGTGATTGGTCAGCATAACCACTATTGCATCGCGGTGTTTCTTCCTGATATATTTCAGTAATTCTATCCCGTTCTTGCCTGGCATATTGATATCCAGCAGCACAATATGCGGGTCAAAAACAGTTAGTTGTTGTATGGCTTCGTTAAAATTGGTGGCAGTACTGATGCATTTTCTGATCCTGACCTCATCAAGCAGACCGGTCATCCGGTTGATAAAATTCAGATTATCATCTACGATCAGTATGTTCAGGATGTTTTTCAGGAGAGGATTCAGGTTTGGCAGTGAAGTACAAAAAAACGAAAAGCCCCATTAAGGGGCTGTAATACAATGGCTAAAAGTTTGTAGCTGATTATCTACACAATTCTACACCTATATTAATTTGGCTTCTATGGCATACCGGGCCAGTTCTGCATTGCTTTTCATTTTCATTTTCTCCATAATACGGGAGCGGTAGGTGCTCACCGTGGTGGAACTTAATGAAAGCTGGCTGGCAATATCGGTGATTGTCCGGCCCGAAGCCAGCAATTTAAACACATCAAATTCCCGGTCTGAAAGCACTTCATGAAGCGGCTTCTCTGTTTCACTGTTGACTGATTCAGCCAGTTTCTCCGCCAGGGAGAGGGTTATGTATCGTTTGCCTTTTATGACTGTTTCAATAGCCCTGACGATATCATCATGAATGGTTTCTTTGGTGAGGTAACCGGCGGCACCGGATTTCAGTACCCGGAGCGCATACTGGTCTTCGGGGTACATACTCATAATGAGAACCGGTAAGCCCGGGGCAATTTCCTTGATCTGCATAATGGCATCCAGGCCGCTGCGGCCGGGCATATTCATATCACAGACCACCACATCCCAGTCTTTATGGGTCAGAATTTCACTGATCAGCTCTTCCACGTTGGAAGCTTCCCCGATTCGGGCAAAGGGATAATGTTCCAGCAATAATTGCTTCATCCCCCTCCTGACAATAGCATGATCATCTGCAATTAATATTCGGATCATATTCAAATCCTGTTTATTTTACAAAGTTACTGACGGGTACCGAAACAATCACTGAAGTTCCTTCCCCCGGTTTACTGTTAATTTCATAAGTACCACCTACCATTTCACTGCGCTCTTTCATACCCAGGATACCCAGTGTTTTTTTCTCGGTAACCTTTAGCGGGTCAAACCCTTTCCCGTTATCCGCGATCGACATAACCAGTTTTTTATTGACCTCTTTTAACTCCACTGATACTTTTTTTGCGGCCGCATGCCTCACCACATTGGTCAGCGATTCCTGGAAAATCCGGAACAAGGCGGTTTTGGACGCTTCCGGTATTGGTATCTCATCATGGGGTGCTGAAAAACTGGTTTTAATACCAGCTCTTTTCTCAAATTCCCCCAATTGCCATTCCATCGCAGCTGTTAATCCAAGATCATCCAGCAGACTGGGTCTTAACTGGGAGGATATCCTGCGCACAGATTTCACTGTTTCATCCAGCATCACCAGCAGATCTTTAAGCCGGTGATCCGCTTTCTCATCGCTGCCATGAAACTTCTTATTCAGCCATGCCACATCCATTTTAAGTACGGTCAGCTGTTGTCCCAGTTCATCGTGTATTTCACGGGCGATATTGGTTCGTTCTTCTTCCCGGATATTCTGCAGGTGGGCAGTCAGGCTCCGTACTGCCTTATAGGAGGATTTCAGTTCTTCTTCGGCTTTGATCCGTTCAGTCATATCCCTGATTACGGAAAGAAACCGTCCGTCGGGTAATTGCTGGGAACGTACTTCAGTTATAACAACGGAACCGTCTTTCCGCCTCATCCGGTGAATTTTCACCGTAGAGATACCGGCACTCAGCACATCAAACTGTACCGGATTCTCCGCATTATCCTCGGGCAGCAATACCTGGTCGAGCGTCATGGCGGCCAGTTCTTCGCGGCTATAACCCAGTAGTCTTGATGCAGAAGTGTTCGTATCCAGGAAATGTCCATCCCCGTCATACAAGGCTATAGTGTCAGCGGCCTGTTCCACCAATGTGCGGTATTTTTCCTCACTGATCCTTACAGCCAGCTCTGCCTGTTTCTTTTCAGTAATATCGCGGGTTACCCCCAATGCATTCACCACATCTTTATCGGGGTTCCTGAAAGGTACGACCGTGATCTCACACCAGCGTTTATTTCCTTTGAGTGTGGTCATTTCAAACTCCATAGCACCTGAATGGCCTTTAAAAGCATCTTTTACCAGTTTCGCCACCTGTTTCTGGTTCCGGGGTTCCACAAAAGGTAAAAAATTACGGCCGGCCATTTCTAAAGGATCATCAGACTCCACCATATGTAAACCGGCTTTATTGATATCCAGTAAACGGGCTTCTTCATCAAACAGGTTAATACATTCCGGGTCTGTATCCAGGATCGTACGAAGCCGCATTTCACTTTCGGCGATTCTCCGCTGCACGGTATAAATCGGTGTCATATCAATCATGGAGCCGATCACCCGGATCGCTTTACCACCCGGATCACGTAAAATAAATCCACGATCCAGGAAATGCAGGTATGTGCCATCTGCTTTCCTGTACCTGTATTCATCTCTCCATACAGAACTGTTCCCGTTAAATGTTCCGTTGGCGTTCTGCCTGACTCGTTCCCGTTCATCCGGATGGATCTTGTCGTACCATTCATCCACATGCACCAGTTCACTCACTTTCTTATATCCCAGGTTGGCATAATAATTATCATTCCACCATAACTCATTTGTCTGCAGGTTCCAGTCCCATACCAGGTCACTGGTGGCTTTGGAGACAATCTGGAAGCGGGCATTGGATTCAAGCAGTTCCGTTTCAGCACGACGTTGTTCCGTCACATCTTCTGCATATCCATATTCCATCCGTTTGCCATCCTCTCCTGTAACCACATTTATTTTTACCGCCACCCACCGGGTATCACCCAGGGGCCGGATAATCCGGTAATTAATATTCAACTGTTTTTTTACAGAAATTGACTGGTAAGCCTCGGTTAATTTCGGGAGATCGTCCGGGTGAACAGACTGGATAAAATCTGTCGGATTCTTATAAAGATCCTCGCATTTCCGGCCCCATACCGTTTCGTAGGAAGGACTGATATATAACGTGCGCTGTTCCTCCAGGTCGTTTACCCAATAAACACCAGAAATATTTTCCACGAGGTTCTGGAATCGTTTCTGGGTACGGATCAGTTCTTCTTCGGCATTTTTCAGACTCGTGATATCCGTATGGGTTCCCAGCAATCGGAGGGCATTCCCCTGTTCATCATATTCCAGGATTTTCCCAATGGAAAGTATCCATTTCCAATCTCCGGTCCGGGTACGTTGCCTGAACTCAATCCGGTACTCTGGAGTTGTCCCTGAAGTATAAGCCGCATAGGCCAGTTTTGCGGCTTGCATATCATCCGGATGCATCCGTTCCAGCCAGAATTTATTGGACTCCCTGAAATCCCGGGGATCATACCCCAGCATCAGGGCATATTGTTCGTTCACAATGGCCTCACCGGTTTGTATATTCAGGTCATACAGACCCTGTTTGGCGGCTTCCATGGATAAACGCAGCCGTTGTTCACTTTCCATCAGCTGTGTTTCAGATCGCTTACGGTCTGTTATATCCATCATGCTGCCGGTCATCCGTACGGGCTGGCCTGATTCATCCCGTTCTATATAACAACGGTCAAATAAATAAACGTAGTCATTGTCTTTATTCAGAAAACGGTATTCAGAAATAAACACGTTTTTATCAGAAGCCAGGGTGGCTTCCTGCCGGCTGACAATCTGTTCCCGGTCATCCGGGTGGATCCGCATTCTCCAGACATGTTCTTCCGGCACAACATCATTAACCCCTATTCCATACAACTGCTGATGGGTTTCATTGGCCCATTTCTTGCCGGTGAGTATATTCCATTCCCAGACCGCATCATTGGTGGTACGGGAGATCATTTCAAACCGTTTATTGGACTGCCGGACTTCTTCTTCAATTCTTCTCCGCTCAGTTACATCCCGGATGATCAGGCTGGTCCGCTCGCGTCCATAGGCATCTTTAAATATAGCTGAACTGAATTCCCCGGGAAATATGGTTCCGTCTTTCCGGACAAAACGAAGTTCCCCGTTCAGGTAACCGGATGATCTTCTCTTATCAAGCAGTTCTCCAATGCGGTCATCCTCCTTGTCCACGAGCCCGCTCCTTCCCGCCCGTCTGATTTCTTCCTCTGACATTCCAAACATCCGGCACGCAGCCGGGTTGGCAGACAGGATTTCCCCATCCGGGGAGGAGAGCATAATACCATCCATGCTATATTCAAAAAAAGCCCGGTATTTCGCTTCACTTTCCTTTACTTCATTCTCCGCTTTTTTTATTTCCGTGATCATCCGGCCCTCCATGATCAGCAGCATAGGATGACCGTCAGCACCTGGTATCGGCTTAATTGAAAAATCAACGATATCCACTTCATTCTCCCTGACAGATATCTCCCCCTCATAGCGGATCAGTTCACCTGCTGCTGCGCGTGAAATAGCCTCTTTTACCCGTGCAATCCGTGCAGGCCTTTCCTCTTCCTTCTGCCATAGTTTTATATCCCAGAAATATTTTCCGGATACTTCTTCATTGCGGTATCTTAATAAATCCAGTGCGGTTTTGTTGGTTTCAAGAACCCGTCCTTCCTTATCCAGCAAACAAACCATCTGCATCTGGGTATTGAAAATGGCCCTGAAGCGGTTTTCACTTTCCAGCAGGGCTTTCTGCGCCTGCATTCTTTCTGAAATATCACGCCCGATGCCAATAAACTGACCATTGGACAGCATTTTGGTACTCAGTTCCAGTTCAATCACCACCCCATCTTTCCGGCGTACTTTTCGATTGCTTAATATGCTGGCGCCGGCCCTGAGTTCATTAAACCGGAGTGGAGGATCATCAGGATCAAGGACAATAATATCCAGCAATCCCATTTGCATTACTTCTTCCCTTGAATAGCCCAGCAACCGGATCCCTGCTTCATTCACCTGTATAAACCGGCCTTGCGGATTAACCAGTACGATGGTTTCTGTTGCCTGTTCCACCAGGGTCCGGTACCTGGATTCGCTTTCCTGTAATCCAGCCTCCGCCTGTTTCTTTGCTGTAATATCCCGGGTACCAATAAAGGCTCCGGTAATTTCATTCAGACCATTCCGGACAGGGGTATAAAGCACATTCACCCATTTGACATAATCCGGGTACTGGACCTGCGTTTCATACTCAGTGCTTTCTCCAAGAAATGCCTTTTTATAATTATTGATAATTCCTTCTTTCTTATCGTTTGGAATCAAATCAGTAATAATGTCTCCTGTATGCACCCGGTGTTTCCAGACATTTTCCAGGTTTTTCTCCGCCATCCGGCTGATGAGGATTACCCGGTACTCCAGGTCGATTACATAAAATTCACCCGCCGAACTGTCCAGCACCTGCCTGAGTTTTTCTTCCCCTTTCAGGATGTCTTCTGTCTTCTCTTTCACTTTTGCCGCCAGCTCATGGTTGAACTCATAAATGAGTTTTTCTGCCAGCTTACGCTGGGTGATATCCCGTACCACGGATACAAAGCCGGTGAGGTTCCCTTCTGTATCTGTCAGGGCTGTTGCGGAGACATGGCAGTAAATACTCCGGTTATCTTTTGTAATATCCGTTGATTCAAATTCTGTAACTCCCCTGAGCAGGATTTCATTGCGTAAAACTTTTTCTTCATTTTCAATTGCACTGCTACGGATCAGGCCGTCAAGTTTCTGTCCGATCGCTTCGGCAGCGGTATATCCATAGATATTTTCAGCTCCTTTATTCCAGCTGATTATTTCAAGCTGGGTATTTATGGATATTATGGCGTCACTGGTTCTTTCTGTAAGTCCGGCCAGGTAAGCAATCCTTGCCTCATATACCTGCTTCCTTTTCATATCCCGGTTGATAATATAAATGATCAGGGATATAAGTACGATAAAACAAAAACTCAGGAGTACAAAAAGACGGGCGGTATTGGTAGCCGCAATTTCACGGCTGCTGTTGGAGGAGTTAAGAATTTTCCGATCCGCTGTTTCGAGGGCCCAGACCAGATGACGTATAGTGTCCATCACTTCTTTTCCTTTACCCGTGCGAACCAAGGTCAGGGCGGAATCCACCGCATCACGGCTCACCATTCCTTCTGCGGCAGAAGCAATATCCAGTTTCAGGTTTGTCAGGTACACCAGTTTGCGGAATGTATCCAGCCGGTGAGGACTGATTTCCTTCAGGGCTAATATATCCGTTGTGTCTGTGGCTAAATTGCGTATCGCCTGGTGATAGGGAGTCAGGAATTCGCGGTTCCGTGAAATTAAAAAACCCCGGTTGGCGGTCTCTATATCCTGCACATCATCCATCAGGTTCTCCAGCACTTTCAGGGTTTGCAGGGTCTTATTGACCTGGTGGGTCTCATACCGGGCCCGTTTCATGTTTACATAGGAATACCATGCAAAAAAAGAAACCAGTGCGAAGGAAATGACCACACCAATGGTAATACTCTGACGGGTATAAAATCGATTCATGTGAACCGTATTGGCTTTATATCAAAAAAGCGCTGTTTGCTGCAGATCAGAGTCCGTGTACATTTATAAAGTTAACCAGGGCAGCAGTATTTTTAAGACTTAACTTTTTCAGAATATTATAGCGGTGTACTTCCACTGTCTTCAGGGAGATATCCAGGCGGATCGCAATTTCTTTCGATGACAATCCTTCCTTGATCAGTTGAACAATATCCAGCTCCCTGCGCGACAACACGTTCATATCCGGTGTGCCCCCTTCATCTTCAAGTTCCTGCTGGGCCAGGATATTTTTTACTTCCTCGCAGATATATTTTTTACCTCCATATACTTCCACGATGGAATTAATCAGTTCATCTTTGGATGAATTTTTTGTCACATAACCCATGGCCCCGATCTGGAGCATACGACGGGCATAAGCCGGCATGGAGTGCATGGAGATACCAATAATCTTGGAACCAGGTGAAAACTTACGGACCAATTTAGTGGCTTCAAACCCGTTTACCGGTGTCATGTTAATGTCCATGAGCACGATATCAGGCTTCTTAGTGCGGGCTATTTCCACAGCTTCATCAGCATTACTGGTTTCGCCAATAACCTGGAAGCGGCTGTCGCTGTTTAAAATAAAGGACCAGGAATCCCTGATCAGTTTGTGGTCGTCGACAAGCAGAATAGTAATTTTTCCCATACGGATAGTGGTTTGCGTTGAGCTGTCTAGGCTTTTTACATTGAAAAATTAAGTAAAATTTCATTGCTTGTTGCATAAATCATTGTCTGCTAGTCATTTTATGGGAATAAAAAAATCGATTTTAAGTAAAACCACTTAGTTTGAATATGTAGATTTACGATTTTTGATGGTTAACTGCCTTAAGTCAATGAACCTTATACATTAGTAAAAACTAATTGCTAATCCTCAATTTTAGTGACAGACCTCCATATTCCATACTCCACTCCCCTTAATTCAGCAAGCCCCCTCAGCCTGCCAATGGCGGAATAACCGGGGTAAGTCTGCTTTTTCAGGTCATCCAGCATCTGGTGTCCGTGATCCGGCCGCATAGGTATTGAACAGTTTCTCCGTTGCTGTATCCGCAAAACCTCACGAATGATCTCCACCATATCCGCATCCCCCTCCAGGTGATCGGCTTCAAAGAAATTCCCATCTTCATCTCTTTTCGTGTTGCGCAGATGCAGGAAGTGAACATGATCACCAAAACGCTTTAACATCCGCAACAGGTCATTGTCTGGCCTGGCCCCGAATGAACCAGTGCAGAAACACAACCCGTTGGCCGGCGACGGAACAGCCTGCAGCAAATCGGCCGCATCCTGCTCCGTACTCATTATCCGGGGCAACCCCAATACCGGGTAGGGCGGGTCATCCGGATGTATCGCCATCTGCAACCCGCATTCTTCCGCCACTGGAATAATCTCTTTTAAAAAAAAGTACAGATGCTCTTTCAGCTTATCTGCATTGATGTCCTTATAGGTTTGCAACGCTGCTAATATCTGCTCTTCTGTAAAACGCTCATCACTGCCCGGAAGACCCAGTAAGGCATTATGAAAAATCCTTTCTTCTTCCTCCTCTGTCATACCGTCAAACCTTAAAGTTGCTTTTCGTATCTCTTCCTCGGTATAATCATTTTCCGCTCCCGGCCTTTTCAGCATATACAGGTCAAAGGCAATGAAAGCGGATTTCTCAAAGTACAGGGCCTTACTTCCATCCGGCATCAGTCTCGACACATCAGTCCGCATCCAGTCAAGGATCGGCATGAAGTTATAAGTCACCACTTTCAGTCCGCAGGCGGATACATTACGCAAGCTCTGTTTATAATTTTCAATATGTATTATAAAGTTGTCCTTTTGTTTTTTAATATCCTCACTTACCGGCAGACTCTCAATCACGGTCCAGCTCATACCGGCATCTTCAATAGCCGCTTTTCGCAGGCTGATCTCTTCAACCGTCCACAGCTCCCCTACCGGGATATGGTGCAGGGCGGTTACCACACCCGTACATCCTGCCTGCCGGATATCTGCCAGGCTAACCGGGTCGCTGGGACCGAACCAGCGCATGGTTTGTTCCATCCTCTTATTCATAAATCATCCTCCTTTATATGTTATATAAAAACTGCCTGCCGTACATCCCCTGGATAAAACAGGCGCACAACAGGCAGCTATATTGGTCCTTCAGTCTTATTGATCAGATGTACCGGTTAACCAGGTTTTCCAGGTATTCCTGTTTACCACTCACAATAGCCGGTTCCCCATGTTCAACCGCATAAGTTCTCAGTTCTTCCAGTGATAATTTACCGGCTTCAAAATCCATTCCTTTGCCACTGTCATACGAGGCATAACGTGCTGCCCGGATTTTTTTATAATCCGATTTCTGTAAAATGGTATCGGCCGTCACCAGGGCCCTGGCAAAAGCATCCATTCCACCGATATGTGCATAGAACAGATCTTCCGGATCCGTGGAATTGCGGCGGATTTTGGCGTCGAAGTTGATACCTCCTCCTTTAAACCCACCGGCTTCCAGGATAACGATCAAGGCTTCAGTCAGCTCATTGATATCATTGGGGAACTGATCAGTATCCCATCCATTCTGGTAATCCCCCCGGTTGGCATCCATACTGCCCAGTAAACCGGCGTCAGCCGCCACCTGCAGTTCATGAGTGAACGTATGACCTGCAAGGGTCGCATGATTGACTTCTATATTCAGGCTAAAATCATTCAACAAGTCATATTGCCTTAAAAAACCAATCACCGTTTCACAATCATAATCGTACTGGTGTTTGGAAGGTTCACAGGGTTTGGGCTCGATAAAGAACTTCCCTTTGAATCCCTGTTTACGGGCATAATCCTTTGCGGTATGCAGGAAACGGGCCAGGTGTTCCTTTTCTCTTTTCATATTGGTATTCAGCAGGCTCATATATCCTTCCCGACCACCCCAGAATACATAGTTCTCACCACCCAGGGCTATCGTAGCGTCAAGTGCTGCTTTTACCTGAGCACCGGCATGGGCCAGCACATGAAAATCCGGGTTAGTGGAAGCGCCATTCATATACCGGCGGTGGGAAAACAGGTTGGCGGTACCCCATAATAATTTAACCCCGCTGGCTTTTTGCTTTTCACTGAAATATGCGGTAATGGCCTGGAGCCGGCGGTCATTTTCATTGATATCATTGGAATAATCCACGGCATCCACATCATGAAAACAATAATAGGGCAATCCCAGTTTGGTAATGAACTCAAACGCCGCATCCGCTTTATCTTTTGCCCGTTCCACCGGATCCGTTTTTTCACTCCAGGGAAATATATGCGTGGGTTCACCAAAAGGATCGGCGCCGCTGCCGCAGAAGCTGTGCCAGTAAGCGCAGGCAAACCGAAGGTGTTCTTTCATGGTCTTCCCGGCCACGGTTTTATTTTCATCATACCAACGGAAAGCCAGCGGATTGTCGGATTGCTGTCCTTCAAATTTTATACGGTCTATTCCTTTAAAATACTCCTTATTACCTGTAACGACTCCCATGATTGTGTATTTAAATGATGATCAAATTAATTCAGGTTTTTTAGCAGTTGTTCCAGCCAACGGTTATAAAGCCCTTCGTAGTGTTGCCCCCCGGCCGGTTTAATCGTTTCCACGGGTGTAAAATTACTGAAAGCTTCCGCAGGATTTTTATAAATACCCGCCCCGATTCCACTGCCAATAGCTGCCCCGTGACTCCCGTCGCAGTTATACAATTCCACCGGCACCTGCAGGGTATTCACAAAAGCAGAAGTAAAAACTTCACTCAGAAACATATTGGCTTTCCCGGCCCTGATCACTGCGGGTTGCATCCCATTCTGACGCATAATATCCAGCCCGTACCGGAAAGCAAATACGATACCTTCCTGGGCAGCCCGGTAAATATGGGCGATCCCGTGTTTATTAAAATCAATGTGCAGGAACTGTGCATTCAGCAGCCGGTTATTCAACATACGTTCAGCCCCGTTTCCAAAGGGGAAGACCAATACACCTTCACTGCCCGGGGCCACCGATGCAGCCTTTTTATTGAGTTCGGCATAGCTGTACTGATCCCCGGAAATATTCTTCACCCAGCGGTTCAATATCCCTGTACCGTTGATACATAACAGGACCCCCAGTCTCCGCTGATCAGTGGTGTAGTTTACATGGGCAAAAGTGTTGATCCGCGATTCATTGTCATAAGCCAGCTGGTCGCTGACCCCGTAAATCACCCCGGAAGTACCCGCTGTTGCCGCTACTTCCCCGGGTTCCAGTACATTTAATGAAAGGGCATTATTCGGCTGATCACCGGCCTTATACGTTACGGGTATGCCTTTACGTAAGGATAATGACGCGGCAACAGATTCCATCAGGTATCCATGCGTTTCAAATACTGGCCTTATCTCCGGTATCAGCGAATGACTAAAGCCGTAGTAGCCGAATACATCCTCCGACAATGCATTTTCTTTAAAATCCCAGAAAACACCTTCCGATAACGCCTCGATACTGGTGGTAATCGCGCCGGTGAGTTTCATACCGATAAAATCACCCGGCAGCATCACTTTATCAATCTTTTCATATATGGCCGGTTCATTCTTTTTTACCCAGGCCAGTTTGGAAGCAGTGAAATTACCCGGCGAATTCAGCAGGTGCAGCAGGCATTTATCCCGCCCGATGGTATCAAATGCCTTATCCCCTGTTTCCACGGCGCGGCTGTCGCACCAGATAATACTGTTCCTTATCACCTGCTGATCTTTATCCACCAGTACCAGGCCGTGCATCTGGTAGGCAATTCCTATAGCCCCGATATCGGCCGGGTTGTATGCTCTCCCGGCATGCAGTTTCAATATGGCCAGCTGCACCTGTTCCCACCAGGAATCTGGTGTCTGTTCCGCCCAGCCCGGATGAAGGGAAATTATTTCCGCTTCTGTTTCAGGATATTGGGCAGTCGCCACTGTTTGCTGTGTCGAAGCATCAATAACCGACACTTTTACGGAAGAGGTGCCAAGATCTATACCTAACAATAACATTTTTATCTGTTTAAATATCTCGCAAGTTAATTAAAAAGGAGGGGTGAAAGAATTCACCCCTCGTAACGATTGCCTATGTGAATTGCTCTGCTAAACGTATTTCTAAAATCTACCTGTTTACTGACCCCTTCATTCAAGGGTCTTCCATTGAAACCAGGCACAGATATTAAAAGAACTTATACCATACTATGTCATCCTATACTTTTACAACCGGCATGCTCGTGGATTATTGTTCCACCAATGTTATAATACTTACAGCCGGCAGCGTATAAGTAATACTGTTACCAGATAACTGAACAGCTGATCCTTTGTCCGTATTAACTGTAGCAGTGGTGGTGTATGGAATGAACGAAACCGGTGAAACATCCTGGAAACTGATTTTTTGTTTCACTGCATATACACCCCGGTTAATAAGTACCAGCACTGTTTTTGCACCATTTTTGTAAGCGGATATCAATACCTCGGGTCTTGTATTGAGCGAAGAGGCCAGCCGTACAGAACCCGATTTGATAAAACGGGAAAACTGTGAAACCACTACTCCCCTTTTGGTAATGGCTCCATCCTGGCCGATAAGGCCATAAAACCGTTTCCCATACCACCATATATATGCATTGAAATTTGCCTTGGTAAAACAATCATGTATTTCAACAGCGGTATTCATACAGGCATTCCAGGCCGTAAGGGTATCGAGGTGTTCAGTCATCCACACTTCGAGGCCCTTTGTTTTAGCTAATTGATTCTCCACCATTCCACCGCCATATAAATGCGTACCGACTAGATCCAGGTTAGCCACCGCCGCATTATCAGCGAGAATTGTATTTACATAAGCCTGGTTATTATTCACGAGCTCAGGGGCCATTAACCGGGTGGCAGTTATCAATGCGCTCTGGTTTTTCAGGAAATCGCGCATTTCCTCCGCCGTCCAAACACATCCTTCATAACCGGGTTCCCAGTCCGGTTCATTCTGCACTGAAACAGCATAAAGGGGAGCCCCGTTGGCCTGCATATATAAAGCAAAATCATTCAGGTATTTTGCATAAGCCGCCGCACTGTCTGGAATCAGTTTTCCGCCGATAATATTGTTATTGGTTTTCATCCGGGCAGGAGGACTCCAGGGTGAGGCCAGAATCTGCGCCCCGCGCTGCAGGGCCGCCTTCGCATTATTCAGTTCTGTTGCCCTCCAGGTATCATCAGAAGCAATACGGATTCGCAATAAATTCAAACCCACCTGCCCGGCGCCTGAGCCAAACAACCGGTCAAATTCTTCCGGGGTCGGGGCAGACGTGTTTGGCGGGGTAAACACAGTGGCGCAGCCAAATCCTTTTATAGTCTGGACGGCCTGTGTGCCATACACTGTTATTTCAGCATCAACCGTGGTTGTATTACTGTCTCCATTATTTCCGCTTTTATTTTTAGAACAGGAAATGAACAGTGTTACCGAAATCAGTGACAGTATAAATTTCAATACCCTGGTAGAACTCAATTTTTTATCATTTTTTATTGTACCCGAATGAGTACACTTATCTCTTTAATCATATTTACAATCACCCCAATACCGGCAGGCCCAGGCAATCCAGGTACTCCAGTTGGGTCCCGTACTATGTCCGCCGGCATGTTGCCTGTAGGCCAGTTCCCCGGTTACCAATGGCATACCAATCGGCTGGAACTCCATGGTACCAAAGTCTTTCTTCCCCATTAACCTGTATACGGATCCTGCATATGCGCCTCCCAGGAACATCCCTTTTGCATCCACCCACTGCCCTTCCACCTGGGGTGAGCCTGAGCTGATGAATACCGGCCTTGGTGCACATAAGGCCACCAGCTCATGGGCATCCACCGGCAGATCATCCGGTGTGAGAATGCTTGCATACTTTATAAAATTCCCGCAAAACCAGTGATACTCCCCTGAGGATGCGAGGTTTTCCACCTGCTCTCCGAATACTCTTCTTAATATTTTTGTTCCACCGGCTCCGGAAGACCCGATAAATCCCAGTGAGATCCGTGGTTCGTACGCCATTGCCACCACCGCTGCTTTGCCATATCTTGAAATACCTTCAATACCGACCCGTTTAGCATCCACGTCTTTATCTGTTTCCAGGTAATCGATCACCCGGCTTGCTCCCCAGGCCCAGGCCCTTAAAGCTCCCCAGTCATCCGGTTTACGGGGTTGCCCTTTATTCACTAAACCTATTATGCCATTGCGCAAACCGGCGCCATTATCCGCCTGAATACTGTTGGGGAAAACGATACTGTATCCCCATCCGCGCGACAATAACTGTTCTTTCCAGGAAGGTTCACCCGGGGATCCCAAACCGATCGGGGTAATGACCCCAAAATTGCCGAAGGGTTTGAAAAAACCATATTCCAGCACCACCGGTACAGACTTATTACTGCCGGCCGGGGTGACGACCTGTAATTCTATTTCTACTTTTATTCCAGGCCAGGCTGAATTGTCCACCACCCCTTTCAATATTTTTTCTTTGGCCTTGTAATTACCAATCATTGTATCTGTAACAGATACAATTTCCCATTTAACCGGGGGTATGACTGCGGGCAGCTTCCCGTAAATTTCATTATCAAAATCGCGGAGTATTTCCGGGCGGCGGTTTTTCCACCACTCCTCCGGACTACTGATTTTCCGGCCATTCTTCAGCAACAACGGGTCCGGGAGCATGTAATGATTTACTTTCCCCTCTGACCGGTTGGCCGCATTGGCATCTTTCGGATTTCCCGAAGCTCCGGGTCTTATTTGCGCCCGTGTAATATTCAAGGCTTCCAGCATCAGCTCATAATCGGCCTGGTTTCCCCTGTTAATACTATCCCTTTCTGCCTGCGAAAATTGCGCATAGGCATATAAGTTAATAAATATGAACGGGAGTATTAATACCCTTTTCATGGTTGTTTAATTTGACCTGAAGACGTATTAAACCAGGCGGTAGCCGGTAAAAATCAAGCAGGAGGGATTGAATTCTCCCTCCTGCGTTTTTTATAAAACAACTGCTCTGCTTACTTATTTGATAAGATCTTCTATCCTGTTTTACTCTTTATTAGTAACCAGGATTCTGCGGGAAGGCCGGTCCTTCCGTTACCAGGTCTATTTGCTGCTGGGGTATGGGCCTTAACATATTGTATGGCTGGACTCCGGCGGCTCCTTCTGTATTATATAACTGAACCCTGGCCACCAAAGATTTTGTACGGGACAGATCCCACCAACGGCAATCCTCTGCAAATAACTCACGGCTTCTTTCATCCAGTAAAAAATCAAGTGTTACCTGCGCAGGAGTTATCTGTTGAGCTATAACGGCAGCGGCATATTCCGACGGTGTCTGATTTAATTTTAAAGCAGCCCTAGTGCGGAGTACATTAATCATATCAGCTGCCTGCTGCATGGTACCGCCGCCTTTGAAAGCCGCTTCTGCAGCAATCAGGTAAAGCTCAGAAAAACGGAACAGGATAAATGGCCGGTCGGAATAGTCATTCAGGTCGGCCCTGGTTGAATCATTAAACTTCCGGAGATTCGGGAAATAACTGGCTGTGAATTTTACAGTAGCGCCAGGCAGGTGCTCCGGTTCAAAAATAATGCCTTTGAAGGCAGCTCTTTCAGCAGGAGTAACCACCCTGTCTGCAAACCAGATGGCTGTATCCACAGCATTGATTAACTGGCCCCTGGGTGTGGTTGCACCTGGTGTACCAACTGCTGCCATTTGAGTACTGTTGGACAGGAAGACAGTCTGGAATGTACCATCATATCTTGAATCGGTGGCCCTGTTGGCAAACGCCACATCATATACGTATTTCGTATTGGGTCTGATACGCTGGAATGGTCTTCCGTTCCGGATATCCCGGACGCAAACGGAAGCTCCGCCGCCGGCCGGGTAATTGGCATTTACGGTCGGATAATTCGGGCGCCAGAAGAAGTTGGATTTATTTTCAGCCGGGCCGGAGGCAAAACTTCCGGGGGCAGAATTCTGTCCGAATTTCAGGTCCTTGGTGTGGTCAATCACCATCAGGATTTCAGAACCGTATTCATTGCCTTCTTTAAACACATCTCCGAAATAAGGCAGGAGGTTTAATCCATAAGTTGCTTTATTGTCGATCAGGTTCTTGGCTGTTGTAAATGCGCTTGTAAAATCGGTAGGTTGCGCAGCGGTTGACCAGCCTCTCCACAGATATGTTTTAGCCAGCAGGAACAAAGCTGTGGCTTTGGTGGCCGGTTTACCGGTACCGGCTGCAGGTGTATTGGGTAAATCCGTTGCTGCTTCATTCAGGTCCTTGATGATCTGTGCATATACATCCGCCAACGGTGCTCTTGTATCGGCGGCGCTTGGATTGGTGTTAAAAGTTGTATGCAGCGGAACCTCACCGAATGTGGTAACCAGGTAAAAATAACAGAAAGCACGGAGGAATTTGGCCTGAGCCAGTATCTGTGTTTTGGTGGCCGCCGGAATATTGGCATCAGCCCCATATTCAAGTACCCCGTTCGCTGTATTAATATCAATAAACAACCCGTTCCAGAAACCGGCGTAATCGTTGGTATTACTTTTAATCAGCGGGTTATTATAGGTAAACCAATGCTGTACGTCTGCGGCCGCACCTTTTTGTGATTCATCGGTACCGGCACTGAACAACTGGGTGAATATCTGGGTTCCCCAATGTCCCCTGAAAGAAGAATAAATACCGGCAATACCACCCTGAACACCTTCAGCCGTTTTAAAATAAGAAGGGTCTATGGAGGCCCGGGGCTGCTCATCCAGGATTTTCTTACACCCTGTCGCCGCAAATAATACGGCGGTACAGAGCCCCAGGAAGATTATATATTTCTGTTTCATTATATAAAAATTTAAGTATTAGAATTTCAGATTAACACCAAAAATAAACTGGCGGGACGGAGGCACACCCATACTTACGGTAATAGCCCTGCTTTGAACAGGAGTACCACCTGCATTTGAGTTTACCGTGTTACCCGTACCGTTTCCTTCGGGATCAATACCTAATCCGGCTTTCACCAGCGGTGACCAGAGTATAAACGGATTCTGAGCTGTAACATACACCCTCAGGGATTGAATTTTAGCTTTGGCCAGTAACCTGGAGGGAAGGTTGTAACCCAGGTCAATAGACCTTATTTTAATAAATGAACCATCCTGGTAAGTCAGTGTGGATGTATAGAGCAATCCATCACGGCTTGCATCCGGCTGAGGGAATGCATTGGTCGGGTTAGTGGGTGTCCAGTAATCCACCTTATGAATATTCACACGGCTGTTCAGGAAGAACGGATATCCGTTTGCCCCACCATCCGCTGATAAGTAAGTGGCCACTACGGTCTGACCGAAACGACCGAACATCACAATATTCATATCAAAATTCTTGTATTCCAGGTGCTGGGTCATACCGGCAATAAAATCAGGCTGGAAATCTCCAATAACCTGGCGGTCAGTAGCACCGATAGAATTGTTTTTATCTAAGTCTTCCAGTTTGATATCGCCGGGAGCTGCTCCGTAAACGGCTGCAGCTGCTGCTTCACTGGTTTGCCAGATGCCGATTTTCTTTACATCATAAATGGTGGTGATCGGTTTTCCTACAAACCAGCCATTCCCGATATCCTGTTGTAACCCTTGCTGTAACGCCACAATTTTTTCCCTGTTGAAGAATGCGGTAAAATCAGAGCGCCAGGAGAATCCTCCATTGCTCTTGCTTTTCACATTCAGGCTGCTCAGGGTGATTTCCATTCCTTTAGAAGCTGTTTCACCAACGTTATCAAGGATCGAGTTTGCCCCATTACTGCGTGGCAGGCTCTTGCTTAACAGGATGTCGGTGGTTTTGGTACTGTAATACTCAATACTACCTGACAGGCGGCTGTTTAATACGGCGAAATCAAGACCGATATTCAACCCATTTGTTTTTTCCCAGGTAAGGTTGGGATTCGGCAGTGTGTTGATCGTATAACCATTCACATAGTTAACCAGCGGGGTTGAACCTTGTCCATAGTTATAGAAACCTGAACTAAGACTGCCTAATGTGGTATAAGGATTAATACCGGCATTTGAGCTGATACCCCATCCTCCTCTCAGTTTTAAGCTGTTTACAAATTTCAAACTCTCCATGAAATTCTCTTTCTCCATGTTCCAGCCAAGTGAAACGGCGGGATAAGTCACCCACTGATTGCCTTTTGCCAGTACGGAGGAACCGTCTGTCCTGATGGTGGCGGTCAGCAAATACTTGTCATCAAATGAATAAGTGGCCCGTCCCATATAACCAATCAGCCCTGATTCGCTGTAGTTGGATCCCTGAGGAGTTACCGTATTTACTAACTGGAAGTTGTAATCCTGGATATAATCCGCGGGAACACCCTGGCCATTGAATTGCTGGGACTGGAATTTATTTTTCTGGATTTCCTGTAAGGCCTGTACCTGTACTTTATGTTTCCCGGCAAATGTTTTGCCATATTCCAGTGAGTTGTTGATCGTATACTGCCAGCCTTCAGCGTTGGACTGGCTGAGGTTCGCTCCGGCCGTATTGGTGTTATTATTGAATACGGTATTAGGACCGGTGTAATTGCTGTTGAAAGTCTGTGACCAGCCAAAACCGAAAGTAGTCTTGAATTTCAGTTCCTTTAATATTTTCACTTCTGCGAAGAAGTTATGCTGGAACTGGTATCTCCTGGAATTTGCTTTAATGATATCATCATTACCTATGGAGGTAAGCGGGTTAATGGTCGTGTTATCCACCCCCTGCTGGATAGCCGGTTGGAAATTCAGTGTACCGTCATCATTGTAGGGTTTATACAGCGGGCCTAACCGTAAACCGGTGCTATAGGCATTTGTACCAAGGCGTTTCTGATAAATCATGGTATTCAGACTGGTAAACCCGATTTTAATGCGCTCACTCATTTTATGATCAATATTCACGTTCAGTGAATAACGGTCAAGCGCCTGGTCAGGTACAATACCGGTTTCCCTGTAATAGCCAAAACCAAAGAAATACTGGGTCCTGTCATTTCCCCCGTTCACATTCAGGTCATGACCGGTTCTGATACCTGTAGTCAGCAACAGTTTCTGCCAGTCTGTACTAACCCCTGCTGCCAGGTTGGTTTGTTCAATGGCTGTCAGTCCGTAAGGTGAAGTCACATTCGGATTCGTCAGGAAGGCGGGCTGTCCCTGCCTGGCATCTTCTTTATATTTGGCATATTCCTGTCCGTTAAATACATCCCAGGTGTCGATAGCGCTTACAATGCCTACATAACCATCATAAGTGGTTATGGGCTTTCCGGTCCGTCCGCGCTTGGTGGTAATAATAATCACCCCGTTTGAACCCCTGGAACCGTATATGGCAGTGGCGGAGGCATCCTTCAGGATGTCCACACTGGCAATGTTTTCAGGATTAATATCATTTACACTTCCGCCATAAGCCATACCATCAACCACGATCAGCGGATTGTTATTACCGGTGATTGACCGGTTACCGCGGATACGGATTTCACCGCCAGATCCGATCTGTGTGCTGTTATTCACAATATCAACACCGGCTGCCCGTCCCTGCAACTGGTTAAAAATATTCGGGGCTTTGATCTGGTTGATCGTTTCACCTTTCAGGGAAACAGTCGAACCGGTTACGTCCCTCTTGCGTTGTGTACCATAACCTACAACCACCACTTCCCCGAGGCTTTTAGTTACAGAAACAAGGGTTACATTAATAGAAGTCTCCCCATTGATCTTCACTTCCTGTGTCATGTAGTCCACCGTGGAAATGATCAGTGTACCATTGGCTGGTGCAGCGATGGTGAATTCACCATTATTACCAGTAGTGGTACCTGTGTTGGTGCCTTTTAAAAGTACAGATGCACTTTGAGCCGGCTGGCCGTCATCCTTCAGTACACGGCCTTTGATAGTAATGTTTTGAGCATTCGCCTGCGGGGCAAGCATGAGCAGTTGGATCAGCAATACTGCGCAAAACAGCATTGGCCGAAACGTCCACTGTCCCCTGGGGAACAGTGTTTTCTGACGGGCAGTCTTTTTCATAAACTTCATTTTGGCAATTAAGAGTTAGAAATAATTCAGTATCTGAACTGGACCTGCCGGTGTACTGAAATGCACCGGCCGGCTGATTGGAGACAAAAGGAGACGGGGCTGTACGGATAAAAGTGCGGGGTTGTTGAATTCCCCGGATTGCGGCATAAAACTCCACAATTAGCGGGGCAGCAGGGTTCTGTTGATCGGAAATTTTTTCTCTTTTCATACAGCTGGCAACAACTTTTTGATCGTGTTCACTGGCTGGCAAACCAGTGTTGGCAGGACGAATATAGGAATATTTTTAAAAATTGCAACCGATTGCAATTTTTTTTTAAATTTTTTGTCCCGTCCTTTGTAAACATGGCTACCGACCAGGAAATCACTATATATGATATTGCCAGGCACCTCAATATTTCAGCTACAACCGTGAGCCGGGGATTGAAAAACAATCCCGCCATTAATAAAAATACCCGTAAAAAAATAGCGGAAGCCGCGAGACTCCTGGGGTATCGTTCCAACCTGTTTGCCAGCAGCTTAAGAAGTAAAAAAACCAATACCATCGGGGTTATTATCCCGCGGATCAATAGTTATTTTATGGCCTCGGTTCTGGCCGGCATGGAGGATGCAGCCAGCCTGAAAGGTTATACCCTTATTATTAACCACTCCGGCGAACGCATGGAGAAGGAAATAATTAATAGCCAGACCTTATTTACAAAAAGAGTGGACGGTTTACTGATCTCACCCGCTTATGATACCGACAATATTGCGCACCTGGAACCGTTCTTCCGGAAAAAAATTCCGGTCATTTTCTTTGACCGGTCCTGGCCACATAAAGAGAGTATGTCTGTGGAAATTGATAATGTACAGGCCGCCTACGATATCACCAGACATTTGCTGGGACAGGGTTTCAGGCGAATCCTGTTTGTTTGCGGAAACCTGCGCCGGAATGTGTATGCCGACCGGTTGTCGGGCTATAAGAATGCGCTCCGTGAAGCCGGTGTGCCCTACGATGAAAAGCGGGTGATCATAACGACCCTTACAGAAAAGGCCGGCACAGAAGTGGCTGCCAGCATCCTAAAGATGAAAGAAAAAGAACGGCCGGATGCCGTGTTTGCAGCTAACGATACCACGGCTGTATTCTGTCTGCTGGCGCTCAAAGAAGCCGGTTTAAGGATCCCCCAGGATATTGGCATTGCCGGATTTAATAACGACCCCATCAGCCAGGTGGTGTCACCTAAACTGACCACCATACATTATCCCGGATACCTGATCGGGGAAACAGCCGTAACAAATCTTATTCATCATCTGGAAGGAATTACTGATATGAGAACAACACCAAAAATCATCCTCAGGTCTGAATTAATTATCCGTGGCAGTTCAATAAAAAAGAAATCTTTGTAAATTACTTTTTTTCCCGAATTTTATGCAACCGATTGCAATATGAAACCAAAAAAAGATATCACTATCTATGACATCGCCCAGCGATTATCACTCTCATCTGCAACGGTAAGCCGTGCCCTGCAGGATCATCCGGCTATTAATAAGAATACTAGAAAAAAAATCCAGCAAACTGCAAAAGACCTCGGTTACCGCCACAACACTTTTGCCAGCAGTCTGCGAAAACAGAAAACAAATACAATCGGCGTGATCGTGCATGAGCTGAACAGTAACTTCATTACCTCCGTGCTGGCCGGTATTGAAAAAGTAACCACTGAAGCCGGATATGACCTGATCATTGCCCACTCGTCAGAAAGCTATACAAAGGAAGCAGCCAATGCCCTCAACCTTTTTCATAAAAGGGTGGACGGACTGATCGCTTCCCTCGCTTTTGACACCAAGGACCTGGAACATTACCAGTCGTTCGAGGAAAAAGGCATCCCCGTTATCTTCTTTGACCGGGTGGAAGAAAAAAGCGAAAGCACAAAAGTCATTATTGATAATTATAAATGCGGTTACCAGGCCACCCGTCACCTGATCGATCAGGGATGTAAAAGAATTGTACTGGTGACAGCCAGCCTGAAAAGAAACGTATATGCCCAGCGGCATAAGGGATATTCAGATGCCCTCTTCGACAACAACATCCCGTATGAAAAAGAACGGGTGCTGATCAAAGACCTGAGTGAACAATGCGGGGTGGAAGCAGCCCTGCAGATCCTGAAAATGAAACCCCTCCCCGACGGCGCTTTTATCACCAACGATTTTTCTGCCGCCGTCTGCATGCGTACACTTCGCGAACATGGTATCCGGATACCGGAAGATATCGCCATTGTCGGTTTTAATAATGATGCCATCAGCAAACTGGTGGAACCACAGATGACCACGATCGATTACCCGGGTATTGATATGGGGGAAATAGCGGCGCGTAACCTGATTGGCCATCTCAAAGGACTGAGTAATATTAAACATACGAATACGATTGTCGTCCGGTCAGACCTGATTATACGCCAATCCTCTTTACGTAAACAAAAAAAATAAACAGTGAAAAGATTTGCTGTACCACAGGCATATGTCCTCCTGATCTTCTTGTTGTGCTGTACCAGCATCACCCGTGCGGAAAACGGGTATGACCTGTGGTTACGCTATATCCGGTTAAACAATACTTCCCTGTTAGCTACCTATAAAAAACAGGTTAGCCCGCTCCGTTTTTCCGGCGAATCCCCCACCCTGCTGCTGGCAAAGAAAGAACTGCTGTATGGTCTCGAAAGTATGACCGGTACTAAAGTAAAAGCCGGTTCTTCCATTATTACCGGTACAGGACTGGTGATTGCCCGGTGGAAAGACCTGGGTTCATTACAAACCGAGGTCAGCCAGGAAGAACTGACAAAGGCCGGCCAGGAAGGTTTTATACTGATCACTACAAAAACAAGGCAACTGTTGCTGACCGCCAATACCGATATTGGAATTCTCTATGGTGTTTTCCACCTGCTTCGCCTGGTTCAGACTGAGCAACCACTCTATCCATTACATATTGTATCGGCCCCTAAACTCAGGCTTCGACTGTTGAATCACTGGGACAATCTCAACCGGACGGTTGAACGGGGCTATGCCGGCTTTTCGATCTGGGACTGGCATAAGCTGCCCGGCTATATTGACCAACGCTATATTGATTATGCACGGGCCAATGCTTCAATAGGGATTAACGGGGCTGTTTTGAATAATGTGAATGCCAACGCCATTATCCTCACCGCTCCCTATCTTCAGAAAGTTAAAGTGCTCGCGGATATTTTCCGTCCTTATGGGATTAAAGTATACCTCTCTGCCAAATTCAGCGCCCCTATTGAAATTGGTAAATTAAAAACAGCAGACCCGTTGGATCCGGAAGTACGGCAATGGTGGAAAGAAAAAGCAAAAGAAATCTATTCCCTGATACCTGATTTCGGCGGATTCCTGGTAAAGGCCAACAGCGAAGGACAACCGGGGCCGCAGGACTATCACCGCAGCCATGCAGAAGGCGCCAATATGCTGGCGGAGGCGGTCGGTCCTTATAAAGGAATCATCATCTGGCGGGCATTTGTGTACGCCGCTGAAAATCCCGTTGACCGTCACAAACAGGCCTATGATGAATTTGTACCACTTGACGGCAAATTCCTGCCCAATGTGATGGTACAGGTAAAAAACGGGGCGATCGATTTTATGCCCAGGGAACCCTTTCATCCATTATTCGGAGCGATGCCAAAAACACCGCTGATGGCAGAGTTCCAGATTACCCAGGAATATACCGGTCAGTCCACCAACCTGGTATACCTTGCCCCGCTCTTTAAAGAAGTATTGAACAGTGATACTTATAGTAAAGGTAAAGGCAGCTATGTAGCGACTATTATTGATGGCAGCCAGGATCAACATTCATTAAACGGGATGGCCGGGGTATCGAATATCGGGAATGATATCAACTGGTGCGGGCATCCTTTTGCCCAGTCAAACTGGTATGCCTACGGCCGGCTATGCTGGGATTATGAACTGACCAGTATGGCCATCGCCGATGAATGGCTGCGCATGACATTTTCCAATGATACACGGTTTGTAGAACCTGCAAAAAAAATAATGCTTGAAAGCCGTGAGACAATGGTGAATTATTCCAATCCGCTGGGATTACACCATATTATGGGCGCCAACGGGCATTACGGGCCAGGTCCCTGGGTGGATTTTATAAAAAGGCCTGAATGGAATGCCGTTTATTATCATAAAGCAGACAGCCTCGGTATCGGTTTTAACAGGACCGCTACCGGAAGCAATGCCCTGGCCCAGTATTTTCCTGAAGCGCGGAAGCAATGGGAAGATGTAAACACGATTGATGAAAAATACTTGTTATGGTTCCATCATGTGCCATGGGTACATACTATGAAAAGTGGCCGTACACTGTGGAATGAACTTTGTTTCCGTTATTATGACGGGGCAGAACAGGTAAATAAAATGAAGCAAAACTGGAACAGTTTAAAACCCTTTGTGGACCAGGAACGGTTTTCCCAGGTCAGCCAGTTGCTGGCGATACAACAGGAAGAAGCCATCTGGTGGCGAAA
>CAZFLL010000001.1:132697-136037 GCA_964519865.1 uncultured Chitinophaga sp. | reverse complement strand
TATTACTTCTTAAAACTCCAGGGACTCTTCAACTGGGCTTTACGCACCCGTTTTATCCGGAACAGGTTAAAAGCAAAAATCAACCGCCTTCCGGCCGGACCTTCCGATGCACAAAGAGCCAGGGCCACCGGCTATGTATGGGGGGAAGCCACCAATGCAGCTGGTCAGCAAATTACGGCACGGCTGACTGGCCCGGAAGGATATACCATTACCGTTCATGCTTCTCTGATCATTACTCAAAAAGTGCTGAACGGGGATTTCAAAGCCGGATATGGCACACCGGCATCTGTATGGGGTGAAGTTTTAGTACAGGAAGTACCCGGTATCAGCAAACCGGTCAGTACAGATTAGTCAGCGGAAACAATTCTTTTTCCAAAAGGCATCAGCGATAACTCCACCAGTTTAAAATGCTGCCTTCCCCAGGGAATGCCGATGATCGTAATACTGAGGAGCAAACCCATCACGACATGGATAATAGCTGAAGCCAGTCCGCCACAAATGATCCAGACAATATTGGCCAAAGTGGCCAGGCAACCGGCGTTCGAAGAATCACTGACCACTTTCAGCCCGAAGGGCATCAATATAAAGCCGGCAATTTTAAAACACTGAAGTCCCCAGGGGATGCCGATAACAGTAGCGCATAAAACCAGTCCGCCGAAAAAATAACAAAGCGCCGCCAGGAAACCGCCAAAGATCAGCCAGACCAGGTTACCAAGAAGATTCATAATGTTTGTTTATCAGGTACAAATTACCAACTAATAAACAAATCGGAATGATCAGAATGTTAAATGGCGCAGCATTTCCCGTTTTTTCGTTAGTATCGCAGATATGAACCGCCGCCTCTACATTTTCCTGGCCTGGATGATCTTTGCCCTCTATGGGGCGTTGCTGACTAAAAACATCCTCTTTAAGCACGGGAATTACCGGTACTATAAAAACTATTTTAATACAGATTATAAACATTACTCCGAAAAAAAAGGCTGGAAAAAAGCCAACACTGTCCCCTTCCGTACGATCAATATGTATTACCGCAACGGACATATACATACCGACGAGGCGAAATATAACCTCTTTGGCAACCTGATCGGGTTTGTTCCCTTTGGCATACTCCTGCCCTTGCTATTCCGCCGCATGCGTCATCTGCTGCTGACCACCCTCGCCGGGTTCGGGCTTAGCTTTTTGTATGAATACATCCAGGTAAAAACAGGCCTTGGCTTCTTTGATGTGGATGATTTACTGCTCAATACAGCCGGCACCCTGGCCGGTTATATCTTGTTCTGGTTATTAATATCTGCCTGGAAATTCACCAGGAAAGAATATAAGAATATGCCTGAAGGCTAAGAACCAAGAACCTAAGATGCCAAGACGCCAAATAAGATCCAAGATATCAAGATCCAAAGAAGCATCAAGGGAACAAAATTCAAAAAAGCACCAACCCTCCTGAGGTATTTCAGCGGAGGGGTTGGTGCTTAATTTTTGGAATTTATTTGACCCTTGAAATTTGAATTTTATTTGGCGTCTTGGTGTCTTGGCTTCTTGGTTCTTTTAAAACAATTATCTTTCCTTTGAAAAAATAACAACCCCATGCGCCTCCTCCTTATCACCGCTATTTTACTTATCTCCCAGCTTGTTCCCGCCCAGCTCCTCATCAAAAACACCAACGTCATAGATGTGGAACAAAAAAAGATCCTGGCCGGTTATTCTGTTTTAATCGTGGATGGTAAGATCGTGCAGGTGGATAAGGACAAAACCTTTAAACAATTACCGGCTGGCACTACTGTGATTGACGGCACAGGCAAGTACCTCAGTCCGGGATTTACCGACGCCCATGTGCACTTTTTCCAGAGTGGCGGTCTGTATGCCCGCCCGGATGCTATTGACCTGCGCAAGATCAGACCTTATAGTGAAGAAATAAAATGGACCCACACTCATATGGAGGACCTGCTGCGCCGCTACCTATCAGCGGGTATCACTTCTGTCATAGATGTGGGTGCCACCTATAATTTCTTAACGCAGAAAGATTCTTTCGCGGCGAAGGACTGGTCGCCCTTGGTACGCATGACCGGTCCGCTGCTGACCACTTATGTGCCGGCGCCGTTTAAAAACCTCGGTAACGATGCCCCGTTTGTGGAAATGCTAACGGAAGAGAATACCCGAAAAGCCGTCCGTGACCAGTTACCGCTCAATACGGACTTTATCAAGATCTGGTATATCGTAACCGATGCTGATGTGGAAAAAGGGGCGCGGAAAAATCTGCCCCTGGTGCAGGCGGCCATTGACGAAGCCCATAAAAACAATAAACGGGTGGCGGTTCATGCCACCGAACGGATTACGGCACAACTGGCCGTGGAAGCAGGGGCCGATTACCTGGTGCACAGTGTGGATGATGAAGTGGTTTCCGATGCATTTGTGCAATTACTGAAACAGAAAAAGACGGTCCTCTGTCCCACCCTGGTGGTCATGGGCAACTATGGCAAAGTGCTGGGCGACCATTATCACTTCGATGCTGGTGAATTGAACCTGGCCAACCCTGAAACTGTCGGTTCTGTACTCGATTATCCATGGCCGGATACCACAACGGCAAAAATGTATATTAAAAGCATGAGTTCGGCCTTACAGGCAGCCCGTGAAAAAACGGGTGATTCAATCATGATCGTCAACCTCCGGAAACTGGTCAGCGGGGGCGTAATCATTGCTACCGGAACCGATGCCGGGAATACCGGCACCCAGCATGCCAGCTCCTATTTCATTGAACTCGATGCCATGCAGAAAGCAGGGATGAATACCTGGCAATTGCTGGAAGCCAGCACCATCAATGGCGCTAAAGCCATGGGACAGGAAAAGGAATGGGGCAGTATCGCGAAAAACAAAGCGGCCAACCTGCTCCTCTTTTGGGCAAACCCACTGGATAGTCTCGCCAACTGGAGAAAGATCAGCCAGGTGATTGTAAAAGGAGTGGCTCATCTGCCGGAAACACTGGTGAATCCTTCCCCCGAATACCTGGTGCAGCAACAGTTAAATGCTTACAATGCGCATAACCTGGAAGCTTTTCTTGAACCCTATGCGGAAGATGTGGAGTTATATGAGTTCCCGGGCAAACTGATCATGAAAGGCAAGGAAGCCATGCAGAAAGACTATGTCTTTATCACGAAAGTGCCCAAACTATATTGCAAAGTGCAGGAACGGATCGTGCAGGGGAATATGGTCATCGATCATGAAGAAGTGTCCGGGTTCGGACCAAAACCGCTATATGCAGTGGCGATTTATGTAATTGAGTTTGGGAAAATAACTAAAGTATATTTCAAACAATAACTTTAAATACAAAGAACCAAGAAGCCAA
>CAZFLL010000001.1:110493-132597 GCA_964519865.1 uncultured Chitinophaga sp. | reverse complement strand
CCAAGAAGCCAAATAAAAATCAAAGTTCAAGAATCAAATAAATCTCAAAAGTTAAATCTCAAAAAGCACCAACCCCTCCTGAGATGTATCAGCGGAGGAGTTGGTGCATTTTAGATTTCAGAGTTTGAATTTATTTGAATTTTGTTCCTTGGTGCTTATTTGGCGTCTTGCGATCTTGGCTTCTTGGATCTTTTCTTCCCCAGTGCTTTTTTAAGCCTTTCACTCGCTTTCTCAATTCCCCTTTGGATTGTGTTATCAATTTTAGTACCGGCATAACCGGTGAGGCGACGGCTGAGATAGGCGGCACCGACATTCACTAATCCGCTGACCAGGCCATTCTCACCTGGTTTTTCGGTGGCAAACTCAACTATTCTGTTGCGGAGAAAGTTGCCGGGCTTGAGGTCATGCTTCAGTTCGCCCCAGGATTCTTTCAGCTTCTTTTCCTGTTCGAGCTGCTGCACTTTCAACCGGAGTTTTTCCCGTTCAATATCTGCTAAGCGTTTAATTTTTTTCATCCTCTTCTTCGTTTTCAAACATGGCTTCAATCAGCGCATTCATAATCGGAATACGGAAGATGCGGTCCTTGGCCAGCCAGACGATAAGCCCCAGTAATAAAACCAGGCCTGAAACAATCAGGAAACCCAGCCAGAGGCTGCCCAGCCACTGCCCGATCAGCAGCGACATGGCCACACAGAGGAGGGTTATAAATAAAAAGAACACCAGGGCCGACATCAGCATAGCTATTATGGTTGCGGCAAGATTGGACACCTTTTCCGCAAAAGAAAGCTTTGCCTGCGATACCCTGGTGTTTACATACGCTTTGAGCTGTTCGGCCAGTGACTCGAATTTGTTAAATTCTTCTGACATGGTAGTTGATTAGGCTATTATCCGGTCAGATCACTTCTTCGAGTTCACCATTCACCCGGCTCAGTTGTTCTTCCATTTTCTCTTTACCTTCTTTTACTTTACGTTTAAACTGATCGGCGAGTTTTTTACCATTTTCGGCGATCTTGTTACGGGTGTTTTCACCTTTGTCAGGGGCAAATAACACACCCAGTATACCACCAATGGCCAAACCGGCTCCGAGCGCAATCAGCACTTTAGATGTGTTTTTCATTTGTTTTGAGTTTGCAATTAAGAATTAATTCTGTACACACCTAATATAAAACATAAACCGGGCCAAAACAATGAGGTTGTTCATACCGGTTCTTGAGTACGGTCACTGGAAAACCCTCCTCATAAGGGGGATATTGCAGGATTGCAGTGAATCCTAAAACATTGGATTGAAATCTTACAAACCCATTACTGCCAGATTTTTACGGTGGCCCTGCCAGATTTGACTTTTTGACGGAATGGCCGGTTTTACAGACCGCTCCGCCGGGGCTGAAAGTCGCCTTTTGTAATAAATGCTGGTCCAGCAAGTAGGATCTCTTAGAAGGGGCTGTTGACCTGCCTACCGGCAGGCAGGCTACGAACTACCGACTACTAACTACCAACTGACTTTATGTCCGCCCCTCTGCTTTGGCCCAATCTTGGTACTTTCGCGTCCACTAATAATAACCGACAAATCCTAAATGATTATGGTACAGGAAAAAGGCACGATTTCGATTAACACGGAGAATATTTTCCCGATCATTAAAAAATTCCTTTACTCAGACCACGAGATCTTCCTCCGGGAACTCGTGAGCAATGCGGTGGATGCCACCCAGAAGATCAAAAGACTGGGCTCCCTGGGGCATTATAACCAGGAGCTGGGTGAACTGAAGATCCGCGTGGCCGTAGACCCTGAGGCAAAAACGATCACGATCTCCGACAGCGGGATCGGTATGACGGCCGAAGAGATCAAAAAATACATCAACCAGGTGGCCTTCTCTGGTGCCACCGAATTCATGGAAAAATTCAAGGAAGCCAATGATGCCAACGAGATCATCGGCCGCTTTGGTCTCGGCTTTTACTCCTCCTTTATGGTGGCGGAAAAAGTGGAGATCCAGACCCTATCATACCAGGAAGGCGCCGCCCCCGCCCGCTGGACCTGCGACGGCAGTACCGAATTCGAGATCACGGACGGTACCCGCACCGAAAGGGGAACCGATGTGATCCTTTACCTCAATGAAGACTCAGTTGAGTTCCTGGAAAAAAACCGGATACAGTCGATCCTCGACAAATACGCCAAATTCCTGCCGGTACCTGTACAATTTGGTACCAAAACAGATTCTGAGCCGGATGGGGAAGATGAAAACGGCAAGCCCAAATACAAAAGCGTTGAAGTTGATAATATCATCAATAACACCAACCCGATCTGGACCAAGGCGCCGGGTGAGCTGAAAGATGAGGATTACCTGGGTTTTTACCAGGAACTCTATCCTTTCCAGGAAGAACCCCTGTTCTGGATCCACCTCAACGTGGATTATCCCTTTAACCTGACCGGGGTGCTGTACTTCCCCAAACTGAAAAATGATTTTGAGGTACAGAAAAACAAGATCAAACTCTTCAGCCGCCAGGTGTTTATTACTGATGAAGTAAAAGATATTGTACCGGAGTTTTTATTACTGCTGCACGGGGTGATCGACTCCCCGGATATCCCGCTGAATGTAAGCCGCTCCTTCCTGCAGAGTGACAGCAATGTAAAAAAGATCAACAGCTATATCAGCCGTAAGGTGGCGGAGAAACTGGCCGAACTTTTCAAAAAAGACCGCAAGGCCTATGAAGAAAAATGGAGCGATATCGGTCTCTTCGTGAAATACGGCGCCCTGAGTGATGAAAAATTTTATGAGAAAGCCAAAGAATTTATCCTCCTGACCAATACCAATAAAGAAAATTATACACTGGAGGAATACAATGCGAAAGTGAAGGACTTCCAGACCGATAAGAGCGGACAACTGGTTTACCTGTATACCGTTGATCCCGAACAGCAACACAGTTATATTGCCGCGGCAGAAAAGAAAAGCTATGATGTGCTCCTCATGAACTCCCCGATCGATACCCATTTCATCCATCACCTGGAAATGAAACTGGAAAAAACCTCAATGAAACGGGTGGATGCCGATGTGCTGGATAAGCTGATTGAAAAAGAAGACAGCGAAAAGCATAAACTCACGGCGGAAGAAAGTGAAAAACTGAAATCGATCTTTGATAAAGCCATCAACAACCCGGCCATGAAAGTGGAAGTGGAAAGCGGCGCTGCAGATAGTTTCCCCGTCAGCATCACCATGGAGGAATGGATGCGCCGGATGAAAGACATGAGTAAACTGGGTGGCGGAATGAATTTCTACGGTTCAATGCCTGATAATTATAAAGTGGCCATTAACGGCAACCATAAACTGATCAGCAAAATTTTATCCGCTGATGAAGCTCAGCAAACCGTTCTCGCCAAACAGGCATTTGACCTGGCCTTACTGGCACAGGGTATGCTGAAAGGCGCGGATCTGACGGCTTTTGTGGAACGGAGTGTAGAAGTACTGTAGGGAGGCGAGAAACGAGGGGCGAGAAGCGAGGGGCGAGAAGCGAGAAGGAACCTCATGAGGGAGTAAACCATTCAATCAGGTGTTTTCTTCTTTAGGATTCCTTCTTGCCTCTCGCTTCTCGCTTTTTTCATTAACTTTCCCTCTAAACCATTTTGCCCGGCTTTGTTAAGCAGGCAACGTTTCCGCATGAACCTGTCCGAAGATCAGATACTGGCACTCGCACCCGATGAAGCTTCTAAAAAAGCAGGGCTCGGCTTAGCCAATCTATCCAAATGGGTTACTAAAGGCGCCAATGACCTGGCCATCTGGGGTGAATGCCAGGGCAGCGGGAGCAAACCTTACCAGGCACAGATCGATCTCTCCAATATTGCGTTCAAATGCTCCTGCCCGAGCCGCAAATTTCCATGTAAACACGGACTCGCTCTTTTCCTGCTCTATGCCAGGCAAACCGCTTCTTTTACCACGGATAAAGCCCCGGCCTGGGTTGCAGAATGGCTGGAAAAAAGAGCAGAAAAACAGGAGAAGAAAGCGGCAAAAGAAGAGGCCCCTGTTGATGAAGCCGCGCAGGTTAAACGACAGCTGGCCCGGCATGAAAAAGTAATGCATGGTATTGCTGAACTGCGGCTGTGGATCAAAGATATTGTCCGCAACGGCATTCTGTCCATGCCGGAAAAAGGATTTCCCTGGTTTGAAAATGTGGCCAAACGGATGGTGGATGCACAGGCACCCGGGCTGGCGAATATGGTGAGGCAGCTGGGTGAAACCAATTTTTTTACAGAAGACTGGCAGCAGCAATTCCTGGAACAGTTATTAAAGATCTATCTCGTGGCAGAGGGCTATAGCAAACACCATACAGGTGAAGCGCCTTTTCTGCATGACCTGCGCAGCTGGATCGGTTTTACCAGTAACCAGGATGAACTGAAAGAACAAACCGGTATTACTGATACCTGGCTGGTATTGGCCAAACAGAGCAATGAAGTGGATAACGTAACCACAGAAAAATACTGGCTCTATGGGATGGAACAAAAAAAATACGCGTTGATCCTTCAGTTCACGGTTCGCGGACAGGGCAGCCAGTTGTCCCTTACGCCCGGACTATTTATACAGGCTGAACTGGTCTTTTTCCCTTCGGTCAACCCGATGAGGGCACTGATCAAACGTCAGCTCAACACTCAATACAGCAGTATACCGGAAGGTTTTTCAGGCTGGGAAGAAGTAACGGAAACCCATACAGCAATTTACAGCCGGTTTCCTGTACAGGGAGAACGGCCTTATATAGTTGAACAACTGACAGCAGTCCCTTATAACAACCTGTGGTGGTTGCGTGACCAGTCATCCCGCCTGGTTCCTCTCCGCAATGCGGAGAAAACTATCTGGCATATTCTGGCTATCAGCGGCGGACAACCGTTAAATATGGTACTGATTGGCAGTCCATCACAGGTGGAAGTGGCCGGTGTCTGGCAGAATAATCAATACCTGTTGGTTTAAAACTGAAGTATGCAAAGCTGGGAAGAAGTCATACATACAGCCATGATCGGTACGGATAAAAAAATCCTTTCCCTCAACAACCTGCCTGCTGAGCTGGCCGCAGTCCAATCAGCGCTTTCTGATATAGCCGGATCCGATAAAGAGGCCCTTTACCTGCAACAGGCTTCCCTGTTGCTGAATTACAAACAATGTGGACTTACTATCCCGCAAAAAGAAGAAGTGGACGCCGGCATTGCCCTCCCGGAAGAAAAACCCTATTGCAGTACAACGGCCGCACAGGTATTAAAAGATGTATTGAATGCAGAGTCAATGGTCCTGTTAAATTATTGGCTCAGGAGATGCAGTGAAAAAGGCGAACTCTTCCCGCCGGTATTTATTCCCGTACTCTTCTCAAAAGCCACGCAGGATAAACAACTGCAGGAGCTGGTATTCCGCTGCAGCGGGAAAAGAGGGGAATGGATCAGCCGGCTCAATGAAAACTGGCAATTTTCCAGCAATGAAAACCCGGAAGAAACCTGGCAGACCGGCACAGCGGAGCAACGTCGCTCTGTATTAAAAGAAACCCGGCGGGTGAATCCATTACTGGGCTTAAACTGGTTGCAGCAAACCTGGGCTACAGAAGATGCAGCCGGCAAACTGGCTTTTCTTGATGCATTAAAAACCGGATTAAGTGAGGCAGATATTCCTTTTCTTGAATCATTACAAACGGAAAAAAGCAAAAAAGTAAAAGAAGAGGCTCTCGAACTACTGAAACATATACCCGGTTCTTCGCTGATCAGGTTATACCAGCAGGTACTGGAAGAAGCCGTGCAGGTAAAAAAAGAACGAAGCCTGATGGGCTTATCCAGTAAAACGGTACTCCAGTTCAAACTTCCCGCTTCGATCCCCGAAGCTGTGTTCCAGTCAGGTATTGAAAAAATGAGTTCGCAAAAAAACGTCAGCGATGAACGTTATATCATCCATCAGCTGATTTCTTATACACCACCTGTTTTCTGGGAAACGCATTTCCAGCTGAAACCGGCGGAGGTCATTGACCTGTTCTCCAAAACTGAAGAAGGCCAGGAACACATCAACGCCATCGGGCTGGCAGCAAGCCGTTTCCCGGATTCAGACTGGGCCACTTCACTGATCGCCGATGAAAAACGGCTGTTCCCGGATCTCATCTGCCAGCTGGCCCCGGATCAGAAAGAAAAATACCTGCTGAAACATTTTGAGAAAGCAGGTGATACCCTGATTCAAGGGGTGACAAAAACCGGGGAAGAATGGTCGGTTAACCTGGCTAAAACAATTTTCAAATACACCAGCAACAAACCGGATCAGTACCCCAAAACGTATTACCGGGATATCATACATTTAATACCCGTGGCGGTGGCTGCTGAACTCAGCCGATGCTGCCCGGTGGAACAATATCCGGCCATGGCCTGGTCCAGGACCACTGAATACCTGTTGTATTTACTGGATCTCAAAAAACAAATCCATCAATCATTCAATTAAATAAACGAAGCTGTATGGCAAGCATTCTGCGGCAACATGCCGAACAATTATTCGGAGCGGAACTGGAAGAACTCAAAAAACAGGATACGGATAAAAGACCGGACAACTGGCTTTTATCTCCCCGTTCAGTGGTACAGTACCTGCTGGGAGGAAAACTGAAAAACGGCTTTGAAGTGAGTCCAAAGTATATCGGCAACAAGCGACTGATGGAAGTGGCAGTGGCTACTTTAACCACGGACCGGGCGTTGTTGCTATACGGATTACCCGGCACTGCAAAAAGCTGGGTAAGTGAACATATTGCGGCCGCGATCAGTGGCGATTCCACCCTGATTGTCCAGGGTACGGCAGGTACCGGGGAGGATTCCATCCGTTATGGCTGGAACTATGCCCGTCTGCTGGCGGAAGGTCCATCTGAAAGAGCATTGGTGGAAACACCCGTGATGCGGGCGATGAAAGATGGTAAGATTGCCCGGATTGAAGAACTGACCCGGATCGGTGCCGATGTACAGGATGCACTGATCACTATACTTTCTGAAAAAACATTACCAGTACCTGAACTGAATATCGAAATTCAGTCAGTCCGTGGTTTCAATGTGATTGCGACCGCCAACAACCGGGATAAAGGCGTGAATGAATTAAGCAGTGCGTTGAAAAGACGTTTTAATACGGTTATTCTTCCTGTACCGGATACCATTGAAGAGGAAATTGATATCGTACGACGCCGGGTGGAAAGTTTTGGAAAAGTGATGGACTTACCGGCGGAGCCGCCAGCCCTGCAGGAGATCAAACGAATCGTTGCCATCTTCCGTGAATTGCGCAATGGGGTGTCTGCCGATGGGAAGACAAAGATCAAATCGCCCAGTGGCACCCTCAGTACAGCAGAAGCCATCTCGGTCGTGAATAATGGAATGGCCATGGCCGCTTATTTCGGGGATGGCCGCCTGAAAGCCCATGACCTGGCAGCAGGTATTATCGGTGCCGTGGTGAAAGATCCGGTGCAGGACCGGCTGGTTTGGCAGGAATACCTGGAGACTATTGTAAAACCAAGGGATGAATGGAAAGACATTTACCGGGCCTGCCGTGACCAGGGCTTTTAAATAAAACAGGATGGCTGTACATGTATTAGGCATACGACATCATGGCCCCGGCTCTGCCAGGAATGTAAAGGATTTCCTGGAGCAGCTGAAGCCGGATATTGTACTGGTGGAGGGTCCGCCGGAAGCAGATGATATTCTCCAATGGAGTATTCATCCTGAATTAAAACCGCCGGTGGCTATTCTCTGTTACCAGCCCGGCAATCCGCAACAATCTTCTTTTTATCCATTTGCTGAATTCTCCCCCGAATGGCAGGCCATCCGTTATGCCCGGCAGCAAAATATCCATGTCCGCTTTATGGACCTGCCGGCGGCCCACCAGTTTGCCCTGGAAAAAGAAAAAATAAAAGAAGCAGAAAAAGCCACCGGGGAAGATAACAATCCGACCAGTCAGGCGGCTTATTACAATAATAACCGCTTTCTGCACAACGATGCCATCAGCACGGTTGAAGAAGAACCAGAAGCGCGTATACTTCACCGTGATCCCATCAGCTGGCTGGCGAAGGCGGCTGGCTTTGAGGAAGGAGAAAAATGGTGGGAACATATGTTTGAGCACCGGCAAAACAGTGAATCCGTTTTTGAAGCGGTTGCTGAAGCCATGCAGGCCCTGCGGGAGGCATTACCTCCGAAAGAAGACAGACTGGAGCAGGCCCGTGAAGCACATATGCGTAAGATGATCCGGCAGGCTGAACGGGAAATGTTTCAGAACATTGCCGTGATCTGTGGGGCCTGGCATGTACCCGCCCTGGTGAATATGCCTCCTGTAAAAGAGGATACAGAACTGCTGAAAGGATTACCGAAAGTAAAAGTGGAAACCACCTGGGTACCCTGGACCTACCGTAAACTGAGTTTTTTCAGCGGCTATGGTGCCGGTATACAATCACCCGGCTGGTATGAGCATTTATGGAAATACCCGGCTGATGATGGTACCCGCTGGATGACAAAAGTAGCCGGGCTCTTCCGCAAACAACAGATGGATACATCCGTGGCGCATGTGATCGAAGCCGTACGGCTGGCTAACGCACTCGCTGCTTTACGGAATTTATCGAAAGCCGGCCTGGAAGAACTGAATGAAGCCACCCAGAGTATTCTTTGCAATGGCGAAGTGATAAAAATGAGCCTGGTGGGAGATGAACTGATCGTCAGTAATAAAATGGGGGCCGTACCGGATGATATTCCACGTCCGCCCTTGCAGGTGGATATTGAAAAGCAGCAAAAAAAATTACGGCTGCCTCCCACCGCCGACTGGAAAGATTATACCCTTGATCTGCGGAAGGAAACCGACCTCGACAGGAGTATTTTTCTTCACCGGCTTCGCTTACTGGGCATCCGCTGGGGAGAACAATCCGATGTAAAAAGCAAGGGTACATTCAAAGAACAATGGCGGTTGCAATGGGAACCTTCCTTTACCATTGAAATTATTGAAAAAGGAAGCTGGGGGAATACGACCGAAGAAGCCGCTTCCGCTTTTACCATTGACCAGGTACAGAAAGCGGGAAACCTGGTTGCGGTATGTGAACTATTGCAGGAGCTTATTCCGGCTGAACTCGAAAAATCAATTGATTCCTGTATCAGCCAGATCAATAACCTGGCCGCTGCCAGTGCCGATGTACTGGAACTGCTGCAGGTGATTCCCGGGCTGGTATCGGTGAGCCGGTATGGCAACGTACGTAAAACGGATGCAGGGCTGATCACCGGTATTCTCCAGAGTATGATCACCCGTGTATGCGTGAGCCTGCCATCCGCCTGCGTGGGCGTGGATGAAGATGCGGCCACGGTACTGGTGGAAATGTTCCGTAAAATGAATGATGCCGTGGGCATTCTCCAGCAGGAAGAGATCACTGGTGAATGGCAAAGCACCCTTACCCTGATTGCCAGGAATAAAAATACAGTCCCCCTGCTGGCCGGTTATACCACCCGGCTCTTATCGGATTATAAATTACTGGAAGGGGAAGAACTGGTGAAACTGTTTGCCTATTCCATGAGTTTCGCCGGTCAGCCTGCCGTGGCAGCCGCCTGGCTGGAAGGATTCCTGAAAGGAAGTGGTACGATCCTGCTGATCGATGAGGACCTCTGGTCGCTGGTCCGTAACTGGGTGGGTGAACTGGATGAAGAAAATTTTGTGCAACTGCTCCCGTTGCTGCGACGGACTTTCGCACACTATTCATCGGCAGAACGAAGAAAACTCGGCGAGAAAGTTAAACAGGGCGCTGGCCCGGTGCAACGTATGGCGCTGGCAGGGATTGATGAAGCAAGGGCAAAACAGGGAATTGATATAATATTAACGCTTTTCGGAAATAAACCCTCAATGAATGGCGACTGAAACAGAATTAAGGAAATGGAGATTGATACTGGGTGGTCAGCAGAATGACGGCACCGGTTGTGCCTTGAATATATCCGATACAAAAATGGATAATTCATTGGAAGCCCTGTACGACAGTGACCGCCGCGGCGGATTGGGGGCCTCCTCGCCCAATGTCAGCCGCTGGCTGGGGGATATCCGGAATTTTTTTCCCAATACCGTAGTGCAGGTGATGCAGAAAGATGCGATCAAAAGACTGGACCTGACCCAGCTGCTGTTTGAAAAAGAACTATTGGAAAATGTGGAAGCGGATGTACAGTTGGTAGCCACCCTGCTGAGTCTGAAAAATGTTATTCCGGATAAAACAAAAGATACGGCCCGCCAGGTAGTGCAGAAAGTGGTGGATCAGCTGATGAAGAAGTTAATGCAACCCATGCAGCAGGCAGTTACCGGCAGCCTGAACCGCAGCACGCGTAACCGTCGCCCGAGGCACAATGAAATCAACTGGCATCTTACCATTCAGAAAAACCTGAAACACTACCAGCCGGATTACAAAACCATCATACCTGAAACAAGGATCGGGTATGGCCGGCGGCGGACCTCCCTGAAAGATGTGGTGCTTTGCATTGACCAGAGTGGTTCTATGGGCACTTCCGTTGTTTACTCCGGAATATTCGGATCGGTGATGGCGTCAATACCCGCCATCAAAACAAGGATGGTGGTATTTGATACGGCTGTAGCAGACCTGACCGAAGAACTCAGCGATCCGGTTGATTTGTTATTCGGCGTACAATTGGGTGGTGGTACAGACATTCATGCGGCACTCAGTTATTGCCAGCAGGTGATCACCCGGCCAAATGATACCGTGCTGGTGCTGATCACGGATCTGTATGAAGGAGGAGATGTGGCCGGGATGCAGAAAAAAGCAATAGAACTAACGGCTGCCGGAGTGCAGGTGGTCGTATTGCTGGCGCTCAATGATGAGGGAGCCCCCTCCTATGATCATCACAATGCCCAGTTTTTTTCCAACCTGGGTGTACCGGTATTTGCCTGTACCCCTGATAAGTTCCCTGACCTGATGGCCGCGGCCCTGGGCAAACAGGACCTGGCACAATGGGCCGCCCGTGAAGAAATCATAATTAAAAAATAAACAACCCTATACTATGGCATTTACAGAAGAAGCACTGGAACCTTATTTCCGGCAGATGATGGAACACAACTATAACAAATATAATCCGGAGCCCAACCTGGGTTTTGTAAAAGAGTTCCTTACCGGGAAAACATCCACCCTCTCACCGCTTCAGCAAAACTGGTTCAATGAAAAATTCGCCGTGCTGACTCCGCTGCTGCTGGATGAAAACACCCCGGCAGAAAATAAAAAACTACTGGTGACCCTTTTCACAGAACCCATGATGAAACTACAGGCCCGGTATAGCGTTTTGTCACATATTTTACCCTGGTTTAATAATCCCGAACTTATGGCTGATTATACAAACCGGCTGTCCCTGTTGCATGATCTTGGCTGGTCAGACAAAGACCTGGGACATATCTATAAAGAGAAAATCGGGCGTTTCCTTACGCTGGAAATGTTGCTCAAAAATGAAAACAAGGCGATTCAGCTGATCAATGAAACGTACAGGAATTTAACGGAAGCAGAAATCAATACAATGATCACCCGGGGTTCCTATTCCCGCCTTGATGAGGGTAACGCCCTGCTCCTGTATGTACATCACCGGGAAACCTGTTTCAGGTACCTGCAGATTTTTGAAAAAAGCGATTACGCCCCTTTTATTGACGCATCCGTATTACGCTTTTGCCTGACCTATGAACCGGGTAAATACAAAGACTATTATTACCAGAAAATCAAGTCCCTGCCGGCAGGCACGTATAAGGAGGCCGGTGATCAGTTAGGTCTGTGGTTATTGTATGATGAGTTTTCAGCTGTGCAGGATGAAATTCTTCAGCTGTCTCAACTGTACCTGGATAAACTGATTGAAAACAGGGGCTCTGTCAGTGAGGGGTTAACTTATACAAACCGGACGGGAATCACCTTAGAGGAAGGCAACAGTTTATTGCAGTATTCCGGATGGAGCCTTTACTTTATCCTGCAGAAAGATGAAGCGTTAGGGCTGAGTTACCTGGACAGGCTTACTGAATCCGGGTTTGCGCTGCCGAAATACGGGATATCCATGTTGTATATAAAATACAAAGCCGCTGTCCTGAGCCCGTTTATACTCCAGTTTATGCAAAAAACTGCTGATAAGTACCAGGAAAAAGAAAGGATCAGTTTCTTCCTGGATATATTCCGGGCCCATAAAACGGAACTGGATTATAGTTTGTTCTGGCAGTTCAGCAATTATAAATCCAAGACTGCGAAGGATGCTGTGCTCCAGTTCCTGGCTGAATCAGACCCTGATGCGGAAAGCAGGGCCATTGCTCAACTCGAAGGAAAAAATGCGGAGACCCGGATTGCCGGTGCAAGAGTACTGGCACAACTGGCAACCCCTGCAGCACTGACCGCGCTGAAAGAAAGTATCGAAACGGAAAAAGATGACGATGCAAGGGATATCATGCTTGCTGTGGCCGGTGATGAATACGTGGCAGGTATTCATGCAGAAAGCCTGGCAGGCATTATTGAAAAAACAAAGAAAAGAGGCAAACTCAAAAAAGCCATTACCCCCTGGCTGGAAGAAGCCGAACTGCCTGCCTTGTATTTTTCTGGTGGCCGTCAGCTCACCACGGATGAAGTGCGTTTTATCCTGTACCGCATGTCGAGGGTAAAGGAACTCGTTACGGAGGCGGAGATCAAACCGGTGGTACAACAGATCGATCGCGGGTCTTCCAATGCATTTGCGCTTGAGATATTCAAAAGGTACAAGGAAGCCGGGTTTGAAGCGAAATACAAATTTCTGCTGGGAATAACCACCTTGTTTGGGAATGATGACCTGATCAGCATGCTGGTCAAAGCCATTGATGAATGGATCGAAGGGAACCGGAAAGCCATGGCCGAACTGGGTATCCAGGCACTGGCCCTGCACAGCAGCAACAAAGCCCTCCGCTGGATTGAATGGTACAGCCGTAAATACAAATCCAAAAAGCCGAATATCGGGGAAGCCGCCCTGCTGGCGCTGGAAAATGCGGCCCAGGAACAGGGTATCACCATTCATGAACTGGGCGACCGCATCGTACCTGATTTTGGTTTTGAAGGATTGTTCAGGCATTTCCAGGTAAACGGGGAAGAATACAGGGCCTTTATTGACAGCCAATTTAAAATTGCCTTTTTCAATGAAGACAATAAAAAGATCAAAACAATTCCGGCGGCTGCCGATGCGGCCATCAAAGATGAATTCAAATATATTACGAAGGAAATCCGGGATATTGTAAAATCACAGTCTTCCCGGCTGGAGTATTACCTGATCATCCAGCGGCGCTGGAATCATGATCAATGGAAAAAATTCTTCCTGGACAACCCGGTGATGTTTATTTATGCCACGAAACTGGTCTGGGGTATTTATGATGCCAATGAACAACTCACCGGAAGTTTTATCTGCAATGAGGATACCAGCCTGCTGGATCAAAACGGGGATGAGACAGAACTAACCGGCCAGGAACTCATCGGCATTGTGCATCCTTCACAACTGGATGAAACCTCCCTGCAAGCCTGGAAAAAACTTCTGTTTGACCTGTCGGTGGAACAGGTGTTCCCCCAACTGGACCGCCGGGTACCGGATATGCAGGATATTGACCTCTCCGGAACCATCATCAGAAAATTTGATGGTATCCATATGGTCACCGGTTCTATCCGCAGTACGCTCGAACGGTTTGGCTGGTTCAAAGGGCCCACCGGTGATGGAGGTTACCTCGAATCCTTCCGCCTGCTTTATTTTGAAAAGAAAATTGAAGCCGTGGTCGAGCTGGACGGAGTGGGTGTGGGTTATGGCTGGGGAGGCGATGAAAAAACCGGCCGCCTGTATTTTCTCGATAAAACAAAGGTCAAGGGGCGACATGGCTATATCAACAGTGAAACCGATGAAAAACTCGTTAAACTCCGCGACCTGCCATTGATTTTTCTCCAGGAAACACTCGCGGCACTCGAAACGATCAAACGGGTGGAAAAGAAAGCCCCGGATGAAAATACTTAACCAGCACAAGTGAAACCGGCCCAGGCCGGTTTTTTTATGCCCTGAATAATCCGGCTTATGTAATTCCTCGTCTCCCGGCATCCGTTAAATAACCAACACCAAAACCGGGAAGTATGAAAAAAATACTACTGGCAGGATGCTTATGGCCTGCACTCATGAATGCCCAGGAAGTAAAGCCCGTACTCTCCGAAGATTACCTGGCACTGATATATAAAGACAGCAGTGTTTTTAAAAAAAGAGATAGTACCAACAGTTTAAAACAGGCCCCCTTGCAGTACAAGGGATATGCATTTCAAAACCAATACCAGGTAAAAAGAATCCGGATCATCCATAATAATACGATTCAGCTGAGCCAGGTGAATACCCACTACCTCAGGTTTTCAGGCAGCTTCTCCTCCAATATTGAATCAAAACATCATAACCGGATTCCTCTTTTGCAGGAACAATATGCACAGGGGCGATCTGGCAACGGAACTCTCCGCTGGCAGGGGCCGGAGACAGGCGAACTTTTTAGTTACGGACCTGCAATGAACTCGCTGGAATACGATGGCAGTAATTATGCATACGATCTGAATGGAAGACTGACTGCCGCAGGTACGGGTAATGGCAAGCCGGCCAATATATACAGCAATTCAATACTCCGGCCAGCTACCGGAATATCCAATAACCTTGTTTTTAATACAAGGTACCAGCAAAGTTATTCCAACTACCTGTCCGTTTGTTTCAAGGCAGGCCAGAACTATGAGAAAACAATGCTGGTCCGTAATAAAAACAAAGCAGGAAGTTATAGCGTTACTGCAGAAGGAAAATACAATAAGACCTCTTTGTATTCAGGTGTTACATTCTTTGAGGAAAAGTTTGACCATAGTAACCGCAATGGTTACCTGAACCGGGCTTATATGAACAGCCTGCTTAGTCCAGCCAGTTTTTCCAACAGCCAGGGGCCGATGACCGGAAACCAGCAACGGGCTTACAGCCAGTATGCCGATAATCCGCTTTTCCTGCTGGAAAATGAACAGCAGGGTGTAGTACAGAAGCAGCAGTATATTTACCTGAACCTGGAGACATATACCCGCAAGCTGAAGTTCAAATTGAATCAGTCGGTTGAAAAGAACAGGCAGCAGAACAATGAATCATATGCACCCGGAACTGCTTTCTTTCCGGCCGGGAAACCGGTAAACCGGCACAGCAATGACAACAATTACCAGTTGCGCGGGGAGATCGTGTATACGATTCCGTTTAACAGTTACAAATTCAATGCTCAATTAACCGGTGTGTATCAATACGCAGATAAACGATCCTCCATAGTATATAATACTGCCGCCCCTTACCATTATCAACGCAGGGCACACGATGCGTCTTTCAGTTTTCAACCCGTTTACCGGGCCGACAAAAGTGAAACCGGGATCACATTAAATAATAAGTTTTACGCGTCCAGTACATCTGCCAGTAATCATTTCTGGCTTCCCAACATAACTGCCTTTCACTGGCTCCGTGAAATTTTTGGTGTCTACCGGTTAAACCTCAAACTTACGGCCTCTTATAACCGGTTTGATAATGAAGTACCGGTTAACCAGTCATTTGCCACAACCGGATTAATACAGCAGAATCCTGCTATGGCCGGCCAGTTCCTGCCGGTCACAGAAGTTAAAAACTTTAATGGATTAGCTCCCGTTGAACACCGGGAATACCTGGCAGGACTGGAAATACAATATAATAAAATACAATTCTCAGCGAATAGCTTTTACCGAAACATTGCCAATGATATTTTCCCTTACTACCAGGGAAATGAACTGATCCTTGAAAATATAGCCAGTCATTATAACCGGGGTACAGAATTACAGTTGGAAATCAATCCCTACCTGTATGGACAGGAAAAGGTAAATGTAGGGGGAGGAATCAGTTTTATTACCTGGAAAAGCCAGGTAACCGGAGTCAAAGATGGGTTTAACCGGCTCCCGCTCTTTGGTTTCAGCAATGTACATAAGGCCCTTGTGAAAGGGGAACCCCTGGGTGTGATAATGGGTAATTCCTGGCTGCGGGATGCCGGCAACAATAGGATCATTGGCAGCGATGGTTTTCCGCTGGTGGATAATCAGCTGAAAGTACTCGGAAACCCCAATCCTGATTTCATCATGAAATTCAGCCAGAAGCTCCGTTATAAAAAATGGGATGCTTATGTTGACTGGGAGTGGAAAAAAGGCGGGGAAATGTGGAACGGCACAGCGGCCATGCTGGATTATTATGGCCGTTCAGCCAGTACAGGTGATGAGCGCACTATTGTAAATTATGTATTTGACGGGGTGCAGGCCAATGGAGGTCACAACAATATCCCGGTAAACTTTTATGATCCTTCTCTTCCCATTTCACAGAACAGGTGGGTGCGCTATGGCGCTGCCGGGGTTACAGAAGCCTATATTCAGAAAGGGGATATGCTCCGGATCAGCATGATCAGTATTTCCTGGAAAACCCAACTTAGAAAATACCTGCAGCAACTGAGCATGAGTCTTTATGTCAATAACCTGCTGATCTGGTCTCCTTATAAAGGTGCTGACCCTGGCCAGTTACTGTATGACCAGTCCGGCTCACAGGGCCTCGACTTCTTTAATCTGCCTGCGATGCGTGCAGCAGGATTCAAAATGGCAATTCAATTTTAATTGTATGAAAAGAACTTATTCCCTTTGCTTACTGTCATTGTTCATATTGAGCTTTGCGGGCAACCTCAATGCTCAGGACTATGCCTCCCAAAAAGAAAAGATCTATGTACAAACCAATCATAGTTTCTTCAATCCGGGTGAAACCATCTATTTCAAACTATACGTGGTGCGGGCCGAGGACAATAAGCCCACTGCCATCAGCTCGGTGGTTTATACCGAACTGATCAGTCCCTCCGGTACGGTTTTACAAAAAGCCAGGTTCCCGGTTACCGAAGGCTATGCGGAAGGAACATTTTATTTTGACAGTGATGCACCCGGGGGAATTTATAAATTACGGGCCTATACCAGCTGGATGCAGAATGAAAATGAATCTCTCTTCTTTGTAAAAGAGATCACCCTGCAGAAAGTGCTGGCCCCCCGTATACTCATGAAACTGGATTTCCCTGAAAAAGGATATGGTCCCGGAGCCGAAGTAAAAGCCGATTTTTCCATGCGGAATCTCGAAGACCAGCCCATCCGTAACTACGAAGGAAAATACACAGTTTTTATCGGCGGGGAAGCGATTGCACAGGCTCCATTCAGTACTGATGGCGAAGGCAAAGCTACGATCCGTTTCAACTTGCCTGATAATCTATCTGTAAATGATGGCTTGCTTACCATAACCGTGCAGTATGATTCCTATACCGAATCTGTTTCCAGGAGCATCCCCATCGTACTGAATAAAATTGATCTCCAGTTCATGCCCGAGGGGGGCTCATTGGTGGAAGGGCTGAACAGTTTTGTTGCCTTCAGGGCACTGAATGAATTCGGAAAAGCCACGGACATCAAAGGAGAGATCCGTGATCAGCAGGAAAATACAATCGCCCGTTTTGAATCCTATCATTTTGGAATGGGCAAGTTTGCATTTACCCCGAAACAAGGACAGTCCTATAAAGCCTATATCACTACACCCGCAGGAATCAGTCAGTCCTATGCGTTTCCCGCCGCTTCTGCTAACGGAATAGTCATGCATATCGAAAAAGAGAAAGCGAAAATACAGGTGCGGCTGAGGACGAACATAAAAATGGAGGTTACATTAAGAGCAACTGCCCGGAATACCACCTATTATACAAAAACCCTTACCCTTCGCGAAGGAGACAATACGATCAGTATTGATGAAAATGATTTTCCGGCTGGGATTGCCCAGTTCACCCTATACTCCGCTAACGAACTGCCCTTGGCGGAGCGGCTGGTTTTCCTGAATGAAAACAGGCAGCTGAATGTGTCTGTATCATTTGATAAGGCAAAATATATGCCCCGGGAAAAAGTAACCATGTCCATTAAAACAACAGATGAAAAAGGGACAGCGGTTCCGTCGAATTTTTCCCTGTCTGTTGCTGATGATAAATTATGGACTTATGCCGATGACAAACAGGACCATATTCTTTCCTGGCTCCTGGTCAGCAGTGAGCTGAAAGGGAAAATTGAAGAACCCCGCTTTTATTTTAAAAAGGAGGAGGCCAAAGCCATACCGGCACTGGACCTGCTGATGCTTACGCATGGCTACCGCTATTTTGATTTTATTGACTACGTGGTAAAAGAAGGTTCATTGAAACACCTGCCCGACCAGAGTAATATTGTAAGCGGGGTCGTCGAAGATCTCAACGGTAACCCGGTACAGGCCCGGCTGTTTATTATGCATAATACCAATGGGGGCAAAGCGATGGAGCTTACCACCGGCACCGATGGCAGTTTTTTCTTTTCCGATTTACAGTCCAACAGCCAGTATGTTCTTTTTGCCCAATCACTCAATAAAAAAGGAAGGACGATCATACATATTCTGCAAAACGGGATCGGGTATAATCCGGCAAGTGCCAGGTCTTTTTCCCTGATCGCCGGTAAGCCACTGAACTTTGAAGGAATACCTGTCTCACCGGTATTAAATGTGATCCGGCAACAGAAAAAACCGGCACCGTTGAACCTGTCAGAAAAGGACGAGATCAGGACCGGAATGTCAGAAGTTGTCGTAACCAGTGCATATGGAATGAAAAGAAGAAGAGATATAACCGGTTCAGTAGTTTATATCAGGGGTGATGAATTGCTTGAAGCGAACCGGCTGTCCAATGTACTTCAGGGAAGGGTGGCTGGATTGCAGGTGATGCAGAAATCAAACCCGCTGGATGATTCCCGGATCAGGTTACGGGGTATGACCACCATATATGGCGACAATGAACCGCTTTATATAATTAACGGGGTCCCGGTATCTAAGCTATATCTCAATACCATGAATCAAAATGATATTGAGTCGATTACTGTTTTGAAAGACGGTAACGCCACCGCACTCTATGGATCCGCTGCCGCATATGGTGCGATCATCATTGAATCAAAAACATACCGCAGGCAACAGATCCAGTTAAAATTAGGAAACCGGTACTATTATTCTTCTCAGCTGGTGAATACCGGGGGCACGAATTACACGCCCATACGGAAATTCTATACCCCGAAATACCAAAGTACAGAAACCGCTGAGCGTACTGATTTCCGGGAAACCATTTACTGGAATCCCGTGGTGCAAACAGATAAAGAGGGGATGGCCCGTGTTGAGTTTTATAATTCTGACGCGTCTACCACATTCCGCGCCGTAGCGGAAGGACTGGGGTATAACGGAATGATTGGCCGTACAGAAAACACGTACTCCGTACAACAGGCGCTGCAGGTAGATGCCAAAATACCACCTTATCTCACTGTTGGTGATCGGGCACTCCTGCCGCTGATCATCCGGAATAACAGCACAGAAGCTGGCACCTACCAGGTAAATATCACTCCCCCGGATAAATTTATACTTGGAGCCTATGCCAATTCTGTCAGTATACAACCCGATAGTTCAATTCAGCTGCTGGTACCACTGGAAACCCGAACCGCTGCTTCAGGAATCATCCGTTTCAGTATAACCGGTCCTTCTTCAAAAGAAGTGCTTTCATTGCCCATAGCGGCTACTGATAACGGGTTCCCGGTGAAGCTGGTATTCTCAGGTAACCGGGATAACCGGCACCAGTTCAGCATAGCCAATATGGTACCTGGTACCCTGCAGACCAAACTGCAATTATTTAAATCACTGGAAGGCCAGCTGGTCAATGGAATTGAATCCATGCTCCGTGAACCTTATGGATGTTTTGAACAAACATCTTCCAGTACATATCCGAATATCTATATCCTGAAATACCTGAAAGAAACAGGTAAATCAAATCCGGAAATTGAAAAGAAAGCGCTGGACTATATCCGGCAGGGATATAAAAAACTGATCGGGTTTGAAACCAGCAATAACGGGTTTGAATGGTTTGGTCATACACCTCCGCATGAAGCATTAACTGCGTATGGACTGCTTGAATTCACCGATATGAAGGAATTTATTGACGTGGATGAAAAAATGATGGACCGTACAAAAAAATTCCTGCTGAGCCGGAGGGATAAAGAAGGCGGTTTCCATATTCAGGATAAGGGGTATGACCAGTTTGCTTCTGTACCAAACAGGATCGCACATCTGTATATTGTATATGCACTCACACAGGCCGGTATTGGTAAAGAGATCGAACCGGAATACAGATCGGCGGTTAAAAAAGCGCTCGAAAGCAAGGATGCCTACCAGCTGGCCCTGATGGCCCTGGCCGCCAGCAATATGAAAGACCAGGCAACCTACCTGGCCCTGATGCAGGCGCTGGATCAATTGCCCGAAAAACTGCAGGCAGAAACATCGGTGGTCAATTCAAGAGGTGCTTCCCTGCGGGTGGAAGCATGGAGCCTCCAGGTGCTGGCTTTGTTAAGATCCCCCAACCCGGATCTTGCTAAAGCGGCAGGTATCCTTTCGAATCTACTCGCGGAAAAAAGCTATTACGGATATGGCTCCACCCAGTCAACTGTGCTGGCGCTGAAAGCCCTGACTGAATATGCACGGGTAAGCGGAAAAGCATCAGAAAATGCAACCGTGCATTTTACGGTGAATGATACGATCCTGGCTGATTATGCGGGAGTGAATCCCCTCTTACAAACAGGTAACAATGTATTTGCCGTGACCTATGAAAAAAAGGAAGGAGCGGTTCCGTATAACCTTGAGCTTTCCTACAGTACTTATTTGCCTCCCTCCAATCCCGAAGCGGAGCTGAAACTGAAAACCTCACTGAAAAACAGTGAAATAACAGTGGGCGAAACCGTAAGATTGGAAGTGGAAATAACCAATACAAAATCCGTATTGCAACCCATGGCCATAGCCAAGATCGGTCTGCCTGCCGGCTTATCTGCCCAGCCCTGGCAACTGAAGGAGTTCATTGAAAAAAATAAATGTGCTTATTATGAAATTTTTGATAACTACCTCGTGTTTTACTGGATGGGTTTTGCCCCGAATGAAACCAAAACACTGGGACTGGACCTGAAAGCCGAAATCCCCGGAACGTATAAGGCAAAGGCCAGCACGGTTTATTTGTACTATACGCCGGAGTATAAGTACTGGGCTGAAGGTACAGAGGCGACAATAAAGTAAACCAGTAGCTAGAAGCGAGAAGCAAGAAGGGGCCTCCTGAGGGAATAATCCATTCAATCATGTGTTTTCCTCTTTAGGATTCCTTCTGGCCTCTTGCTTCTGGCTTCTCGCTTTTCCGTAATTTAGCGGCTCATGCCTATTTACCTCTGCTCCCTCAATTCAGGCAGTAATGCCAACTGTTACTATATCGGCAACCGCGATGAAGCGGTGCTGATCGATACCGGGCTGAGCTGCCGGGAAACGGAACGGCGGATGCGCCAGCGGGACCTGGAAATGGAAAAAGTGAAAGCGATTTTTATCTCGCATGAACATTCCGATCACATCACCGGTATGTCGGGCTTATCCAAAAAGTACCATATCCCTGTTTATATCACCAACGGCACTTTTTTAAACAGCCGGATGCCGCTGGATGAGGACCTGCTCTGCACGTTTAAACACGCGACACCTGTAAACATCGGTGGACTGAGCATTACCCCTTTTAAAAAATCACATGATGCGGCCGATCCGCATAGTTTTATTATATCAGGACATGGCGTGCAGGTAGGCGTGATCACCGATATCGGTTATGCCTGTAAAAGAGTGATTAAATATTTCGGTCAATGCCATGCGGCCTTCCTTGAATCGAATTATTGCCCGGATATGCTCCGCAATGGTTCCTATCCATATCATCTGCAAAAACGCATCAGCGGAGATGAAGGACACCTGTCCAACCACCAGGCACTTGAATTATTTCAGCAGTACCGCTCCCCGGAACTGGAACTGCTTATACTCTCTCACCTCTCCAAAAACAATAATACTCCTGAAACAGTCGCCAACCTCTTTGCCCCACATGCGGGCGGGGTGAATGTGGTCGTGGCTTCAAGATACGAAGCCGGCGAAGTCTTCTGCCTGGAGGATAAAGAAGTGCCCAGGGAAGTGATGAAGACGAGGAAGAAGGTCTTGAAGAATGA
>CAZFLL010000001.1:108531-110393 GCA_964519865.1 uncultured Chitinophaga sp. | reverse complement strand
GGTGCTAATCTTTCCCTCTTCCACCCTTCCCCCTCCGGCGTATACAATATCCGGTCATGCATACGGCTCGGACGGCCCTGCCAGAATTCGATCTTAGTAGGCTTTACCCGGTAACCGCCCCAGTGCGGGGGTTTGGGAATATGTCCGTGCTTGAACCGCTCTGCGTAGTATTCGAAGGTTTCTTTCAGCCAGGCCTTTCCGGCCACCACCATACTCTGTGGCGAAGCCCAGGCGCCGATCTTGCTGCCATCAGGGCGGCTGTCAAAATAATCAATGCTTTCCTTCATGGTGATCCGCTCAGCGGTGCCATTGATACGAACCTGGCGCTCCAGCTCCTTCCAGAAAAACAATAAACAACAGTTGGGGTTAAAATCCAGTTGCTGGCTCTTTGCACTGTTGTAATTGGTGAAAAAGACAAACCCTTTTTCATCAAATGCCTTTAGTAATACGGTGCGGGCTTCCGGCATTCCATCCTCACCGGTACTGGCCAGAGTCATGGCATTATATTCCAGTATTTCAGACTTACTGGCATCTTCCCACCATTTTTCAAACTGGGCAACAGGAGAATCCGCCACATCATCCTCATTCAGTGAGTTCAGGGCATAATCCTTGCGCAGGCGGGCTATTTCTTCAGGTTTCATGTTGCAAATTTAGCCAGGAGAAGGTTAGCCTTCGCTTTTTGTGTAAAGAGAAAACTGCTGGCCAGCAGGAGTCCCAGGCAGGCCCCAACAGCACTGTACCGGTCAATGGTCCGGACATTAATATACTCTACCGGATTAGCGAGTTCATTTACCAGGTAACGGTCAACTCCCTGTTGCTCCAGTTCCGCATCGCTTAAACTATAACCGGCAAAACCCATTAATGCCGTTGTGGCCAGGACGATCAGGATTGCCGGCCACCTGTATTTCCTCATTTCTTGGGATGAATCAAATATAAAACAGGTGAGTGAGAGCCCGCATCCGATCAGCAGCCCTGTACCCCAGCTGGATTTAAAGCCGACAACGGCCGCTGCCAGCCGTTCACTGCCATATTCGGCCGGGTCAGTATTGTACTCGCGAAACAGGTGGAGTGAATAGTATTCCGGAGAGATGGTATAGGTGAACTGGTTATACAGGATTCCGTAGATTCCCGCAATAACACAGCATAACAGGATGGTGCTGATACAGCCACCAAATCTTCTCATAGAATAATGTTTGGTACTGTAATATACCGAAAATAAAAAAACCGGGTCGCCCCGGCTTAATTCTAACTAATCAGAAATGCGTTTATACCAATGCCGCTTTCAGATCCCGGGCCAGGGCTTCGCCCAGTTCCAGGGCCTGCCGGTTGATGGGCAACAGGTGATGGTATTTTTCAGGTAACACTTTGGCCAGCGCTTCCAGGATGGAATCATTCTGCACCACGGGCTTTAACTGGAGATAAGCGCCGAGCATGATCATGTTCATGGTCTTGGCATTTTTCATCTTCAATGCTTCTGTGGTGGCCGGTATTCCAATGATATCAATATCCGTACGGGTGGCCGGTTTGAATATATTACCGGACTCATATAATAACAAGCCGCCGGGTTTGATCCGCGGGGCAAATTTGTCCATGGAGGGCTGGTTGAGCACAATGGCTGAATCGAACTGGGATAATATGGGGGAACTGATCTTATTATCGGATAAGATCACAATACAATTGGCCGTACCACCCCGCATCTCCGGACCATAGGAAGGCATCCAGGAAATTTCCTTGTTCTCCACCATACCGGCATAAGCCAGTGTCATACCAAGTGATAACACACCCTGGCCACCAAATCCGGCGACAATCAGTTCCTCGAGTTGACGGCAATCATTCAGGCTGTTCATATCCGTTCGTTTTAC
>CAZFLL010000001.1:85846-108431 GCA_964519865.1 uncultured Chitinophaga sp. | reverse complement strand
CCATAATAACTCACATCCCTTCCATCCGGACTGGTGGTCGTATGCATACCTGGTAACGTGGTAGGAGCCATCTGGCCACTGGTCATACCATATACCGCGTTATTCATAAACACGATCAGGATATTTTCCCCCCGGTTAATGGCGTGCAATGTTTCAGCAATACCGATAGCAGCCAGGTCTCCATCCCCCTGGTAAGTAAATACATATTTATCCGGCATCAGTCTTTTGATACCGGTGGCCACCGCACAGGCCCGGCCATGCGCCGCTTCCTGCATATCAATATCCATATAGTCGTAGGCAAATACGGAACAACCCACCGGTGCCACACCAACCGTTTTTTCCTGTATATCCATTTCCTCCACCACTTCCATGATCAGTTTGTGCACCAGGCTATGCGCGCAACCCGGGCAATAGTGCATGGCCACATCCACCATGGTGGCGGGTTTGTGATACACCATTTCGTATTCTTCTTCCTCCTTATGACAGGCCGGTAAAGTCAGTTCCGGTGCAGTAAGGGGCATTACATGCGGATCAGTTGACATGATGATACTGTATTAAAGTTTCTAAATGATGTACGATCTCTTCGGGGTTGGGCATCATACCACCCATACGTCCGTAAAACTCAACCGGTATCTTTCCATTCACGGCTAACCTTACATCCTCCACCATCTGCCCGCTGTTGAGTTCCACACTCAGCATCATCTTCGTAGTGGATGCGAGTTCATTCAACCGCTGGTAAGGATAGGGATACAAGGTGATGGGCCGGAATAAACCGATCTTAATGCCTTTGTGCCGGGCGATATCCATCGCCTTCTGGCAGATGCGGGCACTGAGGCCATAAGCCACGAATATAAAATCCGCATCGCTGGTATTGATCTCTTCAAAACGTACTTCGTTTTCCCTTATGGTTTTGAATTTTTCTTCCAGGTGACGGTTATGTTCTTCCATTTTCTCCGGCAGGATATGCAGGGAAGTGATATAATTCCGTTGCCTTGTTTTGGGTTTACCGGTAGTGGCCCAGGATGATTTATCCACGGCTGGCCTGGTATAAGGTTTAAACTGTACTTTCTCCATCATCTGGCCGATGGCCCCATCGGATAACATCAGTACCGGGTTGCGGTATTTATCGGCCAGGTCAAATCCGAGATATACAAAATCAGCCATCTCCTGTACAGAAGCCGGCGCCAGTACAATCATCCGGTAGTCACCATGTCCCCCGCCCTTGGTGGATTGAAAATAATCACCCTGTCCGGGTTGTATGGTACCTAAACCAGGACCGGCCCGGTTAACATTGACAATTAAGCAGGGCAATTCAGCCCCGGCGATATAAGATATTCCTTCCTGCATCAGGCTGATACCAGGAGAGGATGAACTGGTCATGGTACGAAAGCCTGCACCGGCAGCACCATAGACCATATTGATCGAAGCCACTTCACTTTCGGCCTGCATCACAATACGGTTATGTTTGGGCATTTCACGCGCCAGGTATTCCAGCACTTCAGACTGCGGGGTAATGGGGTAACCAAAATAGGCATCACATCCGGCCAGTATGGCGGCTTCCGCCATGGCCTCATTACCCTTCATGAGTTTAAATTCAGTCATAGCCTTTATTTAGAAGGAGTGATTATAGTTTGTAATTGTTCACGGATATTCTCCGGGGTGATATCCACTGGTTTTTTCTTCGGATGCGTGCGGTATACAGTGATCACGGCATCGGGACAAACCAGGGCGCAGTTCACACAACCGGTACAAACATCATTGTTGGCAATGATATAACGGTAACCCTTGATGTTGATCGTGTCGGATAATGTAAGTGCATGTTCCTTACAGGCGGCGGTGCAGAGTTCGCAACCTTTACAACGCTGAATCTCAATTTCAACCTTCCCCTTGACCTTTCTTTCTTTCACTGCGTTGGTACTTGTGTTGTTTTGTTCCATTGTCAGGGATTTAAGCAGTTTTCCGAATGAACATTTGTTAGGGAGTGTGCCCTAATCAAATCTCCAAAAAACCCTGCTGGAAAACGCAAGGACAGGTCATAACCGGGTATGATTGTTGTCAGGCCGTGTGGCTAGGCTCCGATTCTTCCACGGTCAGACTCAGTACTTTAAGCTCCTTACCCTGGAGAATATTGAGGAGAAAACCCTGGCAGTTCGGACAAGGTGTTCCGAAGCTGCTCATATGAAAAACAGTACCACAATCCGAGCAGCTGGCTTCCCCGGGAATCGTCTCGATATTGAGTTCAGCCCGTTCCAGAACTGTCCCGGAACGAATGGCTGAAAAAGCAAAAACCAGTGCTTCAGTCTCGATACTGCTCAACTCTCCAATCTGAAGATTGACACCCGTAATGGTTCCCTCACTGCCGGCGGGTAATGACCGCTCAGCAATAGAGAGGATCGAATGGGCTATGGAGAGTTCATGCATGAATTGAGGTTTCTGTTATTGTTCATTACCGGCTGCTTTGTCATCCGCCGCTTTTTTAGCAGCCGCTGCTGCTTTATCTGCTGCCGCCTTCTCAGCTGTCTTTCTTTTCTTTTCAGCCGCATACCGTTCACGGCTTTCAATGGCTTCATCAAATAATTTATTCCATCCGTTATTGATGTTCTCTTCCTTCAGTGCACAGGGGGCCGGTTCAGCGGTCTGGAAAATGGCTCCTTCCTTCGGACAGGACCGCACGCATTCATGGCAATAAATACAAACGGCCCGGTTATAATGATACGTTTGTTTGCCTTCCATATCCTGGGAAAAAACAATTGCCCCCGGAGGGCAGGCCGCTTCACAACGACGGCACCAGATACAAAGACTCTCTTCAAACCCGATCAGCCCGCGATAATCATCCGGTTTATAGGTCTGTTCAAACGGATACTTTGTAGTAACCGGTTTCTTAAAGACATTACCCAGTGCATTGAAAAATGTTTTCATAACTTTTTATTTAACCGCAGAGAGCGCGGAGAACGCAGAGAAATACAAAGGAGCCCACTGCTCAGAATACCGACAAAACCACAGGGGTTTAGCGAATGTTCTTCCCTTCTCGCTTCTAGCTTCTTGCTTCTCGCCTCACTCTTCAAGCTTCCCGCATTATAGACTACCGACTTCTGACTACCGACTTGTATTTCTACCTTGCTGTACACGACAAACAAGGATCGTACGATGCAATGATCGCCGGGGCAGAACCATATTCATTTCCCTCAAAGGCTTTTACCATGCCGGCCACATTGGAAAAAGTAGGCGCTTTAATTTTCAGTCTTTCCAGCACCTGCGTTTTATTCCCCTTGGCATAATAAAACAACTCACCACGGGGCGCTTCCAGTCTTACCGTAGCTTCCCCTTCCGGGAATGCTTTTGTCTCCGTCACCAGTTCCCCTTCGGGCAATCCGTTGATTATATTCTGGATGATCCGGATCGACACATACACTTCCCGCAGGCGGATCATATTCCGCGCATGCACATCTCCCGCGGTATCCGTGATCATTTCAAATCCCACTTCCTTCCAGGGTAAAAGATCCTCTGTTTCATCACGCACATCCACGGCCAGTCCTGCCGCCCGCGCAAAGGGTCCCACCACATTCAGCAGCATCGCATCCTCTTTTGTGAGTACGCCAACTCCTTTATTCTTGAGCGACAAACTCCAGTTGTTCTGGTAGATATCCACCAGCTCTTCCAGCTGGGGCATAAAATTTTTCAGGCGTTGCAAAATCAGCTGGCCGATCTCCGGTTTGAGATCACGGGTCACTCCTCCCACAATGGAAAAATCATACTGGATCCGGTTACCACAAACCGCTTCGAGCAGTTCCATGGAAAACTCCCGGTACTGCATAGTTTTCATAAACAGGGCTTCAAAGCCGGAGTTTTCGGCTACGTGACTCAGGCAAAGCAGGTGCGAGTGGATCCGGTCAAGTTCGATCACCAGCATCCGCAGGTATTTGGCTTTTTTCGGAATATCGATCTTCAGTAATTTCTCCGCCACCTGGGAGTACGCCGTGGTATGGGAAATAGAACACAAACCACATACACGTCCCACCACAAAACTCACCTGCCTGAATTTGAATTTGCTCACGCAGGCCTGTTCAATTCCCCGGTGTACATAATATACATTCGCATCGGTACGGATGATCTTTTCATTCTCCGTTGTAAACTTAAAATGCAGGGGCTCCAGCAAGGATATATGCTGCGCGCCTACCGGTATTTCATATTGCCTTCCCATATCATTTTTTCTTTAATAATGGTCCGCTTTCAAAATCAGGTTCCAGGACAAATCCCTTTGCTGTATTTTCCACATTAATATTCATCAGGTCCACCAGTTCGGCTTCGGCCACCCAGGCAGATAATACAATGTCTTTTATACTTGGTACTACTTCATCCCGGCCAATCATGGCAAAAAAACAGGTGGTCTCGCAGGGATGCGCGTAATCCGCAAAGAACCATTGCACTTCCATTTTATCGCCTGTTTCCACCGCATTCATTACCATAAAATGATGCAGGGCGGGCTTATAAAAAGCCGCAATATCATGGCGCAGGTTTGCTAATGTGGTTTCAATTTTTTTCATGTCAGTAACGGTTTTATTTCATCCGCAATATGCCGGCGGTTCAGCTGGCCATCTTCTTCCCAGACTTCCCTTTTCAGTTTTACGGATTCCTCAATGGCTTTTGTTTTCTTTTCCAGTATACCCAGGGCCTGTACCACCCCGTCAATGATCTGTTCGGGCCGGGTACCGCATCCGCATACATATACATCCACCGGGATAAACTGGTCAATACCGCCTTCGCAGTTATACATACCGCGGAATACTCCACCGGTACTGGCGCAGGCACCACAACTGATCACCACCTTGGGTTCGGGCATCTGGGCATAGATCTCCACCAGCCTTTCACGGGAACGCTTGGTGACGGGCCCGGTAACTAATAAAATATCGGATTGTTTGGGGTTACCTGTATTGATCATCCCGAAGCGTTCGATATCATACTTGGGACTCAGGCAGGCGAGTATCTCAATATCGCAGCCATTGCAGCCACCCGCATTGTAATGCAGGATCCAGGGCGATTTCTTTCTGTACGAAGCGAGGTTCATGAGAGACTGTTAATTAATAAATTAATAAAAGCTAAAGTAAACGCCACGCCCAGGGAGAAACGCAGCATTTGTTTATAATTGACCCGGGCCGTGGAATTATCCAGCGCCGCCAGGTAAAAGAATGTAAATACAATCAGGCCAATACCCAGTAAAATATTACTGCCGGCAAAAAGAAAGACCAGTGTATAACAGAAAATATAATCCAGCCATTTGGCGGTATACACGGCTTCAAAAAACAAACCGGAGTATTCCAGTTCCACACCACCGGTGATTTCCTGGTGAGCTTCGGCTACATCAAAGGGTGATTTTTTCAGTTTAATGGGCAATACCAGTAAAAGGGCAACAAAAGCCAGCGGCATCTTATACAATAAGGGCTGACCGGAAGCAAACACCACGGAGGTGTCAAAACTGCCATTGATCATAAAGATGGATACGGCGATAATGATCAGCACCGGCTCATAAGCCAGTACACTGATGGCCATCCGGTTGGCACCGAGATGACTGAAGATGGAGCGGGTGCTGTATCCCGCCAGTATCAGCAGGGATGTAGAGAGCAGGTGCAGGAAGATCACCAGGATCAGGTCGCCGCCGAGTAATAACACGGCGAGTGCAAACCAGAGTGAAACAAAATGCATGATGCCCAGGAAGGCATGGGTGGAATGCACCATCATCTGCCGCTTGTCGGCTAATTTGAGAAAATCATAAAAAGGCTGTAAAAGGGGAGGTCCGATCCGGCGTTGCATCCTGGCCTTTACAATACGGTCAAAGCCATAGACCAGGCCACCAATGAATGGTGCAAGTACAATCAGCAGAACCGGGATAAGATACGCATTCATAATAGTCAGTTTAAATCAATGCCACAATGATCAGCGCGATAAAAAACAGGATACCCGCGGCTGAAAAATACGGGATGGCCCTTTCGGTGGAGAAATAGAAAGACGAGAAGGAGTAATTCACTTTCTCCCCGCACATGTATTCCCTGGCCCTGTCCACATGACGGAAGCGGATAAACATAGCCGCGATCACCGTCACCGGCAGCAAAAAGAAAGCAATCAGCATGGGCAGCAACGGAATACGCATAGTACCAATGAAGAGATTCCATCCTTCTGTCAGTACCGGAACCGGTTGCCCGATCGTAGCAGCGGCCACCGGCGCGAAATAATAGTTGAGTAATAAAGGCAGCCCGATAATACTGGCCAGTACCAGTCCGAGTAATATATATATGGTGTGTGAATAATAAGGGCCGGTCTTTTCAAAACGGATATGATCCTGTTCGCCGGTACGGTTGATCAGTATACCCATCACTTTAAAATAAAGCAGGGATAACACAGCACCGCCACCTGCAACAGCCAGTATAACCAGTGCGCCCAGTATCTTTTTATCCGTAGCCAGTCCGCCCAGAGTTTCAATACTCAGCCACTTACCAATAAAGGCACCAAAGGGAGGAAGCAATAAGGACATAAAACCAATGGTCATTACCAGGGCTGTAAATGGTCCGCTTTCACCCAGGCGATCCATATCAGAGGATTGCTTGAGGTGGAAGACCCGCTCCAGCACCCCCGCATTCAGGAAGAGCATACACTTGGAAATACCATGGAACAATACCAGCACCAGGGAAGCCACCACGGTAACCGGTGTGCCCACCGCCCCCATCATGATCATCAGGGCCAGCAGGGCAATGGTGGAATGGGCCAGTATTCGTTTGAAATTATCCTGTGACAAGGCACTGATGGCAGAAGCAATAAAAACAAAACCGGTCAGGCCGATGATCACCATGGCCACCGGGGTATCTTTCAGTGCGGGGGATAAACGGAGAATAATAAAGGGAGCAATCTTCACCATGGTGGATGAGTGCAGTAAGGCGCTGACAGGTGTGGGAGCCACCATGGCACCCAGCAGCCATTTGCTGAAGGGCAGCTGTGCTCCTTTAATTAATGCCGCAATACTCAACAGGGCCAGCGGCAGCAGGATGCCTTCCGCATGCGCATGTGCCAGCAGGTTACTGAATGTGATTTCACCATACCCGTTATAGGCAATAAAGAAAATAGCGGCCAGGATAGCGATCCCGCCAACCTGGTTCATCCATAAGGCCGTCAGCGCATTTTTTACAGAGACCTCATCTTTCCGGAACCCGATAAACAGGAAGGAAGCCAGGGTGGTCAGTTCAAAGAACAGGAAAAAATATTCCAGGTTATCGGAAGACACCAGCAGGTTCATGACCGCGATAAAACAAAACAATACGGAAAGGAAAAATTTCTTGCGGAAAGCAGAACAGTCTTCCTCTGCTATATAACGCAGGGTGAACACCGCTATAATACCACTGATAATATTGATCAGGAGAAACATGAATACACTCAGTTTGTCCACCATAAACTGCATAGACTCTCCGGCAGGCAGGTTCTTCAGCAGATACAGTAGACCACCGAGTTGCAGGATACTCATGACACCTACCAGTATGCTCTTCCGTTGTATGGCCACCCAGCCGAAATACAGGAGCATCAGTATATCAGCACCCGCTACGATCTCGTTCACATAGTGCGGTACACTGAAATAAACCGGTTCATTAATAGTCAGAAAAACATAAAGGGCAATGGCAGATAAAAGAACGGAACTCAGTATGACAAGTATCCTTGAAATAGCTGCCGGGGCGATCAGAAGTATCCCGCCCATGATAAAGGGAAGGAAGTACAATCCTGTGAGATAGAAATTCATATGGCGATGAATTTAGTTTGGCTAAGCGGATGCTATATTAGACCGAATCGGGATGCCGGGTTATGATGCCTGTCAGACTTCAATATGATATCCTTTCCTTACAGGTGTAAGGATTGTCAGCAGATTGTCAGCTATTTTGAAAAAGGCTACTCACCCTCGCAAAGAAGTTGAAAAATAAAACCTGTAACTAATAGGTTCACACTGTTTTAAAACAGGTAACCTTTACCCGTTCTATTCAGTTTTGAAGAGTCACTGTATCCTGCAGCAGATAGGGTTTCACTGCGTTTCAGGCAGTTTTCCGGAATTCAGTATCCAGTATTTGTTGAAAAAACAAAAAGGCTTTTTGCAGGTTATTTTCTGCTTTCTGACTGAGACAGGTCCCCAGGCCCCACTGATTACCCGAAATAGCCAGCACAAATGCTTCGGGTTCTTTATTATAAAGTTCCTTTGACAGGTAAAGAATGGTTTCAGGGCTTTGCATATGCGATGAATAAAAATAATGCTCAGCCGGCCGGCAGGGTTTTAATTCAAACCCATCCTCCGGTTCATCATGGGTGGCGTCCACAAAAATGACTTTATCGTAGCGACTGACGGTCAGCACATCTTCCACCTGCAGCTGGTAACGGAGTTCGCAATCGATGAAATTCCTGCCCGATTGCCCCAGGAGCCCGGCAAATTTCCAGCCAAGCCCGTCATCCATTCTACCGCTGTTGCCGATCGCCAGGAGTAATACACCTGCTTTTTCAGTGTTTGAATTTTTCATCGATCAGTTCTCCTTTATAATTATACAATTCGGCTTTAAGCGGCATTTTCCCCATGGCCTGTGTGGCACAGCTGAGACAGGGATCATAGGCCCTGATGGCCACTTCCACCTGGTTCAGCATCCCGTCAGTAATGGTGCCTTTACGGCTGATCACATTATTCGCCACCCATTTCACCGCGGTATTCATGGCATCATTGTTATGGGTGGTGGATACAATGAGGTTGCACCGGGTGATCATGCCTTTTTCATCCACTTCATAATGGTGGGTCAACGTACCCCGGGGCGCTTCAATAATACCGATCCCTTTCAGTCTTGGTGTTCCTTTCCGGACGAGGTCATTCCCCATCAGTCCCGGATCATGTAATAAGTCCCTGATTACCTCGGCACAATGCAGCACTTCAATCAGCCGTGCCCAGTGGGAATACATCGTACTATTATTTACTTTTTGTCCTGTAAAAGCGATAAACTCTTTCCTTGCTTTTTCCGCTAATGGAGTAGTAATTGAATCGCATACATTAATCCTGGCCAGGGGGCCAACCCGGTTCCAGCCATTCTCCCGGCCAACCTGTTTCAGGTATGGGAATTTCATATAAGACCACTGGGCCACCGCTTCCGAAAAATAATCCTGGTACAGGTCGGTGGACACATCATCGAGGGTGATATCTCCTTCGCTGTCAATGGCCCTCAGCTGGCCGTCATACAGATCCATGGCACCCCATTCATTTACCATCCCGAGATGACCGGAAGGAAAACGGGCAAATTCATCCAGGAACTTCCTGTTTTTCTCATGATACCCTTTTATAAAATCAACCATGGCCAGTGACCATTCAATCATGGTATCAATATTTTCAATTTCCTTACCATCCAGGAAATAGTCTCTTTCCTCCTCCGTTAAGTTATTATGGACCCCGCCTGGTACGGCCAGTATACCGTGGATTTTCTTACCGGCCACCGCCTTGATAATTTCCTGCCCGAATTTCCGCATAGTAATCCCTTTAATAGCCAGCTCCCTGTTTTCAAGCGCCACCGCAATTACATTTCTTTTCTCCAGAGGGGCATCCACCCCGAATAGTAAATCAGGTGAGGCGAGGTAGAAAAAGTGAAGGGCATGCGATTGGAACACCTGCCCGTAATGCATCAGCCGGCGCAGTTTGGTGGCAGTGGCAGAAAGATCTTTCGGATCAATCCCCACCAGCTGGTCAATCGCTTTGGCTGCCGCGAGGTGATGGCTTACCGGGCATATACCGCAGAGCCGTTGCACCAGTACCGGTGCTTCCCAATACGGATGCCCCTGGATAAACCGTTCAAAGCCCCGGAATTCCACGATATGAAAAAAAGAATCTTTCACCTGTCCATATTCATCCAGGTGAATGGTCACCCTGCCGTGGCCTTCCACACGGGTAACCGGGTCGATCGTAATCTTTCTGTTCATAACCAATGGCATTAATCGTACTTAAATTCGGAATACAGGATGGAATACTCTTCACCCCACAGTATATTTTTCACTGCTTTCCAGATATGATTCGCGTCCGGGGGACAACCCGGTATATAATAATCGATCTTTACAATTTCATTACAGGCATAGACCCGATCCAGTATTTTGGGGAGATCCTCATGATAGGGAATAATATTCGCCCCCGCTTCACTGGTAGCTGAGTTGAGATAGGCTTCTTCCAGGCACTCGCTCAATGGAATGGAATTACGCATGGTGGGCAGCCCTCCCCAGATCGAACACTCCCCAAGTGAAACAAGAATATCACAGTACTCCCTGAACTTACGGAGGGTTTCCACATTTTCGGAATTGCAAACCCCGCCTTCAATCAGCCCGATATGACAACGTGAAGTGAATTGTTTAATATCGGTGAGTGGTGATTTGTCAAAAGATACCAGTTCCACAATATCCAGTAATTCCTCATCCACATCCAGCAGGGACATATGGCAGCCAAAACAACCGGCCAATGATACAGTGGCCACGATCTTCTTACTCATCACCGGCGGGCGGCCGGTTCCTTTTTTCTTCGCATTGTAGTTCTCCTGTACAGACTCCATATCATACTTCCTGTCTCCAAAAGGCTCCGCCTGGCTGACTCCTCTTACCATAATGGCACCGGTCGGGCATATCTTCATCGCATTTACCGCCTGTTCTTCTGAAAGCCTGGCCTCCTGTTCATAGTCAATCCCGACATAGGTTTCATTTCCCCGGTTCTGGTAATTGAATACTTTTTTCCCGTCACTGGTTTTTACATCCACCACACAGCGCAGGCACTTGATGCAGCGGTTGTGCTCCATCACCATGCGGGTGGGATTGAAATCAATGATCCGGTCCTTGAACAGGTGCTGGAAACGGGTGGAAGAAACACCAAGCTCATAGCCCATATGCTGCAGGTCACACATCCCGCTTTTTTCACAGGCCGGGCAGATATGATTGCCTTCCGCAAACATCATTTCCACCAGGGCTTTACGGGTATCCATCAGTTCTGGTGAATTAACTTCCACAGCCAGCCCTTCTGAAACTTTTTCCGTACAGGCGGGACTGAATTTTCCATTGATCTTACAGGTGCATACCCTGCAGGTTCCCAGCGGGGGTTCTATATGTTCATAAAAACAAAGGGATGGAATAAATACCCCGTTTTGCCGGGCAGCCTGCATCAGGTTCTTACCTTCTTCCGCCTGGTAAGGCTTCCCATCAATTGTAATGTTTACCATCTTTGCCATACGATCAGATTTTGTATTGCTCATACTCCTTAGTGGCCCCTTCCATATCAAACCGCAGGTTCAGCCCGTTGTATTCCTTATCGAGTTTAGCAGAGAAATAATCATGAAACTTATCCATCGCATAAATCAGGCTGTTCGTAGCCGTTTTACCCAGCCCGCAGCGGCTGGTGTTTTTCATGATTGTACCCCAGCTTTTTAATTCCTGCAGGTCTGTTTCCGTGGCCAGCCCGTTGCTCAGCCGTTCCAGTTTACGCTGGATAATAAAATTACCGGCCCTGCAGGGAGTACAAATCCCGCAGGATTCGGATTTAAAAAATTCAGTAAAATTCAGCAGCACTTTCACCAAATCCCTTTGCTTACTGAAGATCATAAAGGAACCACCGCAACGTATATCCTTACGGGCCAGCAGGTCAAGCATGGAAATACGGCGGTATTTATCTTTTATGGAAATACACTCACCAGAAGGCCCGCTTACCTGTATATAATAAGGATCTTCTGCTTCACAGAGTTCCAGCAGTTCGGCCACCGTCATCCCCCATTCAATTTCATAGATACCCGGCAGTTTGCAGTCACCGGATACACTGAGCAGTTTGACTCCCGGTGACCCCGGTATACCCAGTTGTATATACGCGTCTGCACCCATTTCAAGAATGCGGGCCGCCGCACAAAATGTTTCCACATTATTGATTACAGTAGGTTGTTGCAAATAGCCTCTTTCCACGGGGAAATACCATTTGGTCCGGGGCTCTCCTCTTTTCCCTTCAAGTGATTCGAGCAAGGCAGTTTCCTCCCCGCATACATAAGATCCTGCCCCGACCTGGACCCGGATATCAAAACTGTAATTTTCGAGGTGTTTAGTTGTTTGTCCCAGCAACCCGGCTTCTCGGTATTCCTGTATGGCTTCATTCAGTTTATGTTCCAGCCAGCGGTACTCTCCCCGGAGGTATATAATACCGGATGATGCCCCTACCGCATAGCCGCAGATCATCATGCCTTCCACCAGGGAACGGGCCTGTGTATTGATCAGTACCCTGTCTTTAAATGTACCCGGTTCACCTTCATCCGCGTTGCATATAATATATTTCGGGTTAGATGGCTGCAGCCGGGCGGCATTCCATTTTTTCCAGGTGGGATAATAGGCACCGCCCCTTCCGGCCAGTTCGGCTTTCTTCAATTCCTCAATAATCCCTTCTGGTCCCAGTTGCCCGGCCCTGGTCAGGGTACAACCCGCTTCAAAAGGTTTGAAGAATACGGTTTTATTACCCGAAGGCATATAACGGATATTATCTGCCGGTGCATCACAGATGGCTTCCGGGGCCACTCCTTTTTTCAACTGGGAGATTATATCTTTTACCTTGATCGCATTCAGGTTGGTAAACGGATAAAAATTAATCAGGGCAGATGGCTCCTGGTCGCTGAGCCCGATGCAGGGTGTAAGGAACAGGCCAAACGTACCGGTGCGGTCCACCGAACCGAAACTGGCACCGGTTTCCCGTTCAAACGTGTCTTTAATCCGGTTAAACCCTTTCAGATCTGCCACAATACTGTTATTAAGGTAGATCGTGAATTTTCCCGTTGGCTTCCGGTGAAAGAAATGGTAAAAAGAGACCACCCCTTCCACTTCCACATCAGACAGGTCAAAACGTTTTGCCAGCAGTTTCACTGCATCATCATTTACAAAACCATCTTTTAACTGAATTTCCCAAAGCTGGTTAAGGAGCTGGGTTTGCCGGGGCTCTTCCATAATCCGGGTTTTTAAAGTGAGGTTCATCAAATTTCGACTGTGGAAGTACCCGATTCAAACAGGTGCCGTCATGAGCGGATATGATTATTGTCATTTTTCTGCAATAAATGAACCGTTCAATTGATTTTAATAGAATGGTTAAACAACAGGTTCTCAACTGACTTTAATCATGTACTGCCCATACACTGCTCAATAATTTCGTTCTTGTTCATCAAAGTACCGCCAGGTACACCGCTTCATGAAAGCATTATCTAACGATCTGCCGGCAGTTGCCACTGCCATTTTTTCCATTAAACATCAGGAGAATAGTTTATGAAAAGCGACACTGCTGTCCCTGTTAAAGACACGCCTAAAACCGACCCCAGGTTAAAACTGATAGCGGCCCGGATAAAAAAAGAGAATTACAAACCCGATGCACTGATCGAAATACTGCATACCGCGCAGGGCGCCTACGGGTATTTACCCATTGAGGTACTGACCTATATTGCCAAAGCCCTGCACCTGCCACCATCACGGGTATTCTCCACTGTTACTTTTTATCACTTTTTTTCATTGAAGTCTAAAGGGGAACATACCTGCATTGTCTGCACCGGTACCGCCTGTTATGTAAAAGGCGCACAGGCGATCCTGAACAAACTCGAACAGCAATTCGCGCTTAAACCCGGCCAGGTCACAAAGGATAATAAACTTGGTGTCCAGGTCGCCCGTTGTATTGGCGCCTGTGGTCTGGCCCCGGCTGTGGTCATAGATAATGATGTGCAGGGAAAGGCCAATGTTGAACATATCATCCATAGTATTAACGAGAAAACAGGAATCGTATGATCCGTCATGAATTACAGGACCTGACCCGTAAAGTAAAAGAGAAACAGCAGCAATATAAACACCGTATCTGTGTATGTTGTGGTGCCAGTTGTATCTCTTCGGGATCAGAAGAGGTTTTAAATAAACTGACTGAAGAAATCAAAGCCCGTCACCTGGAAGATACAGTTGAAGTTATTCCCACCGGATGTATGGGACCTTGTAACCAGGGGCCGCTGGTGAAATACCTGCCTGAACAGACCATTTACCAGAAAGTAAACTGCGATAATATCAGCCAGGTGGTGCAAAGCCAGCTGGTGGATAAAAAGCCGCTGGAAGATCTATTATTATTCTCCGATTCCAGGGAAACCCCGTTTGTGAATGCAACGGAGGATCCGTTTTTCAAACGCCAGCAGAAAATTGCGCTGAGAAACTGTGGTGATATCAACCCGGAAAGCATTGAAGACTACCTGGCCGCCGGTGGCTACCAGGCCCTGGATAAATCACTCTTCATTCTTTCACCCGAAGAAGTCATAGCCGAAGTCAAACAAAGCCGGATCCGCGGACGTGGTGGTGCCGGTTATCCTACCGGACTGAAATGGGAAACCGTATATAAATATATCAGTGACCAGAAATACGTCATCTGCAATGGTGATGAAGGTGACCCCGGGGCCTTTATGGACCGCAGTGTGCTGGAAGGAAATCCCCACCGTATCCTGGAAAGCATGGCCATTGCCGGTTATGCAATCGGGGCCAGTAAAGGCTTTGCCTACATACGTGGTGAATATCCACTCGCCATAAAACGATTTGAACTCGCAATAAAACAAGCCACCAAACTGGGCCTCCTTGGTAAAAATATCCTGGGTAGTGCTTTTTCTTTCGAAGTGGAAGTCCGGATCGGTGCCGGTGCCTTTGTATGTGGGGAAGAAACGGCATTGATCGCCTCCATTGAAGGAAAACGCGGTACCCCTAAACCAAGACCGCCCTTCCCGGCTGAGTCAGGACTCTGGGGCAAGCCTACACTGATCAATAATGTGGAAACCTATGCCGCCATTCCCGCAATTATTATGAACGGGGGTGAATGGTATGGTGAAACAGGTACGCCAAAAAGTGCAGGGACAAAAGTATTTGCCCTGGCTGGTAAAATCAATTACTCCGGACTGATTGAAGTACCCATGGGCACCACGCTTCGTGAAGTGGTGTTTGATATAGGAGGTGGCATTCAGAACGGGGAAGAATTCAAGGCAGCACAGACCGGTGGTCCTTCCGGGGGATGTATCCCCGCCGCTCACCTGGATGTCAAGATGGATTATGAATCCCTGGTAAGTCTTGGATCCATTATGGGGTCCGGTGGACTGATCGTGATGGATAAAAGTTCGGATATGGTGGATGTGGCCCGGTACTTTATGGAATTCTGTATGGATGAAAGTTGCGGGAAATGTATTCCCTGCCGGGTAGGTACTAAAATGATGCATGACCTGCTGCAAAAGATTGTTGATGGAAAAGCCACAAGGATTGACCTTGACCGGCTGGAAGAACTGGCCGTGTATGTGAAGGAAACCAGTTTATGCGGTCTGGGCGCTTCTGCACCCAACCCACTGCTCAGCACCCTTCGCCATTTCAGGGAAGAATATGAAAGCAAGATCGTGAATGTGGAATAAAACAAGTTTACTGATTACAATGATGATTGTATGAATAAGATACCTGTACTGATAGACGATAAAAAACTGGAGGTGGATCCGCACAGGACAATCCTTGAAGTCTGCCGCGAGCATGATATTGAAATACTGACCATGTGCCACCTGAAAGGAATAGCGGATATCGGTTCCTGCCGGCTTTGCCTCGTGGAAGTGGAGGGCATCAATAAACTGATGCCTGCCTGTACCACCAAAGTAACCGCAAATATGGTGATCAGCACGGCTACTGAACGTATAAAAAAATACCAGCGGATTACTACCGAACTGTTTTTTGCAGAACGGAACCACGTTTGTGCCGTCTGTGTTTCCAATGGCAGTTGTGAATTACAGGAACTGGGTTATAAAACAGGTGTTGACAATATCCGTTACCCCCACCTGTTCCCGCAATGCAATGTGGACACTTCCCATCCCTGGTATGTAATGGATCATAACCGTTGCATCATGTGCACCCGTTGTGTACGCGTATGCAACGAAGTGGAAGGCGCGCATAACTGGGATATCAAAAACCGCGGACACCAGGTCCGGATCATCTCCGACTTCGATACCCCATGGGGTGCCTCAACTACCTGTACTTCCTGCGGCAAATGCCTGCACGCCTGTCCGACTGGCGCTATCTGGCCTAAAGCCATTGTGCAGGGACAGCTGGTGAAAAACCCGGGTATGATAGCAGAGTTGATGGAGAAAAGGAAGATGAAGTTGTAGCAGGTGTCAGGAGTTTACTAAAGTTGAAAAACTTTCCTCTCTCCTCTCTCCTCTTTCCTCTTTCCTCTTTCAAAGAACAAATGTTGATATTAAACTATTAAAGATGACTAAAAAGAAACTCGCAACGATCTGGCTCGGAGGATGCTCCGGTTGCCATATGTCGCTGCTGGATATCGATGAACGCATTCTCGATGTGGTCAAGCTTGCCGATATCGTGAAAAGTCCCGTGGTGGATGGCAAGGAACTCCCAGAAGTGGATATTGCCCTGGTGGAAGGTTCCATTACCAGTGATGAACACTACAAGGAAATTCTGCATATCCGCAAACAGGCCAAAACACTGATCGCCTTGGGCGACTGCGCAGTGATGACCAATGTAACCGGTATGCGGAATTATTTTGACCTGAAAGAAGTGGTGGACGCGGCTTATGTAAACGCGGTCAGCAATGATGATAAAGGTGAATTACCCGGTCACCCCTGTCTCCTCCGCCTCAATGATAAAGTAGTGCCGCTGCAGGAAGTGGTGAAAGTGGATTTTGTGATCCCCGGTTGCCCGCCTGATGCGGATACGATCTTCTATGTGCTGGCTGAATTTCTCAATGACCGTCTGCCTGACCTGGGCAAGACCAAAAAACTGAAATATGGATAAGCGTAAAATATTTATCTCGCCTGTGACGCGGATCGAAGGACATGCCAATATCACCATCGAAATGAATGATGATGGCAGCGTGCATGATGCGCAGTTTCATGTAAACGAATTCCGTGGTTTTGAAAAATTCTGCGAAGGCCGGATGTACACCGAAATGCCCACGATCACCCCAAGGATCTGTGGTATCTGTCCCACCAGTCATACCCTCGCCAGTGTAAAGGCCTGTGAGATGATCCAGGGGATCAAACCAACTTATACAGCCAATCTGCTAAGGCGGTTAATGCATATCGGGCAGAACCTTTCTTCCCATGCCTTGTCCTTCTTCCATTTGTCGGCCCCTGATTTTTTATTGGGGTATGACAGTGATCCGGCTAAACGGAATATCATCGGCATCGCCGAGCATTTTCCTGATATCGCTTTAAGGGGTATCCGGCTGCGCAAGTTCGGGCAGGAGATCAGCGAACGCATTACGGGTAAGAAAATACATATCATGGGGATCGTGCCCGGTGGTATGGCATACCCGCTGACCGAAGAGAACCGGAAAGCCCTGCTCGACTGGATCCCTGAAGCGAAACAAACCGTACTGATCGGTCTGAATATCATCAAGAAATTCCATGAGGAGAACGGGGCGATGGTGCAATCCTTTGCCAACTCACCTACGTTGTACCTCGGTACTGTTGGTCCCGGTGGTGAACATGAACTCTATGATGGCAAACTGCGCTTTATGGATGATGAAGGCGTGATCCTGAATGACCAGATCAGTCCTGAACGTTACCTGGAGTTTATTGCCGAACGTTCCGTGAACTGGTCCTACCTCAAATATCCCTATTACAAACCCTATGGTTTTGATAAAGGATTTTACCGCGTTGGTCCGCTGGCCAGGCTCAATGTATGCAGCCGCATGAAAACCCCGCTGGCCCAGGAAGAATTTGAAAAATTCAGGCAGATCAATGGCGGCCGTCCCGTGCATGGTACTTTCTATTATCATTATACAAGACTGATTGAAGCCCTGAGTGATGTGGAAGATGCAGAAAGGATCTTAAATGATAAGGAAGTCACTTCCCTGCATATCCAGCACCATGGCCGCTGGAATTATGAGGAAGGAATCGGCAGTTCTGAAGCGCCAAGAGGAACCTTATTCCATCATTATAAAACTGATGAAACCGGTAAACTGATCAATGTAAACCTGCTCATCGCCACCGGGCAGAACAACCCTTCCATGAACCGTTCGGTACTGGAAGTAGCCCGGCAATATGTAAAAGGAGAAGCTGTGAAAGAAGGGATGCTGAACCGGGTGGAATCCACCATCCGTTGTTATGATCCCTGTTTGTCCTGCTCCACCCATGCGATCGGAAAAATGCCTATGGTGATTGAACTGAAAGACCGGAGCGGAAAACTGATCCGGAGTATTGAACGATCTTAGTGTTCATGTCCATTTATCCATCCAAGAATAGTGCTGACCGCCTGGTCAGCATTTTTCTTTCCTTCCGGTGACAGTGTTCCATTCAATGTAAGATCCCGGGCACCCACGGCACAGATATAAACGGATAAATTACGTTCATATACCAGTTGAGCCATTTTCAATAACTGGATGGCATTGGTATAATGAGAATAGGAAGCCCCGGCTGGGGCCGTCTCATCCACCTTATAAAACTGTACGGGATCCCCCTCCACGGCTGCATCCACAATGATCGTTTTATTGGCCTGCAACATTTCATCCAACAGGTCGCTGGTCATTTGCTGTACGGTGACCGCATGTACACCCGGCAGATGCCTTTCTTCCAAACGGGCAGCCACATACGCACCGATACCATCATCGCCCATCAGGGTATTGCCCACGCCAACGATTAATATGTTTCTTTTGTTATGCACTCTTTTTGCCATGATAAGCTTATATTCTTGTCATAGTGAGCTTGTCGAACTACGCCCTTCGGCACGCTCCCACCTTCGCTTCGCTACGGTCGGCAGGCAGGGTGATAACTGTGTCATGGTGAGCTTGTCGAACCACAAATTTCCACTTTATCCGGTTCCGAATTCCTGATTTTTAGATTTTCCCCTACATTTGCCCTTCTTTTAAGTAAAGAATATGAAGTACTGCTAAGGTTCGCTCCCATTGTAATCCCGGGCCATCCGGGTAAGAACCTGATTTTTACTGACCACTGACTGACTGCAATACAGCATTGCAGTGATTTCCCGTTATTCATTAATCTTACTAAAGTATTTCACTCATGTTGAAACAACCAACCAACAAGGTTTCTCATTTTATTTCCATTATAAAGCAATCGCTTAAAGGCGGGGAGCACGACTATACCCAGGGGTCAATCCGCGGGGCCATCGTATTGCTGGCCATCCCGATGATCCTGGAGCTCATGCTTGAATCGGTCTTTGCCGTGGTGGACATGTATTTTGTCAGTCACCTCCCCAACAGTGAAGACGCGATTGCCACGGTCGGACTCACCGAATCCGTTATTTCCATTATTTATACCATCGCCATGGGACTCGGCATGGGTGCCACCGCCGTGGTGGCCCGTCGTATCGGGGAAAAAAATCCCGAAGCCGCGGCGCATGCGGGCGCCCAGTCGATCCTGATCGGTATCCTCGCGGCCCTGGTGCTCAGTATGGCCGGACTGATCTATGCCCCGGATATCTTAAGACTGATGAAGGCCCAGCCCCAGGTAATTAAAGAAGGAGCGATATTCACCCGCATCATGCTGGGTGGCAGTATGGTCATCATCCTGATCTTCCTGATCAATGGGGTATTCCGTGGTGCCGGGGATGCAGCCATTGCTATGCGCAGTCTCTGGCTGGCAAGCCTCATTAATATTATATTATGTCCCACGCTTATCAATGGTTATGGGCCTTTCCCCGAACTCGGATTGAAGGGAGCAGCCATTGCCACCGTGATCGGCCGGGGTACGGGGGTCATTTATCAATGCTATCACCTGTTCCACAGCAAGGGAAATATGAAGATCAAATGGTCGCATTTCAAATTTGATTTCCCGGTCATTAAACACTTGCTCGAAGTAGCCTGGCCGGCCACTTTCCAGTTCTTTATACAGAGCGGCAGCTGGATCGTACTCGCCTGGCTGGTATCCGATACCGGGGGCACGCAGGCCACGGCCGGTTACCAGGTCGCTATCCGCAATGTGGTATTCTTTATATTACCTGCCTGGGGACTCAGTAATGCTGCCGCCACGCTGGTCGGACAAAACCTCGGGGCCGGTCAGCCTGAACGGGCGGAACGGAGTGTGATACTGGCCACCCGGTTCAATGCCATCTTTATGGCCGTGGTCATGTTTATCTTCCTGCTCTTTGCCTCACCCATTATCAGCATCTTTACCAGTCAGCCCGAAGTGCATCGTTTTGGGGTATTATCCATGCAGATCATCGGCAGTGGCTATATCTTTTATGGTATCGGGATGGTCATGGTACAGGCCCTCAACGGGGCTGGTGATACCAAAACGCCCACCTGGATCAATATTGTGGGCTTCTGGCTCTTCCAGATCCCCTTTGCCTTCTTACTGGCCAAGGTATTTAAGATGGGTCCGCTTGGCGCTTTTATAGCCGTACCCGTTGCCGAAACCCTGATTGCCCTGGTGGCCTGGTACTATTTTAAGAAAGGGAAATGGAAGGAAGTGAAGGTATAGCGTAAATTACATCACAAACCCTTTCCCATGAGCAAAAATGTCCTCGACCAGAATCGTCTCCGGCAGGTGTTCTTTATCATTATCATCCTGTTGCTGGGTATTTTACTGAGCTGGCAGCTGTATTCGTTTCTGCCGGCCCTGCTGGGGGCAATCACCTTATATATATTAATGCATGGCAGCATGCTTTACCTGACTGAAAAGAAGAAGTGGCGGAAGGGCTGGACCACCCTGTTGCTGATGCTGGTTTCCTTTATTGTGATCCTATTGCCGATCGGGTTGCTGATCAACCTGCTTTCCACCAAAGTCAGTTATGCCATCCAGCACTCTTCCGAACTGATCACGGCCCTGAAGAAAGTGGTGGCCGATGCAGAGGGTAAACTGCATATAGAAATCCTGAGTGAACAGAATATTAATAAGCTTGGTGATTTTATTGCCACCAGTCTGCCTGGTATTGTGGGCGCCACGTTCAATTCCATCAGCACTATCTTCTTCATGTACTTTATTCTTTATTTCATGCTGATGAATGCCCGGTACATGGAAGACACTTTGTATGAATATATTCCCCTGAAAGATGAGAATGTAAGTCGCCTGGGTAAGGAGGTCAACAGTATGGTCGCTTCCAATGCCATTGGTATTCCCCTGATCGCTTTTGCGCAGGGGCTGGTGGGACTGATCGGTTATTTAATCATCGGGGTGAAAGAGCCCTTTTTCTGGTTTGCGGTCACCTGTATCGCGGGTATGATCCCGGTAGTAGGAGCCGCCCTGGCCTATATACCACTGGCCATCCTGTTTTTTGCCAATGGACAAAACTGGCAAGGGATCGCCATGCTGGTCTTTGGCTTTGGTATTATAGGTACGGTCGATAATGTATTACGCTTTACTTTATTAAAGAAACTCGGTAATGTACATCCGCTGACCACGGTCTTCGGGGTTATTATCGGGCTGAACCTGTTTGGTTTTATCGGGCTCATCTTCGGGCCCCTGCTGATCTCCTTATTTATGTTATTACTAAGGATCTATTCGAGCGAATTTGTTACCAAGCAACGCGATATACATAAGATAATGGAGAACTAAGTTGTTCTGTTAGTATTCTTTCGGTACTAAGTATCGGAGATATTCTACCCATAGCAACTTATCTCGTAAAATCCCCCGTATCAGCAATAACTGTTGTACGTATTAATCCTTAATTACTTAAAAAACAGGATATTATTCCTATAATTTGCCGCCTTGCGATAATAATTTCGTCAGGCGTTCCGTTTTAGAAAAAGTAAATCCGTACCTGTTTGAGAAAACTAATATTCCCGATATCCCTGGGGTTTTTATGCAGCTCCTTTACCATAAGCCCCGCTGTTCATGTCCTGAACAGGATTGACGATGCAATAGCAGCTTCCTCTTCCAAAAACATCCGGTTTTCACCTGTAGTCGCTGATGCGGCCACCGCGCTGTATAACAGTATAAAGCTGGAGCAGCTCGGGCTTTCCAAAGCGGCTTTTGATTATGCCTGGAAAGGATATGAGTACCTGCTGAATGTAAAAAAGATCAGCCGGGGCAATTATCTCACGATCTGTGATTTCAGTCAGTCTTCGCTGAAGAAAAGACTGTACATCATTGATATTGAAAATAACAAACTGGTCACCCAGACCTATGTGGCCCATGGCCGGAATTCTGGTGGGGAATATGCCACCCGTTTTTCGAATCAGCCGGAGTCGCTGCAGAGCAGCCTGGGTTTCTATGTCACCGACAATACCTATATCGGTAAACACGGTCTCTCGTTAAAGATCAACGGCGTGGAACCCGGGATCAATGACAAGGCCATGATGCGGACCATTGTGATACATGGCGCGGAATATGTGAGTGCGGGGCGTGCGGCCGCCGGTGGTTTTATGGGACGCAGCTGGGGATGCCCGGCCGTACCAAAGGAAGAAGCGAACAGCATTATCTCTACGATAAAAAATGGCACCTGCTTATTCATCTATCACCCGGAAAAGGAATACCTGCTCGGATCAAAAATATTAAACGGCTGATTGGACACACAACAAGGATGGATGATTACAAAAAAAGCTCAACGTACCCTATGGTTGGGCTTTTTTGTTTTT
>CAZFLL010000001.1:59395-85746 GCA_964519865.1 uncultured Chitinophaga sp. | reverse complement strand
TTTTATTGGCCAGGCAACCTCCTTTCCCCAACTTGCATTTATCTATTCAACAAGGGCCAATGAACCAGGAACAACTGATCAAAGAATGCAAACAGGGCAGTGCTGCTGCCCAGAAATGCCTCTATGATCTGTACGCGGAGCCTATGTTCATGACCTGCCGCCGCTACCTGAAAACTGAAGCGGATGCGGAAGAACGGATGCTGGATGGCTTTTATAAGTTCTTTACTCATCTCTCCGGCTTCCGCTACCAGGGCGAAGCGGCCCTTTACGGGTTTATCAAACGGATCATGATCAATGAATGCCTGATGTTCCTGCGGAAAAAAAATCCTTTTGAACTCACCGCGGAAACAGAAGACCTGAACCTGGCCGTACCGGACGATGTATTCAGTAAACTGGAAGCGGATGAGATCTTTAAACTGATCATTCGCCTGCCCGTGGGCTACCGCACCGTCTTTAACCTGTACGCGGTGGAGGGCATGACCCATAAAGAAATTGCGGCCCTGCTGAAGATCAGTGAAGGAACTTCCAAATCACAACTGTCGAAAGCAAGAACCTTATTGCAGAAAATGCTGAACAACGAAAATGAACAACATGAAAGCCGGAAAATCAACTGAACCACTGGACCAGAGGCTGGATGCCCTGGCACCCGGACCGGCTTTTGATAAAGCCGCATCCTGGAACAAACTGCAGCAACGGCTGGAGAAAAAGAAAAAACGGGCCTTCATTCCATGGACATGGGCCGCCGCTGCGGCTGTACTGATCTTTATCGCCTACCTGGTTATTCCCGCTACAAAAAAAGAAACAGGTATCGCAGTCAAACCCGTCCCTATTGATCAGCCTGCTGTCAGCAGCCAACAAATAAATCCCGTACCACAGGAGCAGCCTGTTGTAATACCCGTTGTAGAAACTCCAGCTGGAATAAATAGCATTCAACAGGCTTTTGTAAAAAAGAAAGGTATTGTTCCTGACTCCCTGCTCTCTGTAAACGATAAACAAAATCCTGAACAGGCACCGTCGGAAATCGCCGTCACAGTTATACCTGATCCGCCCCTGCAACCGGCCCCCGCAACCGTGCAAAAGAAAAAACTCCGCGTGGTATATAATAATGACCTGGTAAAGACGGAACCGGAAGAAACCATTTCAGCCGGTAGTGAATCAGGTGCTGATAATCCGGTTTCCCTGTTCAAAAGAATAAAATACGATAACAACACAAAGGCCGATAATACCCTGACCGATGAAATAATTCCCCGCCGGAAAAAAGGGTTTCTCCTGTTTGGCCCTTCCATAAAACCTAAAGATTAAACAACCATGAAAAAATTGTTTTTCCTGTGCCTGCTTGCAGGTACTGTCCACTCCATGTCCGCCCAGAATAATAATACCTGGATCTATAACCAGACCAGTGGCTGGTCTTACTATGAAGGCATGAGCAAATCTGACCAGTACTTTACACCGGTAAACCGCAGCTGGCTCAGGCACCAGTTTATTATTGACCTGGCCGGGGGCAGCCGGATCCATTTACTGATGGCCAGTAAATCACAATTACAACAGTTGCTGAATATGGACTCCATCCTCCTCCAGGTACAGACGGATATTGCCGGCTTAAAGGACTCTCTGAAAACAGAAACCAATAACCTGAAACTGGAGTACTCCACAGATTATGCCGGTGTGATACGAATCCGTACGCAGGTTTTCCCCGCGAATCGTCAGCATTATGTGCTCCAGAAAAAAGAACTGGCTGCCCTGAAAATTGAACAGGATACGATCGTGATTTCAGGAGTGCTGAAAAAACCAACGGCCGAACGAATCGACTACCGGGGCATTTATTTCAGCCTGCCTTATAAAATCACCATACTGCTCAACAGCTATGAACAATTGGGATCATTGCTCAATGCCAACCTGAACTCAATCATGGAACAGATCCGTTCCGAATGGAACACCAACGATAAGTGGACCGTGGAAAGAAACTGGAAATACAATCTTTACGGTTATTACAATACTGCTGACCCGTCAAAAAACACAAGGATCAGGAATACCTGGAACAGGAACCGTTACAACTCGACCATTGCCCCCTATGTACATGTAGCCATTCAGGCAATCAATGGCCGCTTCTCCCCTTCAACAGGAGCTGGCATTGAACTGATCAATAGCTATAAAAACACCAACAATCATTTCCAGCTCTATTGGGAACCCTATTTTTACTTTGACCGGAACACAGCAGGCAAGAATATCATGTACCGGAACGATTTTATCAGTTTCCAGCACACGACTGCTACTTACGATAATACCGAGCGAAATAAAATTCTGTACAGCCAGATTTTTTCACTGGGCTATCTCATCAGCCGCAAGGGCAATTTCCTGGAACCAAACACATTTAAACTGGGATTACCCGGCGCCAGATACCACGATGTATTCCTTCATCCGGAATTTGTTTTTAATAAATTCTTTAAGGGTTTTCAGCCGAGTCTGAAACTGATGTTGTACCTGGATTAGACCTCACCCCCCTACCCCCCTCTCCTGGAGGAGAGAGGGTAGAAGATGCCGTTATTATACCGGGCAATAAATTTCTAAGAAAACCATACAGGGGCGTAAAAAAATGTTCTTAGCCCCTCTCCTTCAGGAGAGGGGCTGGGGTGAGGCATCACAAACTATGCTGTATCCCCACCACACTCATATATCCCATCGCCGCCACCACCACCCATCCGATCACCTGCAGGATTAAAGAGTGTTTATAATCCCCCACTACTTTTTGCTTCCTGGCCGCAATGAGTATCACCGCCAGCGCCACCGGCAATATAATCCCGTTCACCGCGCCGGCCAGTACCAGCAGTTTTACCGGCTGACCAACAAATAAAAATATACCCGTGGAGAAGATGATAAATATACTGGTGACGGTCTTTTCATTTTTCTGCACAAAGGGAGAAATGGTTTTCCAGAAGGATACTGTTGTATAGGACGCGCCCACCACGGAAGTAATCGCCGCGCTCCACATCACGATACCAAAAAAACGATACCCCAGTTCGCCGGCGGCTGATTGAAATACCGAAGCTGCCGGATTCGCCGCTGATAACTTCACCCCTTGCCAAACCACACCCAATGCCGCCATGAAAAGTATATACCGCATCAGCGAAGTGATGAGTATACCACTGACCGAACTTTTTGTCACCTGCCTGAGCTGTTCCTTACCCTGTATCCCCGCATCGAGTAAACGATGCGCCCCGGCAAAGGAAATATAGCCGCCTACTGTACCGCCTACAAGCGTCACAATCTTCATCATGTCGGTTTTCTCGGGCCATACGGTCCGGTAGAGTGCTTCCCCCAATGGCGGATGTGAAATAAAAGCGATATACAGTGTAAGACCGATCATGAGTATACCCAGCACTTTTACAAATACATCAATCAGGCTGCCGGCCTGCTTTGACCAGAAAATGCCAAGGGCAATCAAACAACTGATAACGGCCCCGGCTTTTACATCGATACCCGTGAGTACATTTAATCCAAGCCCGGTACCGGCGATATTGCCGATATTAAAGACCAGTCCGCCAAAAGCGATCAGGGCCGCTAAAAAAATGCCCAGTCCCGGAAGCATCGTATTGGAAATATCCTGCGCCCTTTTTCCACTTACCGTAATGATCCGCCAGATATTCAACTGGGCTCCGATATCCAGTAACACGGATATAAGAATGATAAAACCAAAACTGGTGAGCAGTTCGCCGGTAAATAAACTGGTTTGTGTGAGGAAACCCGGACCAATAGCCGAAGTGGCCATCAGGAAGGCGGCACCAAGAATGGCTCCTTTGGCGGAGGATTTAGTGCGACCGGACGACAATGCCTTGCTGTTTTAAAGTAGTGCAGATGGTTTCGGCGATTTGCAGCACATGCGGACCATCACCATGCAGGCAGACCGTCTCTGCCACAATGGGAATTTTATTCCCGTTAATGGTAGTCACCGTTCTTTCCCTGATCATCTCCAGCACCTGGGCCGCTGCCATCGCGGGATCATTGATCATAGAACCATTAATCGTCCGTGGAGTAAGGGTGCCATCATCCTGGTAGGTACGGTCGGCATATACTTCACTGATCGTATTGAGCCCGATCTCAATGGCCTGTTCAATGGAGCAACTGCCGCTGAGTCCGACCAGGCTGAGTGTGCTGTCAAAATTTTTTACGGCTTTGGCAATTACCTGGGCTACCAAAGGTTCACGGGCCGACATATTGTATAAGGCCCCATGTGGTTTTACATGACGGATCGTTACTTCCGCCATCTCGGCCACTTCCTGCATGATCAGTAATTGCTGGATGATGAGTTCATATAATTCGGTTACGGGTAATTCCATTTCGCGGCGGCCAAAATTGGCGCGGTCCAGAAAAGAGGGATGAGCCCCGGCGCTTACATTGAATTGTTTGCAGAGTTCAAGGGTCTGCAACATCGTGTTGGTATCCCCCGCATGAAAACCACAGGCAATATTGGCCGAGGAAATAAAGGGCATCAGGGCCGCTTCATTACCCACGCCTTCCCCCATGTCGCAGTTGATATCAATATGTTCACGCATACGCTTGCAATTTAAGTAAACAGGCGTTCTGTAATTGCTTTACCCGTTGTTGCTGCCGCAGCAGCAGGTCTTCGGCCTGCGCTATATCTGTCAACCTGAAATAAACGGCATCCCCTGATTTTTGCTGAGCCAGCCTGGAATGATGGGCAGTGATCACATGCGCCAGCCTCGGGTAACCGCCCGCAGTCTGGTGCTCGGCCATCAGGATGATCAGCCGGCCATCGGGCAATAACTGGATGGTCCCGTAATTAACGGCCGATGAAACCAGTTCTTCCCCAGGTAAAATAGCCAGTGGCTCATTGCCCAGGTGATAACCCATCCGGTCGGCCAGCTTGGTGATGACAAAGGGTGTATTCAGGAATTTTTCCTTTGCCTGCTCTGTCAGCCGGTCCCATTCATTTCCAGGTAAGACAAATAACTCTTTACTGGTATCGTTGGTCAGTATATCAGCAGTCCAGGGCATCACCCTGAAATTTTTCCCGGGGAGTAATGCACTGTAATCCTTTTCTGACCTGCAGATTATTTCATCTCCATTGCGCAGGCTCCTTCCTTCAAAACCACCTGCCATCGCTTTTATATTTGTACTAAGGCTCTCCAGCCAGGGTTCCAGTTTAAACCCGCCTTGTACCGCCAGGTAAGCCCTTGCCCCGCTGACCGGCTTGTGAAACTGCAGCGCATCATTCTTATTGACCACAATACACTGGTTCAGCGGCACTTTTTCCCCGTTGATACTGGGGGTGAAATCGGCGCCGGTAATGGCGATCATCACGGGTTGTGTAAACAGTATAACAGATGCGGGGAAATGAAGTTCGATCACGGCCTCATTTAACGGATTGCCCAAAAGCGCATTGGCGACCTGCAGGGCATACCGGTCCATCGCACCGGAAGGGTTGATGCCTGCCTGCTGGAAACCGTAACGACCAAGGTCCTGCACGGTATCCTGTATGCCTGCTTTAATAATGCGCAAACTCATATTTATCGATTGAATAAAACTGCACCCGGTCTCCCGCCTGCAGTAAAGTTGGGTCTTTCCGGTTCCGGTTAAATAACTGCACCGGTGTCATCCCGATGATTTGCCAACCGCCCGGTGAAGCCAGGGGATAGATCCCGGTCTGCTGACCTGCAATACCCACACTGCCCGCCCGGGTGGGTTGCGGTTTTATCTTTCGCGGGGCTGAGATCCGTTCATCCACGGTACCCATATAGGCAAAGCCCGGGAGGAAACCCATCATATAAACCCGGTAAATCCTTTCTGTATGCAAGAGGATCAGTTCATCTGTTGACAATTGTTTTAATGCAGCCAGGTTTTCAATATCCGTTGAAAGGGATGGATCGTAACAAACGGGGATCCGCACCAGCCTGGAGGGTTTTTCTTCAACCGGAATGGCGAGTGACAACATTTCGGTTATTCTTGTCCGTATGTATTCAAAAGCAGTCTGCCCTTCGGGCTGCAGTTTCCGGATAAATACCGGGTCATAATAAATAGTCAGTGAACTGTAGGCGGGCACCGCTTCGATAAACCCGGGAAACTGCTGGTGCCTGAACTGCAGGTAGCGGGCCAGCACTTCGCGGTTGAGTGCCTCATCGATCCGGTTGCCATAATCCACCGTTATGGCCGAATCGCCAAGGGGAAAGAGTTGATATGATGAGGCGTTGGTGGTCATGGGAATGTTCCTGAAGATAGTGCGTTTTAGTCTCCTTCGATACGTCCCGCATTTACTTTTTCTCCAGCCCTGTGAGATTTGTTTTGCGGGACTACTCCCACCTTCGCTTCTTAACCTCTGAAACCTCTGGTGAAGGAGGATCGCTACGGTCGGCAGGCAGGATGACAACAACATTCGGCTTCGTATGTTGAAAAGCAGGGAGAAATATTAAGGTTTGAAGGTGATTCAAAAGAAACCTTTTAAGAATCGAAATCACGTTGTCATCCTGAGTAGACGCATAAGAATAACCACAGGGCAAAAACCTGATCCCCTGCGTCGTATCGAAGGAGGCCGTACCTTTACTCCTGATGAGCCGATTAAACCGACGAGACAGTGTGAACCTCTTTTCCAAATTAACCCCCCGGCGGGTGTGGAACGGGCTGAAAGTGCTGGCGAGCTACCATATCAGCAAGTGGACGAAGAAACCCCTGCAATGGGGCTACCCGGTTTCAATTTCCTTCGAGCCCACGACCTCCTGTAACCTGCGCTGCCCGGAATGTCCCAGCGGGTTACGGGCCTTTACCCGTCCAACGGGCATGCTTCAGCGGGATTTTTTCAGGGAAACCATCGATCAGCTGCACAAAGAATTACTCTACCTGGTCTTTTATTTCCAGGGTGAGCCTTACCTCAATCCGTCTTTTCTCGATATGGTTCAATATGCGGGGTCGAAAAAGATCTATACCGCCACTTCCACCAATGCGCATTACCTCACGGATGAAAATGCAAAGCGCACGATTGAGAGCGGGCTGGACCGCCTGATCATTTCAATTGATGGGACCACGCAGGAAGTGTACCAGCAATACCGGGTGGGCGGTCAGCTGGCTAAAGTGCTGGAAGGTGCCCGCAATATCGTAAAATGGAAAAAAGAGTTGAAAAGCAGTAAACCCTTTGTGGTATTTCAGTTCTTAGTGGTGAAGCCCAATGAGCACCAGATCGAAGAAGTAAAGGAACTGGCCCGGGAGATCGGGGTGGATGATGTCTGGTTCAAGACAGCGCAGATCTATGATTATGAAAAGGACCCGAACCAGCTGATCCCCACCATTTACAAATACAGCCGTTACCGGAAGACAACGGATGGATATGAATTCAAGGGCAAACTCGCCAATCATTGCTGGCGGCTCTGGCATGACCCGGTGATTACCTGGGACGGACTGGTGGCACCCTGTTGTTTTGACAAGGATGCGCAGCACCAGCTGGGCGATTTAAAGAAAAAACCGTTCAAAGAAATCTGGAAGAACGGGGAATACAGTAAATTCAGGCAGCAGATACTGAAAGGACGAAAGAATATCGATATCTGTTCCAATTGCAGCGAAGGCACCCGTGTCTGGGAGAGTTAAGTTTTATCAGTCACCACAAACACCCAATGCTATGCATTTACCATCACATATTTCCACCCGCCTGCAGTACCAGCACAAGAACCTTGTTGAAATTATCGATGGACTGAGTGAAGATCAGGTACGCCAGCAGGTTGTTCCGGGCAAGTGGTCCATCTTCCAGCAGATCGTACACTTACAAACCTACCAGCATACCTTTATCGGGCGCGTCAAAGAAATTTTAAAAGGGCATGGGCCTGTTTTTGAACGGTATTCCCCGGATACGGATCCTGCGTTTATCAGCAACTGCGAGAAGAGTTTCCGGGAAGTGATGCAGGACATGATCACCACCCGAAAGGAAATGGCCAATGAGATGCTGCATTTTTCAGAAGCTGATTTTGCGAAGAAAGGAACTCATCCGCTGTTTGGGGAGCTGAACCTGCAGCAATGGATCAATATCTTTTTACTGCACGAGGGGCATCATCTGTTTTCTATCCTGAAACTGACGGGAGAGCTGAAAACAAAGGGCTGAGTTTCCGCTGCGCGGAAATTTAAACACATAGGCACATAGGTACATAGTATATACATAGATAATACTCCACGGATATTATCTGTAAATAATAAATACCCCTTTCTTTTCCGGAATAATATAAAGGGTCTTCATTGACTGATTACAATATAATCCAGAGAACACTATGTGTTCCCTATGTTTCTATGTGCCTATGTGTTAAAAATAAGCTGCGCAGCAGCTTCCTGCGTAGCGGGAATTAAATTTTCTTGATCCCCTCGAAGAGCGATGTATAAAAAGAAGCAAATCCTTCAAAAAAATGGCGGATAGAGTCGGTGAAAAACTTCATAAAAGGTGGGTTAATGGTTAGTGGTTCGTGACTTACAGCCGTAAAACAACGGATTTTCAATATACCGGCCTATACCTGAAAGAGGTATTTTTTTCCACGTTCGCTGCCTGCCTTCTGTTAATAAACCTTTAAATACCGGGATTATTTGAAAAAGATTTGGATTATTCAATGTTTAAACATTAATTTTGTGGTATTAATTAAAACAAACAAAAAATACCATGAGCGACTTAAGAACAAACGTAGACCAGCTGAACCAGATGGTGCTGGAAGGAAAAATCCTCGATGCCTTTGACAAATTTTATGCGGATGATGTGGTGATGCAGGACAATGACTACCCCGCCCGTGTAGGTAAAGAAATCAACCGACAGTTCGAAGAGGCTTTTGTAAACGGCCTGACCGAATTCCGCGGTGCCAAAGTGATCAATACTGTATACAGTGACGACCTCGCTGTAACAGAATGGTGGTTCGATTACACCCACAAGGATTTCGGCACCAGGAACTATACCCAGCTGGCTGTTCAACGCTGGAAAAACGGCAAGATCGTGGAAGAGAAATTCTATTACAACAACTAATCAGGTTGAGGCTTATCAATAAGTTTTGGGTAAAGTCACCGACTTCGCCCAAAACTTTCTAATTTTATGGTGGATTCAGCACATATGGGAATAGAAAAAGATATACAACAGGCCAAATTCCGCAATCCTTATCAGAAAGCAGGGATCAACCTGATCTATACTGTTGCCTGGCTGCGCGATAAGACCAAAGCGATCTTCGATGCTGAAGACATCACTTCCCAGCAGTTTAATATCCTCCGCATCCTGCGCGGCAGTTTCCCCCAGCCCCTTTCGACTTTGCAGATCCGGGAACGGATGCTGGACAAAATGAGCGATACCAGCCGGATCGTGGACCGGCTGATCGTAAAAGGACTGGTCAAAAAAGTGATCTGCAAAAATGACCGCCGCCTGGTGGATGTCATGATTACCGATAAAGGCAAGAAACTCCTCGAGCGCCTGGATACCCGCCAGGATGAAATCGATGGTATACTCGGCCATCTTTCAGAAAAAGATGCTAATATTCTCAGCGAACTGCTCGATAAGATCCGGGATGGAGGCGAATGATGTAACTTCGCCCGATTATTCATTCCGAATCTGAAAACGACATGAAACAAATCCCTGCCTGGTTCCTTTTCCTGGCTTTATTCATTTCCATTTACTCCTCCGCACAACCCAAATACGAATTCAGGGGTGTCTGGATCGCCACGGTCAATAATATTGACTGGCCCCAGAGTGGTTATAACAGTCCGGAAAAACAAAAAGCCGATTATATCCGGCTGCTCGATCTGCACCAGCGCAATGGTATGAACGCCATGATCGTCCAGGTACGCCCCGCGGCCGATGCCTTCTACCCCTCTCCCTATGAACCCTGGAGTGAGTGGCTGACCGGTACCCAGGGCAAGCCGCCCTATCCCTTTTATGATCCCATGCAGTTTATGATCGAGGAAACCCATAAACGCGGGATGGAATTCCATGCCTGGCTCAATCCCTACCGCGCTATACATAATCTCGGCACCTCTTCTATCGCCCCCAACCATATCACCCGCATCCATCCTGAATGGTTCCTGACCTATGGTGATAAAAAATATTTTGACCCGGGAAATAAAGAAGCTCAGCAGTTTGTAGTGAATGTCGTACGCGATATAGTAAAACGATATGACGTGGATGCCATCCATATGGATGATTATTTCTATCCTTATCGTATACCCGGAAAAGAATTCCCCGATGCGGCTTCTTACGCCAAATCAGGATCCACGCTCTCCAAAGATGACTGGCGCCGCAGCAACTGCGATTCCATCATCCTGGCCATCAGCAAAGTGATCAAAGAGGAAAGGAAACTCTGCCGCTTTGGAATTTCACCCTTCAGTGTATGGAGAAATAAAGACAAGGACCCCGAGGGCAGCGACAGCCGGGCCGGGCAAACCAACTATGATGATCTCTATGCGGATATCTTACTGTGGCTGAAAAAAGGCTGGATCGATTATGTAACCCCCCAGTTATACCTGGAGATCGGGCATGATAAAATCGCTTACGAAAAACTGCTCGAATGGTGGAGCCGTCATAGTTACGGACGGCATATTTATATCGGGCATGGTATTTACCGCACCCTGGAAAAAGCGCCTAAATGGAAGAATCCGGAAGAACTGCCCAACCAGATCACCCTGCTCCGTCGCTACCCCAATGTACAGGGCAGTATTTATTTCAGCAGCAAGGCTTTTGAAAAGAATCCCAATGGCTGGAATGACAGCCTTCAGAATAATTATTACAAATACCCGGCCCTGCTCCCGCCCATGCGCTGGATCGACAATGAAAAACCCTGGCCACCGATCGTTAGCCGGAGAATCACCAATGACTCGATCATCCAGCTGGATGTAAAACCCGATCCCCGCAACCGGGTGGAAATAAAATACTATGTGGTGTACCAGTATGCGGCCGATTCACACAGCGAGACCTTTGGCAATATTCCCCGCTATTTATCGAGGATCGTTACCCAACCCGAAGGCTTCCAGTTAAAGGAAACCCTTTCCTCCGGTCATTTCTCTTACCGCTACGTCATTACCGCTGTCGGTAAAAACAACAACGAAAGTGAAATGAGTGAAATAGCGATCCTGGTGCAGCCGGGAGGTAAATGGGATTTTTATAAGCCGTGAGGGAGAGTTTGACGTTTGGGGGTTTAGAGGTTTAGTCGGTTAACGTCTGCAAGTATTTCCCAACCCTGTTCTCTATTCTCTATTCTCTATTTTCTTTCCCCTTTAGATACCAATAAAACGAAAACCCCATCACCCTGTTCTTCTGAATATCCTCCGGTTGATGGATATTCAGCAGGCTTTTGGAGAAATCAAGCCGCAGGCCATAACGAGATTTTATTTCATACATCGCGGAGATCTTCCAGCCCAGTTCACAACGGCGGTATTTCTCTTCTTCTTTACGGTGAATATGTTTTTGTGTTGGCGGCCGATTCCCCTTCCAGGCAATCGTACCCTTAAAACCATAACCGATATAAGGGCCGGAAGAAAGAAGAATCTGATGCTTATTTTCACTGGGAAATTTATAATCAACCATTACGGGGAGTTCAAGATAATTCAACCGGACCCGTTGAGAATCTTTTTTCATGGATGTTGTTATAAACATATTCGCCCCTTTTCCGGAATAATTAATACCAGTTTGCAGGTACCAGGGTTCATCCAGTGGAATTTCAACCTGCAGTCCGCCATTCAGTCTTGTAATGGCCGCCCCTGTAATCCGCTGTTCATGTCGGTCCCATCTGTGTACCAGGTTCGATCCGTTCAGTCCGGCGCTTAGTCCCAGCCTCCACTGCGCTTCACCCTGCAGAAAGCCAATAATGAATAACCCGGTTAAAATGATTCTCATGGAAGTTTTATAGCCTGACAAGGCAGTTCCCCTTTCCGTTGGCTGATCCATTTCCCATTTCCCAATCCCCCTTTCCTTTTCTACCTTTGCCCCCCGGTCAGGAACTTCCCCAAACGGAGTCTCCCCGACTACTAACTACGAACTACTAACTACAAACTGGTATTATGCCTGGCTACGAACTCTGGAGCGATCTCGAACGTAAAGAAGTAACTGATGTCCTTGAAACCGGCATCCTGATGCGCTATGGATTTGATGGCCCCCGCAAGGGCATCTGGAAATCCAAAGAACTGGAAGCAGCCATCTGTTCAACCTTTGGCAGCAAATACGCACAACTGACTTCCAGCGGTACTTCCGCTTTAAGTACGGCCATGAGCGCCCTTGGAATTGGATATGGCGATGAAGTCATCACCCCGGCTTTCACCTTTGTGGCTTCCTTTGAAGCCGTGCTGAGTGTGGGTGCCGTACCCGTATTAGTGGATGTGGATGATACCCTCACACTCGATCCGGCAGCGGTGCGCAAGGCGATTACTCCCAAAACAAAAGCCATCATGCCCGTGCATATGTGCGGCAGTATGGCCGACCTGGATGCCCTGCAGTCAATCTGTAAAGAACATAACCTGATCTTACTGGAAGATGCCTGCCAGAGTATCGGTGGCAGTTATAAAGGAAAAATGCTCGGCACTATCGGTGACGCAGGTACTTTCTCCTTCGACTTTGTAAAAACCATGACCTGTGCGGAAGGTGGTGTGGTGATGACCAACCGCGAAGATATTTATGTAAAAAGTGACGGGTATACCGATCACGGGCATGATCACCTGGGAGTGGACCGCGGGGCAGACCTGCATCCCTTTATCGGGTACAATTACCGTATTTCTGAATTACATGCCGCGGTAGGTCTGGCCCAGATCAAGCGCCTCAATGAATTTCTCGCGATACAGAAAAAGAACCACGCCCAACTGAAAGCCATCCTTGCGACTGTTCCTGAAGTCAGTTTCCGCCGAATTCCCGATCCGGCCGGAGACAGTTGCAGTTTTATCAGCTGGTTCCTGCCCACCGAAGCGCAAACACGGGCAGTGGTGGCTGAATTAAAAGCACAGGGTATCCTCGCCGGTAACTTCTACTGGTTCGATAATAACTGGCACTATATCCGCAAATGGGATCACCTGAAAAATGCCATCACCCTCAACGCCCTCAGTCCCGAACTGAAAGCCCGTGTCATGGAACAGGCCAACAAAGATTTCGCTGCCAGTCATGCGGTGATGAACCGTTGTATCTCCACTTCAATCAGCTTAACCTGGACAGAAGAGCAGATCAGGGAGAAAGGAGAGAAGATCGTGGCAGTACTGAAGAAAGTCATTAGTCATTAGTCAGTTAAAAAAGTTGAACACGTTGCAAAACCAGAAGTCCAACTTGTAAGAACAACTACCTTAGCAGGCCAATTGGCTAATTGGCATATGGCACATTAACCACTAATGACTATTAACTATTGACTACCGATTTCCCTTCCCTTCCATCCTGTCCACATACTCCTTTGATCCCAAACGGAAGCGCAGGGGCACCCCTGTCACTTTATCCAACCGGAGCTCCTGTTTACAGAAAAAGCCAAGATTTTGCACATAAAAGGAGGGGGTTGGCAGGTTTAACAAATCTATACGGGTTGTTTTGGAACTAAGGGATACTCCGGTCAATATTGTTTTGGCAAACCGGGACTGGAAGGGTTTCACAGCCTGCTGAAATTGAACGCGTTTTAACCCGGAAATGCTAATCCCGGGCGCTGGGTGCTGCTGCCCGTTCATGCTTCCAAAAAACATTAACAGGAACACAACAAGAAACCCGCTGACACGTTGCACCATATTTGTTTTCTTTACGTTTAAATTTACGGCATTATTTTTGTGCAAAGGCGCGACCCGCGCACAAAGAGTAGCATACAAGTTAACCAAAAAAGGAGTCTTCAAAAAGAAAGACTCCGGCGAAGAACACCATGGCCCTGAGTCAGAGTTTACAGCAAAAATTACTGCAGAAACTGTCCCCACAGCAGATTCAACTGATGAAACTGCTGCAGGTACCTACGGCCAACCTGGAAACCCGGATCAAAGAAGAGCTGGAGGAAAACCCCGCTCTTGAACTGGATGAGGAAGGCCACGATGAGAATGCCGATGACCTGAAAGATGAATTCAATGAAGACGGGGAAGAGGATTTTGATGAAATGGACGGTAGTGAGGATGAATACGAGAATATTGATGTGAGTGATTATGTGCAGGACAGCGATGATGAACCCGGTGATTATAAACTCCGGGATGACAACTACCCCGAAGACGATGAAAACAGGCAGCTGCCCCATAAAAGCGAAACCAGTTTCTACGAAACACTGATTGACCAGTTAGGACTTTTAAACCTGGAAGGTAAAAATCAGCAAATAGCCGAACAGATCGTGGGCAGTATTGACGAAGATGGCTACCTGAGAAGAGAAACATCGGCTATTGTGGATGACCTGGCCTTCCGCCAGAATATCACCGCCACTGAGGAAGAAGTGGAAGCCATCATCCGCCGTATTCAGCATTTCGATCCGCCCGGTGTGGCTGCCCGCGACCTGCGGGAATGTTTACTGATTCAGCTTCTCCGTTTAAAAGAAGAAGGGAAACCGGTGGACCTGGCGATCAAAGCCATTTCGAAATACTTTGATGAATTCACCAAGAAGCACTACGAGAAAATCCAGCGCGGGCTGAATATCGATGACGAACAGCTACGCGAAGTGATGCAGCAGATCATCCGCCTGAGCCCCAAACCCGGGGGCAATGTGGGAGAGATCAACAAAGCCGAGAGTTATGTGGTGCCCGATTTCTTTATCCTGAATAATGCCGGCACGCTGGAACTGACCCTCAACAGCCGTAATGCACCTGAACTCCGCATCAGCGAAGGATACCGGGATATGCTGAAGGATTACGAACGCGGCTCCAAAAAAGATAAACGCCAGAAAGAAGCCGTCCTGTTTATCAAACAGAAGATCGATTCGGCCAAATGGTTTATTGATGCGATCAAGCAACGGCAGCATACCCTGCTGAGTACCATGAACGCGATCATGGAACACCAGTACGAGTTCTTCCTCACCGGGGATGAGACCGAACTGCGCCCCATGATCCTGAAAGATATTGCGGAGAAAACCTTTCTGGATATCTCCACTGTCAGCCGGGTGGCCAACAGCAAGTTTGTACAAACCGAATTCGGGACCTACCGGCTCAAATTTTTCTTCAGTGAATCCTTAAGCACCGAAAGCGGGGAAGAAGTCTCCACCCGTGAGGTAAAAAAGATCCTGAGTGATTTTATTGAAGGGGAAGACAAAAAGCGTCCGCTGAGTGATGAACGCCTGACCGAACTCCTGCAGGAGAAAGGCTATAATATCGCCCGCCGGACGGTAGCTAAGTATCGTGAGCAACTGAATATACCGGTGGCCAGGCTCAGGAAAGAGTTATAGGTTAACAGGTTGAAAGGGTAATAAGGAACGACATCCCGTTATTAAGAGCAATCAATTCTTAGGAGGCCCCTTGTCAACTAGTTAACTTATCAACCTTTCAACCTGTACGCTGTCAAGCCTCAGAACGGCAAGTCTCCGCCCCCCTCCATCTGACCTTCGTCAAAATGGACATTGTCGTCCGGAATACTGTCCACTGTACCTGCACCTCCCGCCGGTTCCACTTTCCAGGCTTTCACATCGGTATACCAGCGGCCATTGTATTCACGGCTCTCCACATCAAAGGAAATATTGAGCATAGAGCCCGTTTTCAGTAGTGATTCACTGATCTTATCGCCCCAGATGGAGATACAAACTTTCTTCGGGTACTGACCTTCGGTTTCCACGATAATATCCTGCTTTTTCCATTGACCGTTTTTCCCGTTGCCGGTTTGCAGGGGAAGCAATTGTATGAGTTTGGCGGTAAGTTGCATGTGTGTTTATTTCGGCCGTGAAGTTAAGCAACTGTCAATTAAAAGCAGGCAGATACCCGTTGAAGGGTATTTTTTATAAAAAAGCGGGGCAATCACTATAAAAACAAAGACCAAAACAGTATTTTACACGGCTAATATTCCCTAACCCGCTGAACAATGGTTTTTGCAAGCCTTATTTTCCTGTTTCTATTCCTGCCGCTGAACCTGCTGCTGTACTACAGCACCAAAAACGCGACCTGGCGAAACTGGGTGCTCATTATATTTTCACTGGCCTTTTATGGATGGGGTGAACCGATCTGGATTTCCTTACTGATCCTTTCCTCCATGGTGGACTGGGCCAATGCTATTTTCATTGACAAACACCGGGGCACCAAATGGGCGAAGGTTGGCGTGACATTCACCGTTGTACTGAACCTCTGCCTGCTGGCCACTTTCAAATACGATAAATTCCTGGTGGACCAGGTAAATGCCGTGCTGGGAACTTCGTTTACTGCACCGGGTTATGCCTTACCACTGGGTATCTCCTTCTATACTTTCCATACGATCTCCTATGTGGTGGACGTGTACCGCGGCGATATCAAGGCGCAGCGCAACTTCCCCAACTTCCTGATGTATGTATCGCTTTACTCCTCCCTGGTGGCCGGACCCATTATCCGGTATGCGCATGTGCAGACCGAGATCGACAGCCGCCGGGAAAATTTAAAGGATTTCAGCCTGGGTATCTCCCGGTTCTGTATCGGCCTGTTTAAAAAAGTGGTGATCGCCAATGTGGCGGCCGAACTGGTGTTAAAATATATGGGCGACAAAGGCAGTCCGCTGACCATGGCCGGACTGACCCATCTTTCCACCCCGGAAGCCTGGGTGGGACTGATCATGTTTGCCCTGCAGATCTATTTCGATTTTTCCGGATATTCTGATATGGCGATTGGTCTCGGACGGATGTTTGGCTTTCACTTCCGGGAAAATTTTGAGTACCCCTATATTTCAAAATCCATCAGTGAATTCTGGAGGCGCTGGCATATCTCCCTTGGCAGTATCTTCCGCGATTATGTGTATATCCCCCTTGGTGGTAATAAAAAACACATGTATTTCAACCTGCTCGTGGTCTGGTTCCTCACCGGCATGTGGCATGGGGCCAGCTGGAATTTTATCTGCTGGGGCTTGTACTTCTTTGTATTTATCGCACTGGAAAAAGCGTTTTTACAGAAATGGCTGGACAAAGCTCCTGCCTTTATCGCGCACTTTTATGCCCTGGCCATTATCATCCCGGGTTGGGTAATTTTCTATTTTACTGATACCCAGATGTTGTTTGCCTATATCCGGAAACTATTTAGCTGGACGCCCGCTGCGGATGATTATCTTGATTTGAAAAATACCCTGAGCCTGCACCTGTTCTGGCTGATCATGGCCATTACCTTCTGCATGCCGGTGTATCATAAAATCAGAACATGGATCGAGAAACGGGAGAACCGGGTCACCATCTATGATTCAGCAACAATCGGGTTCAATGTGTTGTTATTATTCCTGTGCGTGGCACAGCTGGTGGGTAAGAGTTATAATCCTTTTATTTATTTCCGATTTTAACCGATGAGTGAAAAAACAAACAGAACAATCCAGGTGATCAATGTCGCGCTTTTCTGCAGTTTGCTGCTGATCGGCGGGATCCTGTCCCTGTCCATGAAGAAAAAAGATATTTCGGAAGCGGAGAACCGTAAACTCGCAGCTTTCCCCGCCTATTCCGACAGTGCCCTCTGGAGTGGTGATTACTTCCGGGGTATTGAAATGTACTACGCGGATAATTTCCCTTACCGCGATAAATGGATTGATGTATCCACTTCCTTCCGGAACAAACTCGGATTTGAATCCACTGATATCAAGATCTATGCCCCGGAAAACAATGCCGAAGCCAATGAAAAGCAGGAAATTGATACCACTAAAAACCAGACAGCCGGTCTTCGTCCGGATGATGGGGTCGTGGGTGAGGTAAAGAAAAGTTTATTTGTATTCAAGAACCGCGCTTTTGAAATGTTTGGTGGCGGCCCGGCCATGGGCAAAGCCTATGCGGATGTGATCAATTCCTATAACCGGGCCGGTAAACCCGATCTGCAGGTTTATAACCTGATTGTGCCGGTGGCCCTTGAATTCGAGCTGACCGAGAAATACAAGAAACTGCAGAAGCCCAACCGTCCGGCTATTGAAAATATTTACAATGCGGAAGATCCGGAAATTAAAAAAGTATGGGCCATTGATGAGATCCGGAAACACCGGGAAGAATATATTTATTTCAATACGGATCACCACTGGACCAGTCTCGGTGCCTACTATGCGTACCGGGCCTTCTGTGAAACTGCGGGACTCACCCCTGTTTCTCTGGATACTGTCCGCTCCAAAGTTAAACCCGCTTTCCTGGGTTCCCTGTACCGCCTCACCCGTGATCCCAAACTGAAGGAGAACCCGGATTCGGTGCGCTATTATTTATTTAAGGATTCTGTCCGCTTTTATATCGGCAGTGTAAGCAGCCTGACATACTGGGCCAAATCGAAAATGTATGGGGAAGGAGCCAGTGGCGGAAACAGTTATTCTGTTTTCCTCCAGGGTGACCTGCCCATTGTAAAAATGGAAACCCAGCACCTGAATGGCCGGAAGATCGCGATTGTAAAAGAGTCATACGGCAATGCCTTTGCACCCTACCTCATCAATAACTACGAAAAAGTGGTGGTGGTGGACCAGCGTTATTATACCGGTGATTTTATGGCCATGCTGAAAGCAGAGGGCATCAATGAACTCCTGTTCATCAATAATATCTTCGCGGCACATACGCCGTTTCATATTGATAAGATAAAGGGGCTAAAGAAGTGATCCTTCGATACGTCCCGCTTGAGTTATGCTACCAGCCCTGTAAGATTACTTTTGCGGGACTACTCAGGATGACACGGGCGTCACGATTCTTAAGAGGTTTCTTTGTATTTTTTCCAGCCCCCTTAGCATGTCACTGCTATTGAACAATCAAAGCTGATTTTAGTGTCACGTTTTTATATCACTCATTTGAAGTGCTGATTGAATCCTTGAGTAAATTTCAAACATTCTGCATCCGAAGCCGAATGATCGTGTCATCCTGAGTAGACGCTTAAGAATCATTTCAGGGCAGGAGCAACAAGCACTGCGTCGTATCGAAGGGTGACTACAACCTGAGATTCTTCTTCACCCAAGCCACTTTCGGCTTCAGTTCATTGGTGTATTTATCCCCGGTGGCATAGCCCACGCTTTTGAGGAAATGATAGTAATCACCCTTGGGGTGCTTCTTACGCCATTTATCATAACGTTTATCCTGCCAGGTTTTGTAGTAGGCGATGCAGGCTGCATCGGATTCGAATTTTTTACACTTATTCCCTTTAATATAAAAGCCAAAGAGGTTGTGGTAGCGGAGACAGCATTGTTTGCATTTCAGGTTTCCGGTTTCCTGCATACACTGGGCCATGACAAATTCAGGATGACGGATGCCGGCCGCTTTAATGGAGTCGTATATGGCCTGCATTTTCGCCTTATCCACTTTCTGGGAAGATCCCTGGAAGAAGCTGAACAATAACAGGATGGCAAGCAGTAGTTTCTTCATACTGAGGTATTTGTGAAAATCCGGATCAGCACTAGTCAGGCGCGCCCTGCCAATATACAAAAACCGCACCCTTTTTTTAAGATTGCCTTACTTTGCAGCCAGAACCAGAAAAGATGAATACTGTACTGACCACAGAATCAACAGCTAATAATATATCTCCCGTTGAACAACCCCTGGCGGCCCGATTACTGGCCCGGCTGGTTTCCTGGGTATTTCACCCGGTGTTTGTACCCGTCTATGTAATGGCTTTTCTCATTTATGAGCATCCCTTCCAGTTTACCGGTTTTGACCCCCGTCAAAAACTGGCGGTTTTGTTGCAGTCTGTTGCGATGTACCTGTTCTTTCCGCTGGTGACTGTATTACTATTAAAAGCGCTGGGCTTTATTGAATCCATCCAGCTCAAAAAACAAAAGGACCGGATCATACCGCTGGTCGCCTGTGGTGTCTGGTATTTCTGGATCTGGTATGTATGGCATAACCTGCCTGGTTACCCGGATGCCGCTATTCAATTCGCCCTGGCTATCTGGATCAGTTCCTGGACCGGACTGATGGTGAATACAAGGATGAAGATCAGCCTGCATGCCATATCAATGGGCATCGCCGTCAGCTTTTTATTCTTACTGGCTTTTACACAGACCCTCAACTTTGGTGTTTATCTCAGCATCGCGGTGTTCATTGCCGGCCTTGTATGCACGGCCCGTTTTATTGTATCGGATCACACCCCTGCAGAGATCTATGGCGGACTTGTTTTAGGTGCTTTGTCGATTGCGGCAGCAGCGGTATTCGGATAAACAGCCGGATTTCGCATCCCTGTTCTTTTCACCAATGAAAAGTCATATTACCTCCTGTTTCTTTCAGGAAAAAAACAGCCCTGCCGGGAAAAAAATCCAAAAATTATTAGTTTTTTTGTGCTAAATCTTTTAGTTTTGATTGTTAATTAGTTTTTACACCCGCGGAACATGGTTCCGCTAATTTTGAAAAATGGCAAAACAAGAAAAATCAACCGATATGTCAGCAAACAGCGAAAAACTGAAGGCCCTCAAACTTACTATGGATAAGATTGAGAAGGATTATGGCAAGGGAAGTGTGATGATGATGAATGAGAAAACCGAAACAGAACAGGAAGTGATCTCCACTGGTAGTATTGGCCTGGATGTGGCCCTTGGTATCGGCGGCCTTCCCCGTGGACGTGTGGTAGAAATCTACGGACCAGAATCTTCCGGTAAAACCACCATTGCCACCCATGTGATTGCTGAAGCGCAGAAAAAAGGCGGTATGTGTGCCTTTATCGATGCAGAGCACGCTTTTGACAGCAATTACGCCAAAAAACTGGGGGTGGACGTTGACAATCTCCTGATCTCCCAGCCCGATTATGGGGAGCAGGCCCTTGAAATCGCTGACCGGCTGATTCTTTCCGGTGCCCTGGATGTGGTGGTGATTGACTCCGTGGCAGCCCTGGTGCCCAAGAGCGAACTCGAAGGCGAAATGGGAGACAGTAAAATGGGGCTCCATGCGCGGCTGATGAGCCAGGCGCTTCGTAAACTGACCGCTACCATCTCCAAAACAAATACCATCTGTATTTTCATCAACCAGCTCCGGGAAAAGATCGGGGTGATGTTCGGTAACCCCGAAACCACCACCGGTGGTAATGCTTTAAAATTCTATGCGTCTGTACGTCTCGATATTCGTCGTACACAACAGGTAAAAGATGGTGACGAGGCAATTGGTAACCATGTTAAAGTAAAAGTGGTGAAGAATAAAGTAGCTCCTCCTTTCCGTGCGGCTGAATTTGATATCATCTTCGGTGAGGGTATTTCCAAAAACGGGGAGATCATTGATATGGGAACCGAACTGGGTATTATCCAGAAAAGCGGTAGCTGGTACAGCTATAACAGTGATAAACTGGGCCAGGGCCGTGATGCGGTGAAACAACTGATGGTGGATAATCCCGAACTGGCCAAAGAAATCGAAGCCAAGATCCGGGAAAAAATCAAGGAAATGCAAACAGCTTAAGCCTTATTGTCTATAAATTTAATGGGTTAGTAAGTGAGGGGCCGTATCAATGATGCGGCCTTTTCATTTTCCCGCTAACGAGATATATCTTATTGAATTACAATTATTCATGATATATTTTTTTCCTGGGCTCCCGCTCAGACCCCGGTTCTTCACAAATATTTTGCACTTCTTTTAGCCGTTCAATGTTTAAACATTGTATATTTGTTTTCCGGTTCGCAACCAAGTCTTGCTCCGGCTCGTTTAAGCATCAGTATGACGCAAACAAACACAAACAGAAAATCACTTCACCTGCTGGCCGCCGCCGCCCTGCTGGTTTCCTTTTTCCTGCCCTGGGTAAAATGGGAGGAATATAAACTGGCCGGTCTTGACCTGCCTTCAGGTAATTTCTTTGCGACTTCTGCTGACAAATTCGGTCTCGATAATCCCTATCCCCAGCTTGGTTTCACTTTTTATCTTTTCTGGCTTATTCCTGTATTAACCATAGTGGCGTCATTCCTGCACCTGAAAGGAAAAAAAGCAGGGCTGATCGCCGGTATTGCCGGCTCTCTTTCCCTTACCCTGGCAACCATGTACATTATTTTCAGCCATTCCTTATTAGACCTGGGTGTGGGAAAGAGCCTGGCCGGTATGATACAACCCTTTCTTTATGTTCATATCCTGGCTGCCGTGCTCTTCATCTGGACCAGCCGTCCTGATGGTTTGTTAATTAAAACGGCCTGGATACTCATTGGCCCGGTTATCGCCTTTGGCAGTTACAGTATCATAAAGCATAAAGTGGAAACCGCCACTTTTTCCAGTACTACAAAAGAAAAGGCTGCTTATACCGTGAATGCACAGGAGCTGATACAGGAGTTTATCAGCAGTGACAGTACGGCCAATAAAAAGTATTCAGAAAAAGTGCTGATAGTAAACGGTCGTGTTTCAGAACTGGAAGCAGCCGACAGTACGATCAATGTAAAATTCACTGATACGCTCTCCGGATCTTATGCCATTTTCGATTTCCAGGCAGCCGATGTGGACGCTGCCAAAAAACTGGCGGTGGGAGATTCAGTATCCATAAAAGCCTCCTGCAGTGGTGGCATTTTCAGCCGGCTGCGCCAGGCAACAGTTATCAATTTCAAAAGGGCCGCTATTAATAAATAACCTGTCATTAATCTAAACAAAACAATACACATGAAAAAAGTATTCTTTATCATTTCACTTATTACCCTGTCCGGCGCTGCTTTTGCGCAAGTAAAAAAAACAAGTTCCGCTACCGTGACTTTTGATGCCACCACTCCGAAAGACGCGTTACCCAAGGCTGACAACAAGACTGTCGTTGGTGAAGTAAACACCAAAAGCGGCCAGGTTGGTTTTGAAGCCGTAGTGAAAAATTTCGCATTTAACAATGAAATGATCCAGAATCATTTTAATGGTGAAAAATGGATGAACTCTGATAAATTCCCCACCTTCACTTTTGTGGGTAAGATTGCTGACCTGACTAAAGTGAAATTTGATAAAGCGGGTACTTACACCGTAGCTGTAGCCGGCGACCTGACGGTAAGGGATGTAACAAAGCCCCTGACCACCAATGTTACTTTTGAAGTGAAAGACGGCTCCGTAAAAGCCACTACTTCTTTCAGCATCAAACTGGCTGACTACTCCATTACCGGCGCCCCGATCGAAGCGGGTAAAATCGCGACTGAGCCTAAGATCTCCGTATCGGCTGAACTGAAATAATTTTCGCACCAGAAGCATAATAACGGCTGTCTCCCCGGAGATGGCCGTTTTTTTTTGCCACGAAAGCACACTAAAACACACGAATAAAGCACAAATATTCATAGCAAGGAACTATGAACCACTAACTACAAACTTGCCTGTCCGGCAGACAGGCCACAAACTAACTTCCCGTTTTTTTAGTAATTTTCCCTCATGGATACCCGGCAAATGAAAGAACGCAAACGCATCGCCTTAGTGGCGCATGATAATAAAAAGAAAGAACTGGCTGAATGGGCCGTATACAATAAACAAATCCTGAAAAGTCATACCCTGCACGCCACCGGCACCACCGGTACATTACTGGAGAAAGCATTGCACCAGGAAGTGCATTGCTTTTTAAGCGGACCGTTGGGTGGTGATCAGCAGATCGGGGCTGCCATCGCCGAAGGGAAACTTGATATCCTCATTTTCTTCTGGGACCCGATGGAAGCACAACCCCATGATCCGGACATCAAGGCCCTGCTCCGCGTGGCCGCTACCTGGAATATTCCGGTGGCCTGTGACCGCTCCACAGCCGATTTTCTCCTCACTTCCCCCCTGATGCAGATGGAGTATGAAGCACTTCTGCCTGATTACACCAGCTATACAAAAAGAAAACTGAAATAAAACAAGAGGCCGCTTCTTACTGAGCGCCTGCCGGAGTAAATTGCACTATGGCATTTAAGCTGCATACCTCCTATCAACCCGCCGGTGACCAGCCGGATGCCATCCGTCAATTGACTGAAGGCATCAATGAGGGTGAAAAATTCCAGACCCTGCTTGGCGTTACCGGCAGCGGTAAAACGTTCACCATTGCCAACCTGATCCAGAATACCCAGCGCCCTACCCTGATCCTGACCCATAACAAAACCCTGGTGGCCCAGTTATACGGAGAGTTCAGGCAGTTCTTTCCTGAAAATGCGGTGGAGTATTTTGTTTCCTACTACGATTATTACCAGCCAGAAGCTTATTTACCGGTCAGTGATGTATATATTGAAAAAGACCTGAGTATAAATGATGAACTGGATAAACTCCGGCTCAGGGCCACGTCCAGTTTACTCAGCGGGCGCCGGGATATTATTGTGGTGGCCTCGGTGAGCTGTATTTATGGTATGGGTAATCCCACCGATTATGAAAACGGGATCATCCGCATTGCGAAAGGGGATACCATTTCGAGGCAGGCTTTTCTGCATGCGCTGGTAAACTCATTATACAACCGTACCACCATTGATTTCAACCGGGGTACCTTCCGGGTCAAGGGAGATACGGTGGATATTAACCTGCCTTATGTGGACTATGGTTACCGGATCACCTTCTTTGGCGATGAGATCGAAGAGATTGAAAGTATTGATGTGGTGACTTCGAAACGCATTGCCAAAATGGAAAACGCGGCCATCTTTCCCGCAAATCTTTATGTAGCACCAAAAGATATTTTACAACAGGTGCTTTATGAAATACAGGACGAAGTAGCGGCCCAGGCTGAATATTTTAAACGGGAAGGAAAATATATCGAAGCCCAGCGGTTAACGGAACGGGTCAATTATGATATCGAAATGATCCGCGAACTGGGCTATTGCAATGGCATTGAAAACTATTCCCGTTTCTTTGACCGGCGCCGGCCTGGTACAAGACCTTTCTGCCTGCTGGATTATTTTCCCAAGGACTACCTGATGATTATTGATGAAAGTCACCAGACCATTCCGCAGGTAAGCGGTATGTATGGAGGTGACCGCAGCCGCAAACTCATCCTGGTGGACTACGGCTTCCGGCTGCCCTCCGCACTGGATAACCGCCCGCTTAATTTCCACGAATTTGAATCCCTGACCAACCAGGTGGTATTTGTTTCCGCCACACCGGATGATTATGAACTGGAAAAATGCGGGGGAGTGGTGGTGGAACAGGTGGTTCGTCCGACCGGCTTGCTGGATCCTCCTATAGAAATACGTCCGAGTGTCAACCAGATCGATGACCTGCTGGATGAAATTGATAAACGGGTAAAGATGGGTGACCGGGTGCTGGTGACCACGCTGACCAAACGCATGGCGGAGGAAATGGACAAGTACCTGCATAAGATCAATATCAAGTCCAAGTATATTCATAGTGAAGTAGACACTCTTGAACGGGTGGAAATATTAAGAGAACTGCGTTTAGGCAAAATTGATGTCCTGGTGGGGGTTAACTTATTAAGGGAAGGACTGGATCTTCCGGAAGTTTCTTTGGTGGCCATACTGGATGCAGATAAAGAAGGTTTTCTGCGTAATGAAAAATCATTAACCCAGACCGCAGGACGCGCCGCAAGGAATGTAAACGGACTGGTGATCTTTTATGCGGATAAGATGACCGACAGCATGCAGAAGACCATTGATGAAACCACACGCCGCCGGATAAAGCAGGTGGCCTTCAATACGGAACATGGCATTACACCCCGGACCATCATTAAATCCACCAGGGATGTGTTTGCCCAGACATCGGTACTGGATATTAAAGGCTATGATCCGGCCGATCCGAACGCGATTCCGCCTGACGGAGAACTGGTGACGGTTGCTGCCGAGGAACAAGCCGAGTACAAAACGATACCCCAGCTGGAAAAAGCGCTCAATAAGATTAAAAAAGAAATGGAGAAAGCCGCGCGGGACCTGGATTTCATGGAAGCCGCCCGCTTACGGGACGAGATGTTTCTCCGGCAAAAACAACTCGAGGAAATGAAGAAGTAGGGGTTCGTAAATTTACGATTACCCCCAGCGTATTACTGCCCGATTTGGACAAATACCATCCCCAAAGCTTTGTACAAGGCAACTGCCCGGTATATCTTAGCACTGTTATCCGAGAAACCAATTTTATTTAAAATCCAATACTTCCGTTATGAAAAGACGCGTTCGTAAAATCGCCAACTTTTTTGCCTTTAACCTGCTGTTTTTCGCCCTTTACCTGAACTTTATTCACAGGGACAAAGCCATCGCCACCACCGGTACTACAGTAAATGCCTCAGCTGAAGCATTCAGCGGTACTAACACCGTGGATAATACCAATCCTGCACAGCAAAAGAAAACTGAAGCGGCTGTTGTGGTAGTTGCAAAAACACAAAAAGAAGTGGTTAAATCGGCTGACAACAACGCACTGCGTTTGTCCATCAACTAAGCTAAGCAGCGTTAACATTCTGATAGATACCCTGGCAATTGCCGGGGTTTTTTTATACCT
>CAZFLL010000001.1:0-59295 GCA_964519865.1 uncultured Chitinophaga sp. | reverse complement strand
TACCTTAGAGCCATGGATAAACGTGTATTTCTCCTCGACGCCTTCGCCCTGGTGTTCCGGGCCTATTATGCCCTGATCCGCAGTCCGCGGCTGACCACCAAAGGCAAAAACACCAATGCCCAGTTTGGTTTTACCAATGCCCTGGTGGAACTGATCAACAAGCAAAAGCCCTCTCATATGGCTGTTTGTTTTGATACATCGGCTCCTACAGAAAGACATACCGATTTTGCAGATTATAAAGCCAACCGGCAGGAAACACCGGAGGATATCCTCTTAGCCGTACCGGATATTAAAAAAATCATTGAAGGATTTAATATCCCCATTATTTACAAAGACGGATTTGAAGCCGATGATGTGATCGGTACGCTCAGCAAACAGGCGGAGAAAGCCGGTTATGAAGTGTATATGGTCACCCCGGATAAGGATTACGGGCAACTGGTTTCTGAAAAAATAAAAATCTATAAACCGGCTTACCAGGGCAATGATGCCGAAATACTGGGACCGGAAGAAGTCTGCGCCAAATGGAATATCAAAGAAGTAAGCCAGGTGGTGGATATGCTGGGTATGATGGGTGATGCCGTGGATAATATCCCGGGTATACCGGGGGTGGGAGAAAAAACAGCCGCTAAGTTCCTGGCTGAATACGGATCCCTGGAAAACACCCTCGCCAATGCTGATAAGATCAAGGGGGCCATGGGCGAAAAAGTAAAGAAGGGAATGGAAATGGCGATCCTGTCCAAAAAACTGGCTACCATTATCACCAATGTTCCTGTGGAATTTCATGAAGAGGATTTCAAACTGAAAGAATGGAATAAAGAAAAACTCAAAGAAGTATTCAGTGAACTGGAATTCCGTACCCTGGGCAAACGCCTGCTGGGAGAGGAGTTTGGTCCCGGTGGAGCAACCGCAGCCACAGCTACCAAAGAAATACCGCAGGGTGTACAAACCGATTTGTTTGGTAATATTATTGAAGCCCCGGCTGCGGCTAAACCCGCAGGTATAACCGAAAACGAAGAAGGCCCCTCTTTATCCGTTGAACATAATATCAGTAACACCCCGCATACCTATGAAGCAGTGGAAGGAGACGCGGCGATTAAAAAACTGGTGACCGAACTGAAAAAGCATGCAGAGATCTGTTTCGATACAGAAACTACGGGTATCGATGCCAATGACGCGGAACTGGTGGGGTTGAGTTTTTCGGTCAAACCCGGTGAAGCCTGGTATGTGCCTGTACCGGCAGACCAGGAAAAAACAAAAGCCATTCTAGCTCACTTCGAACCGCTTTTTGCAGATCCGAAAAAAACCTGGATCGGCCAGAATACCAAGTACGACCTCCTCCTGCTGAAATGGTATGGTATTGAACCCGCAGGGCGCCTGTTCGATACCATGCTGGCGCATTATGTAATCGAACCGGATGGCAAACGGAGCATGGACCTGCTGGCTGAAAAATACCTGGGTTATGAACCAGTTCATATTGAAGAGTTGATCGGGAAAAAAGGAAAAACCCAGGGAACCATGCGCGATGTGGAACTGGAAAAGATCAAGGAATATGCCGGTGAGGATGCCGATATCACGCTTCAGCTGAAAAATATTTTTACCCCATTACTGAAAGAGAAAGAAGTGGAGCGGGTGTTCAATGAAGTGGAGAACCCGCTGGTGAAAGTGCTGGTGGATATGGAATACGAGGGTATAAAAATTGACGTGGACTTCCTGAATGATTATTCCAAAGAACTGGAGAAAGACGCAAAAAAAGCGGAGGAAAGCGTGTACAAACAGGCCGAGGTCCGTTTCAATCTCGCTTCACCCAAACAACTGGGAGAAGTGTTGTTTGACAAACTCAAGCTTGATCCTTCGGCTAAAAAAACAAAGACCGGGCAATACCAGACCGGGGAAGATGTGTTACTGAAACTGGCGGCCAAGGGTCACCAGATCGTGGATGATATACTGACCTTCCGGGAACTGACCAAGCTGAAATCGACCTATGTGGATGCATTGCCCCAGCTGATCAACCGGAAGACAGGAAGGGTGCACACGACCTATGGCCAGGCCGTTGCAGTAACCGGTCGCCTCGCCAGCAATAACCCCAACCTGCAGAATATTCCTGTCCGAACCGATAGGGGAAAAGAAATCCGCAAGGCCTTTATTCCAAGGGATAATAAACATATTCTTCTATCAGCTGACTATTCGCAGATCGAATTACGCATTGTTGCTGCCATCAGTGGTGATCCGAATATGTGCCAGGCCTTCAAAGACGGAACAGATATTCATACGGCAACGGCTGCCCGCGTTTACAATATTCCGGAAGCAGATGTAACCAAGGAAATGCGTTACAAAGCCAAGAGTGTAAACTTCGGGATCATTTACGGGCAGGGGGCTTTCGGCCTGGCCGATAACCTGGGGATCAGCCGCACAGAAGCCAAAGAGATCATTGATAATTATAAAAAAGAATTCCCGGGTATCCAGCAATACATGGACAATACCATCAATTTTGCCCGTGAACAGGGGTATGTGGAAACGCTGATGGGCCGCAAGCGCTGGTTACGCGATATCAATTCTTCCAATTTCACCGTCAGGGGATTTGCTGAAAGGAATGCGATTAACTCTCCTATCCAGGGTACGGCCGCAGACATGATCAAACTGGCCATGCAGAAAGTATATGCGGCGATGGCAAAAGCGAAGATGAAAAGCCGGATGATCCTGCAGGTGCATGATGAACTGGTGTTTGATGCGCTGAAATCGGAAGCCCATGAACTGAAGCCGCTGATTCTTGAAAATATGGAATTGGCCCTGCCTCTTCCGAATGAAGTGCCGGTGATCGCTGAATGCGGGGAAGGCAATAACTGGCTGGAAGCCCATTAATTTTTTCCCCCGTCAGGGAATTTCGTTGGGGCTTTCCATAAGTTTGCACTCTTATGCAGCCAACCGTCTATTATTGTTATGATGCCTATTGTGGATGGTGTTATGGTTTTAGTCCCGTTATCAAAAGAATCGCAGAAGAGTGGAAGGATAAACTCGTATTTGAAGTCCTTTCCGGCGGTATGATCCCCAAAGAAGCCGCCCGGCCTGTTGGTACAATGGCTGGTTATATCAGCCAGGCGTATAAAACAGTGGAGGAAATGACCGGTATCCGTTTCGGGGAAGATTTCCTCTGGCATATGTTCAACCCGGACCAGAGTGACTGGGTGATGCATTCCGAAAAATCAGCCGCGGCCCTCTGCATTTTCAAGGAAATACATCCCAACCTGCAGGTGGCCTTTGCGGCTGACCTGCAGTACGCCCTGAATTATGAAGGGCGTGACCTGACCGATGATGAGGCCTACCGCCACCTGTTGGTTAAATATGGTATTCCTGAACAGACCTTTTATTCAAGACTGAACAGCGAAACATATATCGAAAAAGCGCACTACGAATTTTCACTTTGTAAACAATTACAGGTAACTGGTTTTCCGCAGGTGCTGATCCAGTCCGGCGATCAGAAATTTTACCTGCTGGCCAGGGGCTATACCGATTTCGAAACACTCAATAACCGGGTCCGCGCGGTAATGGCAGAAATTGCCAGCGGGCCTGTTCAATAAAAATATTAACCCATGATCCTCACTGTTACACTCAACCCCTGTATCGATAAAAGTTCCCGTGTTGAAAAAATGAAACCGGAAAGCAAGCTCCGCTGTGCTGAAGTGGTGAATGAACCCGGTGGCGGGGGCATCAACGTAAGCAAAGCGCTGCAAAAACTGGAAGCCAGTTCGGTGGCATTATTTCCTGCAGGGGGACATAATGGAAATATGCTCTGTTCCCTGCTTAAAGAAGAGGGCATCGATTTTCATGCAGTGGATACCCGGGTGGAAACCAGGGAAAACTGGATTGTACTGGAAACCTCAACCAATAACCAGTATCGTTTTACTTTCCCCGGCCGCGAAGTACTGGAAGACACGGTTAAAACCCTGGTGGACCAGATCCGGTCTTTTGCCCCGAGCTTTGTAGTCGCCAGTGGCAGCCTGCCTCCCGGATTACCTGATTATTTTTATGGATTGATTGTAAAAAATGCCGCCGCCGTAGGAGCCAAATGTATAGTGGATACCAGCGGACCTGCCCTGCAGGCATTGAAAGGGAAACATGCATTCATGATCAAACCCAATATCGGGGAGCTCTGCAAAATGCTGAATGTGGACTGGCTCGACAAAGATGAGGTACCGGATGCCGCACAGCAGGCGATCCGTGATGGTTTTGCAGAAATCATGGTCGTATCGATGGGGCCCATGGGTGCCTGGCTGATCAACAGCGAAAAAAGATATTTTGTGGAAGCGCCGCCGGTAGAGAAGAAAAGTACAGTAGGAGCTGGTGACAGTATGGTGGCCGGTATAACCTATTCATTGCAGAAAGGCAGAACCCTGAGGGAAGCCATCCAGTTCGGCGTGGCCTGCGGAAGTGCCGCCACCATGAATGATGGTACACAACTGTTCAAAAAAGCAGATGCCGAAAGACTCTATACGCTGATCAATGAAAAATGATATTCAAAACAGGGAGGACCTGCTTCAACTGGTGACCCGCTTTTATGAAAAGCTGCTGGCGGATGATACCATCAGTTATCTTTTTACGGAGGTGGCAAAAATTGACCTGGGGCATCACCTGCCGGTACTGGTTGATTTCTGGGAAAATGTTTTATTCCAGTCTGATACCTACCGCAAGAACGCCATGCAGCCCCATCTCGATCTGCACCATCAATCACCGCTTAAAAAAGAACATTTTACTACCTGGTTAGATTATTTCAAAGCATCGGTGGATGAATTGTTTGAGGGGGAAAAAGCCTTCCAGGCGAAAGAAAGAGCGACCAGTATCGCCACGATCATGCAGATAAAAATCAGCCAGTTAGGCCAAAACCCGGCTACCCATCCCTGAAATTGCTCTGTTCATCCTCATTTTAATTTATTGCCGCGTGAGTTTCTTAGCTTAATGGGACCAAAAACCACAGTTATGAATTATAAACAACCAACAAGTATCAAACAAAAAACATTCCTCTTTTTATCAGTTGTATTGATCATGGCCGCCTGTAATAATGATCAAAAACCTGGCGATCATCAAACAGGAAAGACTGAAAGTACAGGTAGTTCAAAAAACACTGCACCAGTATTGGATTCCGCCACAAAAGCTGCCAATATGATGGCTTATGGAACCCCGGGAGAAATACATAAAATGATGGCTTCCTGGGATGGAAACTGGACCGCCAGTATTAAATTCTGGATGAAGCCGGACCTGCCACCGGACAGCATGGTTTCTAAAACAGTAAATAAGATGATTAATAACGGTCTGATTCAGCAAAGCACGCATACTGGCAGTTGGGCCGGAATGCCATTTAACGGAGTAAGTCAAACAGGGTATGATAATCACCGGAAAATATTCTGGAGTACCTGGTATGATAATTTCGGTAGCGGACTGATGTACCTGGAAGGCAACTGGGATGAAGCCAGCAAAACAATCGCCATGAAAGGGAAACTCACAGATCCTGAAACTAAAGAACTGATCGATGTCCGGGAAACTATGAAAATAGTGGATGACAACACACAACTGATGGAACAATATCTGTCACCTGGCGGAAAAGAAATGAAGTCGATGGAAATACGGTTTACCCGGATTAAAAAATAAACACAAAAAACCCCGGAAGAATCTTCCGGGGTTTTTTCAGCGCTTCATATTCTTTTCATACATCGCAATCCATTCGTCCGCTGATATTTTAGCCACCAGTTCACCGATCAGTTTAAAGGGAATGTCTTCCGGCTTTTTATAGCGGACACAACTCTTTCCCATGTCCAGCTTTTTAGGAGATGCTTTGGCATGAGCCTCCGTAAACCATTTCAGCAGTTTGGGATCACCATAAATTCCCATATGGTAAAAGTTGATGCTGTTTTTTTGGGAAGCCAGCCCCATAAAAGGCAGGGGATCTTTCGGATTACAATGATACCCGGCCGGGTACTTACTATGTGGCACCACCCAGCCGATCATCCCGTAATTCATGCATTCCTGGAACCCCCTGGGCAGGTTTTTCTTTATGACTTTCCGGAGTTCATTCATGGCTTTCTGACGATCCTCCGGTATTTCGGAAATATAAGCATCAACCGTAGCTGCTTTCGATTGCATAATGGTAATTTTTAAAATAGTCCTGGTTAATTACTTCCCGCCCGGCACTGAATGTAATCCGATCCGGTTGCCTTCGGTATCAATGATCACGGCCATATATCCGTATTCAGGGGAAATTTCAGTTTTGGGTACCAGGATAGCGCCACCGGCCCCTTCCACTTTATCCAGCACCTGCTGAACATCCGGGTTTCCATTGAGGTAAATGAGCGGACCATCCGTAGCGGATGGCTTATGAAACCCGCCACTGTCCACGACGGCCCCGCCTACCTGGGTCATCATATCATCCAGGGGAAACATCCGCATCCGGATATTGGGCATATCCAGCACGGCGAGGGTTACTCCAAAAATGGTTTCATAAAAACGGGTGGCCCGGTCGAGGTCGGTGGCTGGTATTTCAAACCAGCTGATGGCATTTTGCATATTGTTGATTTGGCTTTAAGTTCCCCAATTTTACGGAATTCTGCCGGCCGTTCATAAAAAAACCGCTCCTTTTCAGGAGCGGTTCTGTTGCTTATGCTTATACGAAAAAGGTTATTACTGACCTCCGCCGCCACCGCCACCCGGGCGCTGAGGACGCATGGAGGGCTGGATTTTCTCTTTCCAGATTGCGAACTGTTCGGCTGTTAATACCGCTTTCAGGATTTCCTCCTGGGCATCTGTATATTTTTGTCTTTCAGCCATCATGGTTTCCCGGTCAGGTCTTTCGCCGCCAGAAAACAATTCCTGCATCCGGGCATCCTGTTTTTTGTACAAAACAACCAGGGCAGTATCTACTTTTGCCATAACGGCAGGGTCGATTTTAAAGGCGCTGTCGAGTTTCTGGTGAATCCGGGCCACCCTTTCTTCGGGGGTCTGGCGCTGAAAACCACCACCGGGCTGGGCATAAACGGCTGCTGACAGGGAAATGGCGGTCAACAGGAGGAAAATCATCTTTTTCATTGACAATAATTTTAGGTAAAGGAAAGTTCAGGTAAATAGGACGGCTATTTCCCGAAAAACGTTCGCCTCCCGGGAAACTTTAATTTCAAATCTACCGATTTGGCAGAACTCAAGTATCTTGCAGTCCCTAATTATTTAAAAAGATATGGAATACAGTAAATTAGTTGCCGTGACCGGTTTGCCGGGTTTGTTTGAGCTCGTTACCAGTAAAACAGATGGTGCCATCGTGCGGTCCCTGGAAGATAAAAGCACCCGTTTCGTTTCTACCCGGGTTCACAATTTTTCCCACCTGGAAAGTATTGAAGTATATACCGTTCGTGATAATGTAAACCTGGTGGATGTTTTTACCGCCATGGATAAAGCCGGTCTCAAACTGCCGGATGATAAAGATGCAGCCGCTGTAAAAGCCTATTTCGGCAAAGCATACCCGGATATGGACTTCGACCGGGTCTATGCCAGTGATATGAAGAAAATGGTAAAATGGTTCGCTATCCTGAAAGCGGCGAATGTGGAAATTAAACTCAGCGAATTACCTGAGGAAGAAGAGGAAGTAGTGGAAGCTGCCCCGGAGCCAGTGGCGGAAGAAAAACCAGTGAAAAAAGCAAGGGCTAAAAAAGAACCTGTTGAGAAAAAAGCGGAAGTGGCGGAAGAAAAACCCAAAAAAGCTCCTGCCAAAAAGAAAAAAGCAGAATAAAGAAATCAGTTGCAGCAGCCGGTTGCTGCACGCGGGAGCCAGCCTGTTTGATCAGGATGGCTCTTTGCATTTAAAAAAATAAAGACAATGAACCTGAGCGCCGATATAAAAAAACTGCCCCGGCATTTTTTACCCGAAGACTTTACGATCCATAACTGGGAAAGCCTGGCTCCCTACTTCAGCAACCTGGATGACCGGGTGATTGGCTCTGTAACTGACCTGGAACAATGGCTGAAAGATGCCAGTGAACTGGAAGCGGTCATCAGTGAGGATGCCTGCTGGAGGCAGATCAAAATGACCTGCGACACGGAGAATAAAGCACTGGAGGAGTCCTTCAACTTCTTTATGATGGAGATTCAGCCGCAGATACAGCCCTACTCCGATAAACTGAATAAAAAATTACTGAACTGCCCCTTTACCAGTCAGCTGGACCCGCAAAAATATTTTACCTACCTGCGAAACGTAAAAAAGAATATTGACATTTTCCGGGAAGAAAATATTGCCATTACCGCCGAACTGAATGTTATGCAACAGCAGTTCGGAATGATCTCAGGGAAAATGACGGTGGAAGTTAACGGGCAGGAATATACTCTTCAACAGGCTGCTAAATTCCTTGAAGATGCGGACCGTGGTTTAAGAGAATCTGTTTACCGCAAGATCAATGAACGCAGGCTGCAGGATAAAGAAGCCCTGAATGAACTTTTCAGTTCCCTGTTGCAGAAACGTCACCAGGTAGCCCTTAATGCCGGCTTTGCCAACTACCGGGACTACCGTTTTCTTGAATTGGGACGTTTTGATTATTCCAAAGAGAATTGTTACCAGTTTCATGAAGCGGTCAAACTGCATGTCATGCCGCTGGTAAACCAGTTGTATGAAACCAAGAAACAAAAACTGGGGCTGGACAACCTGCGCCCCTGGGATATTGAAGCAGAACCGGCCGGTACTGAGCCCTTGAGGCCTTTCCAGACCGGGGCGGAGCTGACAGAAAAAACAATCCGGTGTTTTAATACCATGAAGCCCTTTTTCGGGGATTGCCTGGCTAAAATGAGGGAAATCGGTCAGCTGGACCTGGAAAGCCGGAAAGGCAAGGCTCCGGGTGGATATAATTGTCCGCTGGCTGAAACCGGCGCTCCCTTTATTTTCATGAATGCCGCCGGTACCCTGGATGATGTAACCACCATGGTACATGAGGGCGGTCATGCCATACACTCTTTTCTTTCACATGAACTGGAACTGAACGGTTTTAAAGAATATCCCACCGAAATCGCCGAGGTGGCCAGTATGAGTATGGAACTCTTTTCCATGGATCACTGGACAGTTTTTTTCAACAATGCTGAAGAGCTGAGAAGGGCAAAAGAGCAACAACTGGAACGGGTGATTACCATCTTCCCCTGGATTGCCACCATTGACAAGTTTCAGCACTGGGCTTATGAAAATCCGGGCCATACCGAAGCGGAAAGGGCGGATAAATGGCTGGAAATACTGAATGAGTTTTCCTCACCGGTCATTGATTTTTCCGGCCTGGAAGCTTACCGCCGTTATTCCTGGCACCGGCAATTGCACCTGTATGAAGTGCCGTTTTATTATATTGAATACGGGATTGCCCAGCTGGGAGCGATCGGTTTGTGGAAGCAATACAAGCAAAATCCGGATAAAGCCTTCACTAACTACATAAATGCGCTGAGCCTGGGGGGCACCAAAACATTGCCCGAATTATTCAAAGCAGCTGGTTTACAATTCGATTTCTCCCCGGCGGCGATCAGGGACCTGATGGAATTCGTTAAAACTGAGCTGGATCGGCTTTAAGCCCTGAAAAATACCCCGAAAGTGGTATATCATTTTTTCGGAAATATGAAAACCACATACTACATTTGAATCAGAAAAATAGGTGCTTCATTGCACTTGACCATATTACCGGGTTGAACCTTCCCGGTTAAAATAGCTACTAATCAGAGCCTTAACCTAAAGTCCCGATGTTTCTACACCGGGGCTTTGTTTTTTCCTAAAGCAGGATGCTCACTAAAGTTTAGTAAAAGTCTTAAAGTAGAAGTCGGTAGTTTGTAGTTCGTAGTTAGTAGTCGGTAGTTGTGCTAAGAAGGTATTTTCATTTATCCTGAAATTTTTAATTCAAAGCAAAAAATTCCAACCTTAACCCCGGAGAAAGAGTTGAGATTTTTAATATTGAAATTTATTTGAATTTTGAACCTTGGCGCTTCTTTGGCTTCTTGGCATCTTTGGTTCTTGGAATTTCTGCAAAGTTATGCTTTGCAGTTTTTACAAACTCCCTCCACCACTACTTCCACATGTTCTGCCTGGTATCCTTTGGGTAATTTGATATCGGGAGTAACCACATCATCCAGGCAGTAGGTATTGTCGCATTTATGACAGACAAAATGAATATGATGGTCGTGATGATGGCCGGCAGAACATTCGTCTTTACAAAGCGCATAACGGATTGAATTATCCGCGGTGGGTATGGTATGAATAATCCCCTTTTCGACAAAGGCCTGTAAAGTGCGGTATACGGTGACGCGGTCAAATTTCTCCCCGGCTTTGCGCTCAATATCACCATGGGCCAGGGCACCAGGCTGTTCCAGGAAAAGATGCAGGATCTTCCGGCGGCTTTCCGTTACACTCAGATCGCTCCTTTTTAAAAGGGAGGCAATTCTTTCTTCCATGTCCTGTGTTTCATGCTTGTGCATATGTATTCTTTAATTTCCCAGTAAACAGGCCGGTTATTCCTTCAGCAGTTTCTTCGCATCGCTGATCAGTTTCTGCACTTCATTTTTCTTGATCCCGTCATAAATCTTCCGGACATCCCCGTTACGGTCCACCAGGGCCCAGAACTGTGTATGCAAAAACTGGTCCTCAATCCGTTTCAGGTTATTGTTCGGATCATCAATGGTATAGCTTATCCGGGCGGCATTGTACAGGCTGTCTTTTCGCCCGGTCAGGAAGATCCAGCGGCTATTGTCCACCTGCATCGAGTCCGCATATTTTTTGATCTGTGGTACCGAATCCGTATCCGGGTCACAGGTATGCGACAGGATCAGGAAATCCTTTTCCCCTTTCATTTCGTTGTAGACGTCCCGTAAATGATTATTCATTACCGGGCAAATGGTCTTACAGGTCGTAAAAAAATACTCGGCCACATAAACCTTACCCGCCACATCTTTCTCCGTAAACCGCTTCCCGTCCTGGGTGGTGAAACTGAACGGGCGGACAAAACTGACCGGGGCAAATTTGGGGGTGGTATAGCCCGGAATCAACTGGGCCAGAACAAAATAGAAGCCCAACGCCAGGGTCACAAAAAACAAGGTATAAAGCCAGCCCTTTTTTGACATAATCATTCCATTAAAAGACAAAGTTAAGCCCCCTATTGTTCAGATAAACCTTTCAACTTAAGATTTTGCAACTATGTTGCCTTTTCATATCTTTACCGGCTCACATGAAAGGAAAAATCAATTGGGATGCATTAGGAATCGGGGCCTCACTGGCCTGTGCCATTCATTGTGCCCTCCTGCCCCTGTTTTTCAGCACCCTCCCGCTTTTCGGGATTAATATTATCCACCATATCGGGTTTGAAGTAGGTATGATCGGCCTGGCCCTGGTGATCGGCACCTACTCACTCTATCATGGCTATAAAAAGCACCACCACAGCCTGCTGCCGATGGCCCTTTTTTATTCCGGTTTCGTTTTCCTGGTATTAAAGCAATTCTTTCTCGAGTACCATAACTGGCTGCTGGTTCCGGCTGTTCTGCTCATTGTCATTGCCCATCTCATCAATTACCGTTCCTGCCAGGTACATAATCATGCCCATGCGGATGATTGCGCACATTGATTTTGTTCCGGGCATTTCACTTAACTTAATTTAAATTTTACCGCATGAAATCAATCCTGCTATACCTATGCCTGCTCCTGCCGGCTTTCAGCCATGCTCAATCTGCTGATGAAAGCGCGATCCGCCAGGTGCTGGATAATCAGACGGCTGCCTGGAACCGCGGGGATATCGGCCAGTTTATGAACGGCTACTGGGAAAGCGATTCCCTGATGTTCATTGGTAAAAGCGGGGTGACTTATGGCTGGACCAATACCCTGAATAATTACAAAAGAGGCTATCCTGATACAGCTGCCATGGGCAAATTGCATTTTGAGCTCATCACGGTTAAAAAACTCTCAGATGAATATTATTTCGTGGTGGGCAAATGGTTCCTGCAACGAAGTATCGGGAATGTGGGCGGGCATTACAACCTGCTCTTCCGGAAAATAAACGGGAAATGGGTGATCATTGCTGATCACAGCAGCTAGGCCAGTTGCCATTTTTGCTGCAATCGTCCGAATACAAAATAAGAAATCCCTAAGCCTACAGAAGAAAACAGGATATCAAAATAGTCAAAGGTCCGGCCAAAAACAGGTATCAGCTGCAGGTACTCATTCAGCACTAACATACCGAAGCCGAGCAGGCAAAACTGGCGCAGATCGGCGATTCCCTCCACGCGGAGCAGCCGGGCAAAAAAATGATTACGTCCGCTGAAAAACCAGCAGGCTGCAAATGGCAGGAGGAATGAACCCAGGAAGTTCGGGGCAATACCTAAAAAGAAATGCATCGGCTGGTCAAAATGAAAAAAAGGGCGCAGCCATAGTTTGATGGTCCAGATCAGGAGGGCGCCGGCAATCACCATCCATTTGCTAAACTGTTTTAATTCCATGCAGGTTGTTGAATGAGTAACTAAAATAGGGATAACCGGGAAGACCACCTATCCCCTCAGGCGGGTATTTTGCTGCTTATTTCCATGTCTTATACAAATAACGAACCAGCCCGGAAAAAGTAACAGCCAATACTATGTAAAAAATAATGGTGCCATATACCGGCTTGTTCCCGACCCAGGCCAGTTCAAAATAAAGTCCGGCAGTAACGCCGGCCAGGGCCCATAATAGTGTCAGTGAAACTGAATTCAGGATTTTTACAAAAAAATGTTTTACATCATCGTCCCATCCCTGTTCCATGAAAAAAATTGAACAAACAAGGTACTACTATTTGCCCCTTCCGGCAGCAATTGTTCAGCGGATCAGCAACTGCCGGAATTCAGCAGAATCGCCATTGAAAACATTGAAGTCAACCGGTGAAACAATTCCATTCACCCGGCCCCGGTCACTGTGCTGCCAGAATACCCAGCCACGACTGATACGGGGCTGCACCGGCTGGTAATAATGAGCCACCCATAACGGGTATTCATCAAATGCCTGGCCCAGGAATCGTTTATAAAAATCCACATTGGTATAAATGATCGGCTTTACCCCATAATGCGCTTCCACCAGTTCCAGCCATTCTTTTAATTCCTGTTTCAGCTGGACAACCGGTGTGCCATTGAGTTGTTCAATATCCAGTACCGGGGGAAAATCGCCTTCATCCAGTTCCACTTCCCTGATAAAATTGGCGGCCTGTGCTTTCCCATCCCTGGAAGGGGTAAAAAAATGATAGGCGCCGCGTATTATACCGGCTTGTTTAGATTTTTTCCAGTTGCGGTTAAACTGCGGATCAGTGTATCCCGTGCCTTCAGTGGCTTTGATAAAAGCGAAGCCCAGCTGGATAGCATCCACTTTCATTTTCTTTACCCCGTCCCAGGCGATCATATGCTGGTATTTGGATACATCAATGCCATGAATGGAATAACCACCCGGAATGGAAATGCCAAAGGCCGGGTAATGTGTGTATCTCGCTTTGCGGTACTCCCACCATTGCCAGGCTCTCCATGCCGCCACCCCAAGGAGAGCGAGCAGGATCAGCGTGAGTAAAAAGCGACGTATTTTTTTCTTTTGCTTGGCGGTGGGCATTGGGGGAAATTACTCATTACTCATTATTCCACTATCCTCAGTTTCGCATAATTCAGCATGATCTTCTTCTCCCCGTTCAGGTCAAACTTCACCGTGGCAATCGGGTTATGTGCCGCTCCTTCCATACGTACCACTTCCCCAAAACCGAATTTCTGGTGCTCCACTTTTTGCCCGGCCTGCAGGTTGGAAGTATCGCTGGCCACAAAATCTTCGGATGGTTTATGCTCTACCACTTTGGGTTGTGTGGCCTTGGGCGGAAGATAAGAGGGCGTGGATGATTTCTTTTCCGGTGCAGGTCCGTACCGTTTCTCCGCTTCATGAACATCATTGCTTTTTTGATCACCACCCCATCCTTTCATACGGTTGAAGGCGGATCCGCCTCCCCAGTTATTGGATACCTGGTTTTTTGAACCGCCACCCGCAAAACTCCGGTCCAGGTAATCCTCCGGAATCTCCTGGATAAAGCGGCTGGGTTCGTTTTGTACCAACTGTCCGAAACGATACCGCGTATTAGCATAAGTAATCCAAAGCCGTTGCTTGGCCCGGGTAACCACCACATAAAACAACCTTCTTTCTTCTTCCAGTTCTTCCCGGGTATTAATGGCCATGGCATTCGGGAAAAGCATTTCTTCCAGTCCGGCAGCAAACACGCAACCAAATTCAAGTCCCTTGGCCGCATGGATCGTCATCAGTTTCACCGTATCGGCATCCGGGTCTTTTTCATCTGCATCAGTAAGCAGGGTGATCTGCTGTAAATAAGAAGCCAGGCTTTTGTCCACGAGCTCGCCATCTTCATTATCCGGACTCTCCGTCCATTCTTTAATAGAGTTGAGTAATTCCTGGATATTCTCATAGCGCTGCACCCCTTCGGTACTCTTATCATTAAACAGTTCCTTGACCAGGTTGGTCTGTTTGCCCACATGCACCGCCACTTCATACGCATTCTTATTGTTCAGCATACTGGCGAAGCTCCTGATCATAAGCACAAACTCTTCCAGCGCGGTTAGTGTACCCGCCCTGAAGCCGAATTGCTGTGCATTCTCGAGCACTTTCCAGAGGGTGATGTTATTTTCATTGGCAGACAGGATCAGCCGGTCCATGGTTGTTTTACCAATACCCCTGGCCGGGTAGTTGATGACCCGTTTGATGGCTTCCTCATCACTCGGGTTAACAATGATCCGGAGATAGGCCACCAGGTCCTTGATCTCTTTGCGCTGGTAGAAACTGATACCGCCATAGATCGTATAAGCGATTCCCATCCGGCGGAGGGCTTCCTCAAAGGCGCGGCTCTGGGCATTGGTTCGGTAGAGAATAGCAAAATCTTTATTGCTGTAATGATTGCGGAGTTTTTGTTCCTGGATACTGTCGGCCACAAATTTCCCCTCATCATTATCCGTCATGGTCCGGATCAGTTTGATTTTCTCGCCCTGCCCGTTATCCGTAAACAGTACTTTCTCGATCTGTCCTTTGTTGTTTTTGATCACTTCATTGGCCACATGAAGGATGTTTTTGGTACTGCGGTAATTCTGTTCCAGCTTTACCACTTTCACATCGTCATAATCTTTCTGGAACTGCAGGATATTCTCGATCGTGGCCCCGCGGAAGGAGTAGATACTCTGGGCATCATCCCCCACCACGCAAACATTCTCGTGCATGGCACCCAGTAATTTTATCACTTCATACTGGGCCGGGTTGGTATCCTGGTACTCATCAATCAGAATGTATCTGAACTTATGCTGGTACTTGGCCAGACTCTCGGGTACATTTTTCAGGAGTTCATAAAATTTCAGGAGGAGATCATCAAAGTCCATGGCGCCGTTCTTAAAACAACGCTTTACATAAGCATCATAGATCTGCCCGATGGCGGGGCGGTTGGCCCGCATGTCTTCCTGCTGCAGCCCGTAATCATTCCGGTATTCGGCCGGACCCACCAGTGAGTTCTTGGCTGAGGAGATGCGGTTATAAACCACATTGGGCTTATACAGTTTGTCATCGAGGTTCATTTCGTTGATGACGGCCTTTACCACACTTTTTGCATCGTCTGTATCGTAAATGGTAAAATTGCGGGGGGAGCCGATCTTTTCCGCTTCAAAACGGAGGATACGGGCAAAAACGGAGTGAAACGTACCAATATAGAGATTGCGGGCTTCCCCGTTGCCGAGGATCTTCTCCACCCGTTCTTTCATTTCCTTGGCCGCCTTATTGGTAAAGGTCAGCGCCAGTATATTAAAGGCATCCACCCGGTGGGCTGCCATCAGGTGAATAATCCGCGTGGTCAGTACCTTGGTTTTACCACTGCCCGCACCTGCCACGATCATGATCGGCCCGTCCTTATGCAATACCGCCTCTTTCTGCCTATCATTCAGGCCACTTAGATAATCCATCATGGCCGCAAATTACGTGGATTGCCTGAGCCGCTGAAATAGGAAGCCCGCTGTTGATAATTATTTTACTGAATCGTAAAGACCTGCTGTAAAACAGTGTCTTTCCCTGCAACGGGTTGATCATCCACCGGACTCGTACCGGTTTCAATCCCATAGAGCTGGTATTGACCTTTCGGGAGTTGTTTTATGACCAGTCTTACTGTTGAATTGCACCTGCATTTACATCCCTGGCGGTGCCAGTACTCCGTGACAGTAATTGACTGGCCGGATCGGTGGGCGCTTAACTCAACTGTCCTGCAACAGAGGTGATCAACATTCCTGGTATAAACAACGGAATCGCCTTGCGCCAGGATCCCGTCTGTTCCGGATCCGGCAAGTTCAGGGTAATCAGTATCCTGAGCCGCAACTGGAAATTTTGTATCCCCCCTGGTGGCTTTCTGCGCACAGCCCTTTACCTGTGTGCTGAAACTGAGAGAGCTGTCTGCTAAAGCGGGCGATCCGCTGGAACTGGTATTGCCCGCCTGTTGTACTGTTTGCCGCTGATGGCAGGAAACAAGTACGAGACCGGAAAATGCCAGGTAAAAAATCGTCTTTTTCATAATACAGTGTTTAATCTCTCAGGTTCAGATTGCCAGGATTGAATGTAAGGGCAAAGAAATAACCGAGCCGGTAATAGGAATTATAATCAGTACTGCTGAGGGAAGAAAAACCAACCTTATCCCCCGCTTTCCAGCCGGTCAGCTTTTTTACCTGCGTACCAGTGACCCCGGCAGAAATACATACCGGGTCATTCTTTCCCAGGAATGTACTTAGCCCCAGCATTATATTCAGTTTAGAATTATCCCCGCCCACCGGGATACCGGCTCCAAAGGTTCCGCCCCAGCGAAACCCCCTGTCGCGGGGCGCATAAAAGTGCAGGAATGTTACCACCACCGGTTGGAAGAGATCAGCGCTTTCCCGGGTGATCACACTGTCCGGTGATACAAAATAATGCCAACGGTTCTCTGCATAGGTCACAAAACTGAATCCAAATGTATTCCGGAAGAGTAATGGTTCTTTTTTATAAATAGGAACGGTACGCCTGATCGTATCCCGTCGCTGCATATTCAGTGCAGCCGCGGTAACAGAATCAATCAGCGGTATAAATTCAATTTCTGCTTTGATGGTTTTGCGGTTAATATCCAGGGGGGTCAGTTGGGTGTAACTGTCATTTCGGATCAGGCGTAATAAATCAGCAATCCGGCTGGTTACTGCATCCGGGCCTGTGGAACTACTGACAATGGCCATTGTGTTTACCTGGTTAATCCGGTTCTGTGCCTCCTTCATCAGTGAATCTGCTATAGCTGATTCAATATCCAGACCCGCAAAACTTCCATACGTGGAAAACAGGGATGTATAATTTTTTTTAACGGCCGCAGTTGAGGATTTCAGGTTATCCGCATTATTGTTCAGGAGAATGACTGAAGGGTTTTCAGCTGCACCTGGAAATATTGCAGCCGCTTTTTCATTGGCCGCTTTTTTTATTTCCGCTGCAGGACTTTGCATGGTATATCGCAATACAGCCAGTTCTTTCCAGAGTATTTCACAGTTTTGTTCATACAGTACCGCGTTTCTCCAGCTTGACAGGGCTGTGGCGAAATCATTGTATTGGCGGGCAAAGGTCTGTTTGGCTGTTCTTTGCTGGCTGCTTTCGGCACCGGCCTCTGCCATTTTATTATCCCCAGATTTACTGATTATATCGGCTGCTTTCAGTAAGTCCGGATCAACCGCTGCCAGGCCTTTTACCAGGTTTTGGGATGGATTTGCCCCCAAACCGGGTATTATGACAGCTTCAGCTGTTTCCTCCCTGTTGATATAGACGATCCGGTGCTGATAACTGCTGGCCGCATTGACCAGCTGAAGGTTGATGCGTTTTGATTTAGTAACCGGTAAAACCGAAACGGCTACCGTATCACCGGGCTTCCTGACTTTATAATAGCTGACATTTTCACCGGCCAGGTCGTAACGGATCAGATGCTGCTGAGCCGGTAAACCATAACTGAATAGTACGATCCCGGCGATCATACAGTACGTTTTCATATTGCGGTCTGTTTTAAGGAAAAAACAAGTTAACTGTTCAACCAGGCAGAAGCAATGACCTGTATCATTGAATTCCTTGCTTTTACTCATTGCGTTTGCATCCGGGAGTAACCTACCTTACCCTGCACCTGAAATTTGAAAAAATGACACTGCTTCATTTATCATTCAGTGAGATTCCGGGATACTTACTTCCTGTTCTCCTGCTGATCCTTATCATCTGGTCGGTGGCCCTCGTGGCAATTGCCAATGGGCGTTTTTACGATAACACGACTAAACTGTGCTGGTTCCTGATTGTATTGTGCTTAAATGTACCAGGGGTATTGCTCTTTGTTCTTTGGGGGCGGAAGGAAATACAATATGGGAATAAAGCGTAAATAATCGGACCTGACCCTGTTTCGCAGACTATTTTTTGTACAATAAATACCCCAAACATGAAACTGTTTAACAACACCGCCCTCCGGCTTGCTGCCCTGATTCCCGTTTTTTCAATATTTGTTATTGCCTGCACTGATAAAAAGCAGGTGCCTGCAGACAAGCCCGTACCCGTAAAACAGTTACCAGCCGAAAAGCTGGCGGGTGTTGTATTTAACTATGATAAAAATGAAATCGAACTCAGTGTAGTATCGAATGGATGCAGCAACAAAGCAGATTTCAGGTGGATTGTATCCGGAAATGAAATACAGGTTGAGCGGATAAAAAAAGACGAATGCAAGGCTATGCCTGAAGTGATTAAACTGATTTTTACTTTCAGGGAAGCCGGGATTGATACCAATAAAGCATTCACGGTTGGCAATTCCTTTATAGCTAATCCCGACCTGGCTGGTATCCGCTGAAAAACGGATTTTATATCTTCCTTTTACTTGCCAGGTATTTCTCATGGATCACATCACCCATGGTCTTGTTGTATACTTTGCCCTCCACCCATGAAATGATATCCAGGTAGGCAAAGGCGCGGGTCTGGAAACGGTTGGTCTCGAAGTGCTTGATCTGTTGCAGGAATTTTTCAAATTCCGGTTTCAGTTGCCGGGTGGGGATGGTGATGGAATGCCGCAGGAATTTGAACATGGCTTCTTCGATTGCGGTCAGGTTTTTCATCTTGGCCATAAAACGGAAAACCGATTTGGTCAGGGATTCCATCAGCATATCATTGCCCAGTTCGTAATGTGCCAGGAGGTGTACGAGACGGGCATAACACTGCAGGTCATACCGCAGGTTGTTTTTATCGTAAATGATCTTTTGCAGGTAATCAATACAGGTATTAAAGTCCCCGCTGCCAAAATACAGCATGGCAAATTTGTAATTCAGCACCAGTACACGGTGACTGTCGAGGAAGATCTCATTTTCTTCCAGGTCTTTTTCTATAGCGGGCACCAGTGATAATCCTTCCTTAAACGTACCCTGCATAAAATGCTGGTTGATGCGGGCCTGGCTGCTGTAAATAAAAACCTGTATCCTGAAGTTGTCATTCTCTTTCACCCTTTCTGATTGGGAAAAGGTCTCCATCAGTTTCAGGGTCTTTTCAAACTGCCGGTGGTTACGCAGGTCAAAATGCGCATTCAGCAGGTTGTGAATGCCTTTGATATAGTGACCGGTTTCCACGCGGATCATCAGGGGCTGATCATGGAAAAGGTCCACCCACTTCTGGGTATAGCGGTAGTATTGTAAAAAATCCTGCCGGATAAAGGCATACCAGGTATAACTCTGGTAGAGATACATGCGTTCATAAAAACCGGTTTCCTTCCAGGCACCGGAAGGCAGGTTCTGCGTCATGAACTTGCGGATATCCTTTTCATCATATTCATCCCGGGAGTGGCCATGTTGGACAAACCAGCTGAATAACTGCAGGGCCAGGTTGGATAAACGCGCTACCTTATCGATATGCATATTCACTTCATTGGCCTCAATGGAAAGGGCATCCGCCCTTGTATGAATATGTCGGGTAATATGTAATCCCTCGATTCTTTTCTCTAACGCAATCAGCTGGGGCAGAAAATTGAATTTCTGGTTACTCCGGGCTATTTCTTTGGCCCGGTCAATGATCCGCAGGCTTTGCATAAACAAGCCCTTTTTGTAAAGGATATGGGCATAGTCGAACTGCTCATTTAGCTGTAAATCAAGGCTTTCATCACTTTTCAGGAGCCGGAGACTGGCCAGGATCTGTTTATAGAGGTGGGTTTTAAGGTTGGCCAGCTGTGGCTTGGTCACATCATCCATCCGTTTCAACAGGATTTTCTCATCATAATCCTTGAGTTTGTCCATGGCATCGAAGAGACGGACGATTTTCAGCTCTTCCTTTCCGGAACTCCGCTTGATATAGAGCTTAAAATGGCGCTTTTCCGCCTTTTCAAGGGATTTAATTAACTGAAATAATATGTCATTTGAGCGGTTGGGCATCATAAAGAGTTTTTGCTGAAACCCTCTGTCAGCAAGGCTTTCAGCAGTCCCTGGTCCCCTTAGGCATAATGAAATGGACCCTTATTTGATTTTAGAGGCAGGGAATTGCTGACTACATTTGTGTCAGAAGATTAAATCATACGGCAGCAATCGTCAGAAGGGCAAACGTCAGAGGTCAAAGTTAAAGCCGATAATCTTCAAAAACGCTGATAATCGGCCCAAAAAGTCAGCAAACAACTCTTACTTCGAAGAATTTTCATATGGCAAGCAATCGTTAGAGGTCAGTCCGTTTCTACGGAAGGGCCTTTTTTGTTTAAAGGCATGCTAAAGTAGCGATTAATTCAGATCAACAAAACATCAGGGTGTTTTTTTTTATATTTTCTATCCACATCCTGTTTATTTTAAAAATCCGCCATCCGGACCTTCCCCTACCAGTCCCGCCTTTCATTTACCTTCATGCCCAAAACAGCGCAGTATGGCGATCCGCATCTTTATTACCGGGGGCACTTTTGACAAAGAATACAATGAAATCACCGGTCAGCTTTATTTTAACGACACGCATATGCATGACCTGCTGGATATGGGTCGTTGTAAAGTACCCGTGGAGATCCGCACCCTGATGATGATCGACAGCCTGGAAATGACCACCGAGGACCGCCAGCTGATCGTACACCAGTGTAATAACTGCGAGGAAGATAAGATCGTAATCACGCATGGTACTGATACCATGGCCGAGACCGCGGTGGTACTGGCAAAACAGGTAAAAAACAAAACCGTGGTGCTTACCGGCGCCATGATCCCCATAAAATTCGGCAGCTCCGATGGATTGTTCAACCTGGGAAGCGCCCTTGCTTTTGCCCAGACATTACCCCAGGGTGTTTATGTAGCGATGAATGGCCGCTGCTTTAATGCGGATAATGTTCGCAAGAATAAACAGACGGGGATGTTTGAGGAAGTGAGGGAATAAAGGGTTGGAGTTTGGGTGTTTAGTCGTTTAGAAAGTTTCCTTAGAAGGGGCTGTTTCCTGGCAACCCACATCTGACAACTGACAACAGAAAGGGTTTATTGATGAGAGGGCTTGGCAGTGAAGCGGTATTGGTGCCTTTGTATAAAATTATCCTCCCCATCAAATTTTACTTTTTTGGTAATGACCAGTTCATGCTTTGAGAACTGCATTACCTGCAGCATAGTGGCCATCCGGTTATCATTCCCATCGGGGCCGCGGTATTCAAATACCAGTTCCAGTGAGCCATCTGTGTTTTTCCTTCGTGTCAGCAGTTTCATATCATTCAGCAACTGTCCATTCTCTTTTATTGTATACCTGGTACCATCATTTTTATGTGGTTCGCTCGTATAATAGATAAACTGATCAAAACTGGAATCGCTGATCATTTCAAACTTCGTATTCGCAGGCAAAGTAACCTGCTTATTACTGGAATAATCCAGGTAGGTAAGGTTTCCTTTCCATTCACCCCGGAGCGGGGTAAAGTCGGCTATGCTGATTTTCTTACCGGGGACAGACTGTGCCATTCCGGAAAAGGCCGTGGAGCACAGCAGCAGAATCGCACTGAAGAAATTAAAACTGATTTGCATATTATTGACCAGATTCGTTTATTCTGTAAACAGCTATAACGATCCTGGCGGCAAAAGGTTAATGTAATGGGGGCTCAAATCATAATTTGAGTCCGCAGGCTAATAGAAAGGGGGCCATACCCTGACGGATACAGCCCCCTTTGGATTTCGGACCTTGGATTTCTTTTATTTATCCTACTTTTTCAGATTAAGACTTCTGTTCAGTGTGAAACCGAGGGACATATTCCGCAGTTTCAGGTTGGTGGTGTTCCGGGCCAGCTGATCAATGGCTGAAGAGAACGATGTGTTGCCCAGGTAGAACTGGAACTGGTGACCACCGGTGTTGATTTCATAACCGATAGACAGCAGGTCGGGTTTGTAGTTAACAATATTTCCGTTTTTGTCGATCAGGTTTTCAAACATATTGAACTGACGGGCATATTCGAAGGTGATATTGTTATGATCACCAACTTTGTATTTACCACCCAGTCCGAGTGACCATACATAGTTACTGTTGTTAACCCCGTAAGGCACTACGTTAAAGTATACCAGGGTAGGCATCAGTTGCAGGGAAAGTTTGTCATTGAATTTGCGGGCAATCTGCAGCTGGTGCAGGAAGGAATATTTATTCCAGCCCAGGGAAACAGAAGCATCTTCTGCCGCATTGGCACTGAATAAGGAATACCAACCCAGGGTAACCGGGATATTTTTGGCCCCAGTCTGCTGACGGAGGAGTTTGAATTTGGCAAATCCTTCATACCTGTTTCTTCCGGCTGCGGCCACCCCAACAGTCATCCATTTTTTGGGAGAGTAGTCAAAAGAAAGATAGGTATAAGCCAGCCCTGAGTTCAGGCCTAATAAACCGGCTAAGTTGTTCTGGGTAGAACCACCTTCGGGCCACAGGGGGCTGAAGTGGTGGGAAATCATAAACTGGATAGAACCGGGGCTGTTCAGTTCCACGCTCTGCATATTGATAATGCGGGTGGAGTTAAATGTAGCCCTTGTGAACTTTTGTTTGGGTGCTTCTTTGGCTGGTTCTGCAGTTTCCTGCGCCATGGATACAACCCCAAAGCCCAGTCCGAATATGAGTGCTAATATCTTTTTCATGAGATTTTTTTTTACAGGTGAAACTTATTGAGGCTGTCCTTGGTTGATCCACTCTTTGAGTTTATTGGAAGTACAGGTGGATATACTCAGTGCACCACCGGGGTGTCCCTGGCCGCCGCCTGTATTTGCCATAGTGGTCAATGCCGCTTTATCTGCCACCATTTTATTATAATCCAGTGCAACGGCAATACCGCCGTGGCAGGTAGAACCCTTACAGGTTACATTATAAATGGGGAGGATATCGGTCGTATAGCGCAGGTTACCGCTTACGGTGCAACCTGATCCGTCATCATAATATCCCAGTTCTTCTCCCTGGGCCAGCCATTTCTTAACGATCACTTTTTCTGACGCAGAGAAGTCAATAGCACCACCACCGGGGTGGGTTCCGCCATTCACCCATGATTTGAACAGGCCTACACGACCCAGGATCGCATCATAGAAAACCGTATCCAGGTGGGAGAACTGAATGGCACGTGTTGTACCGTTATTGTGGCATCCGCAGGGACCTGCTGTCATAATCGGGACTACTTCCGTTCTGAAGGAAACCCGGGGGAGCGCAGTGATATCTTCTTTATTTCTGTAACAGGATGATAACGCATAGACCATCATGGTGGCTATCATGGCTGTTAATAATATTTTCTTTTTCATATTCTGTAGATTTTGAGAATGAAGTATTGTGATTACTTTCTGATGATTGTACCGGTTTTCCTGTATTTGAAAATACCTGCATTGTTTTGTCCGTATTTCCACACATCGGGAATATTGGGATCAGCAAAGTACCAGGCTTTTATCAGGGCCACTTCATTGGGTTTCAAACCACCATCACCATAAGCCATATCACCTTGCTGGCTGGTGGCGAATACTCCGGTAAAAGGATTGGCCAGCAGCAGGGTGGAGTCGCAACGGGATACCATTGAACTGGAGGCATTCAGCGGGTTCCCTCTTACATAATACGCTTTGAGTGTAACAGGATCAGTATAAACCACACTGGAGTTGCTGCGGATGCTTTTCGGGTATTTAATATCCATCAGGATATCATCATAGCTTTGGAGCGGGCCGCGGGTACTGAGGGCAGAAACCGGTGTACCGAAAATTTTGTAGGGTCTGAAACTGGCGAAAGCCAAGGTATCAGAATAGAATTTTTTCACACTGTCTTTGTAAGCGGTCCATACCTGGTCGCGCAGGGTTTTGTTGGAAAGCTGGCAGTATACGGTGATCGCTCCTGTTGCAGGGTTGATATATGTATATTGTGTGGTATCAGAAGTGGTCAGCGGGCCGAGTAAACCTTTACGGGCCCATCCGCCAGTGGCAGTGGCCTGGTTATGGCAGTTGGCAGATCCGCAACCATCATTGATCAGGCGGATAGCAGCCGGACGGAAGTCAGCCAGGTCGGGTCTTTCTTTCGCGCCGTTCTTGATCCAGTTATATAAAAGGCCTTTATCGGAAGTACCCAATTCGTGGTTGGAGGCAACCGGTGGCATGGCTTTGTCGAAATCGTTAGTAGTTACATACTCCCACAGTTTGCTGCTTTCAGGGCTACCCGGTGTGACATATTTCATGATCTGAGCGTAGCTGTCGAATTTGGGGGCAATCGGGCCACCATGGCAATTGGAAGTACCGCAGTACTCGTGAATCACAGTCTTAACACCCCTGAACTTAACAATGTCATTTACATCTGGTGTACCATCTGCAGGTACCACGGTGTTGCTTTCATAAAACGAAGCATAAACGGTAGAGTCGGCACCGCCTGTGTAAGACCTGTCGAGGTTTTGCACGAGGTCGCCTGCTTTTCTACACTGGAAAACGGAGGTAGTCAGAAACACACCACAAATGAACAGAACCGCCGTTTGAAGAATTGAAACCTTTTTCATAAAAAGCGAGTTTAGATTGAAAATTGAAGCTTGAAAAAATAGCTTTCCTATAAAATTGAACAATCAAAAATATTCAGGACTGTCTGACAGTTTCATGACAAGCAACTGACCGAAATATGACTTTTGTCACATGGATTACTAATTGCTATCAAATTGAAGGGGTTTGTGACGTTTCTCACTTTAATCCCTGACATCTGTCATGAGATTGTCAGTAAGAGGTAAATAAGTTGCGGTCTGATTTTCTTAAATTTAAGAAATAACTCAAATTAATCATGGGAAACAACAAACAACCTGCCGACAAATCACGCCGTGATTTCTTTTCATCCCTCTTTTCTGCCAATGAAAAAAGCAAAAATGAAAAGGTAAAAATGCTGACACCGGATGGTAAACTGGTGGAAGTGGACAAAGATGTCTTTGATAAAATTACCGGTAAGAAAAAAGCCAGCAATGAAGACATTTTTAACTGGATGCAAAATCCATCTAAAGAAAATGAATAAGATTAACTGATAATAACTTTTTAATATATACAAATGAAACAGGAAGAAATAAATGACAAAAGCCGGCGGGATTTTTTAAAGACCGCTGCTATCGCCACCGTCGCCACTGCCACCTGTGGCAGCCTGGCCTGTTCCTGCTCTTCCAAGAAAGCACCCGTGGGTGATAAAGTGAAACTGCTTTCTCCAACCGGTGAGATCGTAGAGATCGACTCCGCTTACCTCAATCACCAGGAGCATATGGCCATTGTTTCCAAACTGGAAGCCCGGGAAGGAATTGCGGGTAAAAAGTTTGTGATGGTGGTGGATCTGGCCAACTGTAAGAATGCCCGGAGCTGCGTGGCTGCCTGTCAGAAATGGCACTACCGGCCCAAAGAACAGGAATGGCTGACCGTAAAACTGCTGAAAGACAGCGATAAAGGAGCCCCTTACTGGTTCCCCAAACAATGCTTCCATTGCGATAATCCACCATGTGTAAAAGTTTGTCCTGTAGATGCTACATTCAAAAGACAGGATGGACTGGTCCTGATCGATAATGACCGCTGTATTGGTTGTAAATTCTGTATGGCCGCCTGTCCTTATTCCACCCGCGTATTTAACTGGAATGAGCCCGAACTGCCGATGGATATCCGCGACCTGGCTTACTCCCCTGAAACCGGTATACCCGCCAAAGTGGGTACCGTAGAGAAATGTGATTTCTGTCCGGACCGTGCCCGGGAAGGCCTTCTCCCCCCCTGTGTGGAAGCCTGTCCCAATGGTGTATTTTATTTTGGGGATGAAAATGAAGATACCGTCAGCAATGGCCTGGATACCGTCAGCTTCACCAAACTGATCACCGACCGCGCCGGTTACCGTTATATGGAAGAACTCGGTACCAAACCCCGGGTTTACTACCTGCCGCCGAAAGACAGGTCATTCCCTGTCGAAAAAGGCTACCAGGATGCAGACTCCGCGATCCAGGAACGGTTCAAAGAATACAAGGATATTCTGGGTAAAAAAGAATCAGCTGAATAAGCCGGTCCATTGTTCATCCTTTCAACGAAACATTAATTATGGAACTCAATACATATCAAAAAGAAGCTTTCGAATACCAACGGAAGAATATTGAAACCTATGGCGGCCGCGCCTGGGGCTGGACCATCTTTTATGGTCTTTGCATTATCGTTGGTCTATATGCGCTTTTTCTGCAGATCACCAAAGGGCACGGGATTACCGGGATGAGGGATAATGTGGTGTGGGGATTGTTTATTGTCAATTTTATCTTCTTTATTGGTCTGAGTTATGCCGGGGCAATTATCGCCGGTCTGCTCCACTTATTTAAGGTAAAATGGGGTAAGCCCATCATCCGCCTGGCGCAGTTTATGACCCTGATCTCTGTGATTGTAGGTCCGATCTTTATCCTGCTTTGCGTGGGACGCTTTGACCGGATGCATCACCTGTTTATTTACCCGCGTATCCAGTCGCCCCTGACCTGGGACGTAATGGCGGTAGTGACTTTCTTTGCCGGCAGTGTGTTGTTCCTGTGGCTGGCATTGATCAAAGACCTCTCCGTATACCGGGATGCAGGATTGAAAATTCCTAAATGGAAACAGAAAGTATATAAATTCCTGGCCCTTGGTTACCGCGGTGCCGCCAGCCAGAAGAAGCACCTGATTATTTCGCAGAACCTGCTGGCGATCATCATGATCCCGCTGGCTATCATGGTGGCATCCATCCTCTCCTGGATCTTTGGCATGACCCTGCGCCCGGGATGGCACAGCACCATCTTTGGTCCCTACTTTGTGTTAGGCGCCGTTTATTCCGGCTGCGGGTTACTGATCGTGGCCATGTGGTTTTACCGGAAAATGTATAAACTGGATTATTATTTTACGGACAGGCATTTCAAATACCTCGGTTACTTTATGCTGGTATTGGCTGCCGGTTATGGATACTTTACTTTCTCTGAATATTTTACGGACTGGTTCTCTTCTGAAAAGTGGGACAGTGAACTGATCCATAAATTATTCAGTACTTCAGAATATGGCTGGTGGACCTTCTTTGCCAATTTTGCGGGTATCGCTTTACCCATAATTATAGTCGCCATTCCTGCCACCCGCAAACCGGGGCCTATCACACTGGTTGCCTTTATCATGGTGATTGCGATGTGGGTGAAACGTTACCTGATCATAGTACCCACACTCGAAACCACCCTGTTGCCTATGCAGGATACAAGAGCGGAATATGTGAAGTACAGCGCCACCTGGCCCGAATGGTCATTGACCATTGCCGGCATCGCCACCTTCCTTTTATTCTTTACCGTGATGTCAAAATTTGTAACTGTAGTGCCTGTGTCTGGTCTGGAAGATACCCATACTGAACATGAAAAGCACCTGTTGCACCACGATTAGACTCCCGATTATTGACCCTGCTTAAATGAAATGATATGAAACAAGTACAATATATTTCCTGCAAAAAAATGGCCCGGCATTTTCTCCTGCTGGCAGGATTACTGATTGGCCTGCTCCGTCCTGTTTACGTACAGGCCCAGTCCGATACCGGAACAAAACCGGCCACGGATACAGCCGCAGCAGTCGCTGCCCCTGAGGAAGCAGACCTGATATCTCCTGCCATTGAATTAATCAGTATTCAGAAAGGAGACAGTTCCGTTGACCTGAAAGCCACTGTAAAAGCTAAAGTGGAAGGGAAGATGAGAAAGCTTTACGGGCTGAAAGCTGAATTCTATATGCTGTCTGATACGGCTGAAACAGCTGTTGGCAGCCTGGTTACAGACCGGAATGGTTTTGCCATCATCAATGTAAAAGCCGGGCAACTGGTTACTAACGCCGATGGCACCCTGCATTTCAAGGTAAAAGTAGCCGGACCAAAAAATATGGAGGCCGGTGAAGGCGAAGTAACCGTAAAAAGAGCGATGCTCGTACTCACCCCGGTAAAAGAAGATAACCTGCTGTCCGTTCAGCTGAAGCTGGTGGATCTATCCACCGGTGAGGAAAAACCGGTTCCGGAAACAGCTGTTGGAGTTTTTGTAAAAAGAAGCTTTTACCCCCTTAAGCTCGGGGAAGGCAATACCGACGCAAACGGGGAAGCTACTGTTGAAGTGCCCAATGGCCTGCCGGGCGATCCCCTGGGAAATATCACTTTGCTGGCCAAACTGGATGAAAATGAGACTTATGGATACTTAGAGACTGCTTCCACCCAGAAATGGGGGGTGCCGGTATCCAACAGGATCGAGGATCAGCCCAGGGCACTCTGGAGCTCTCACCCGCCTATGTGGATGTTGATTACCTTTATTATCTTAATGACGGCGGTCTGGGGTCACTATATTGTTATTGTGTATGAACTGTTCAGACTCAGGAAAGAACAACCCCATACCCCTGATGCAACCCAATCGTAATTTTTCACATCTAATAATTAAGTAAAAAAATGAACATGAAAAAGAATCTGACACTCTTTATGTCCGGCTTGTTTGCCATCGGAATGCTGGCATTTGTGCCGAAAAACTCATCCCAGGAGCCCTGGAATGTTCCCGATGCAGCAAAAAACAAAGCAAATCCGCTGAAAGGAAATGCAGAATCAGTAGCTACAGGCAAAGCCCTGTACAACCAGCATTGCAAATCCTGTCATGGAGCAAAAGGTAAAGGTGATGGCCCGAAAGCAGCCACCCTGGATACAGATTGCGGCGACTTCACCAAGGCTTCTTTCAAAAGCCAGACAGATGGTGCTCTTTTCTATAAAACTTCTGAAGGAAGAAAAGATATGCCTTCTTACAAAAAGAAAATTGCTGATCCTAATGATATCTGGGCTGTAGTGAACTACATGAGAACCCTCTGATCAGAAGATCAAAAAATATAAAAGGGCTGACCGGTTTCCGGTCAGCCCTTTTTGTTTTACTGCATTTCGGGCTCAGCGAGAAAACCGGTCCTTATTATTTCCCCAATGAATCGTCATTCCGGGCGTAATGAGGAGCCTTGTATTTGAGCTTTGCAATTTTTCTATGTTAGAAAATCAACCCAAGCACCGGAGTTGAGTTTCCTCACTTCGTTCGGAATGACACCGCTTCAGAGGTGAGGAAGGGAAATACAAGATTTCTCGCTTCGCTCGAAATCGGAGTGGGTTAAATGAGATATCCTCTTATCCCTCGCTACGCTTCGGGATGACAAAACAGCCCCTTCATGTAGGTTTGACAAAAGAACTAAGAAGGCTTTTCACCCTTACAATGCAGGCGATATTCCACTTTCCAGCTTGACAAAACACCCTAAGAAACCTTGTCACCCCGAAGCGAAGCGAGGGGTGAAAAATCTTCGTAGAACAGCATATAAATTCCGACGAAGGAGGAATCTTGTATTTGAGTGAAACTCAGTATTCCCGGGAGAAGTTTCCTCACTTCGTTCGGAATGACGGTGCCTGTGAGGGGGAGGAAAAGAAATACAAGATTTCTCGCTTCGCTCGAAATCGGAGTTACTTCCACTTTTACGTAATCAACCTCGTAACTCGTAGCTCGTAACTCAAATCTTTCCTATTTCGGTTCCAGTAATTTGAAGAACTGATCCAGTTCGGGTAAGATCACGATCCGGGTACGGCGGTTAGCTGCCCTTCCTTCTTTGGTGGCGTTATCAGCCACCGGTTTATATTCTGCCCGTCCGGCAGCGGCCATTTTAGAGGGCTCCAGGCCATACTCTTTTTGTAAGAGACGTACAATCGTAGTCGCTCTTTTCACACTGAGGTCCCAGTTGTCCAGCAAGGCAGCTCCTTTATAAGGTACATTGTCGGTATGGCCTTCCACCATAAACTCCATATCCGGCTGGTTTTTCAGGACCTGGGCCACTTTACCTAAAACGGTTTTGGCTTTATCGGTCACATCATAACTGCCGCTTTTGAAAAGGAGCTTATCGGAGATATCGATATATACCACGCCCTTGTCTACTTTAATATTCACATCCTCATCATCCAGGTTGCCAATTGCCCCTTTGAGATTCATCACGAGGGTCATATTCAGCGAATCTTTTTTGGCCATCTGTTGCTGCAGGGTCTGGATATAGGCATCCTTGGCGCCGATATTATCCATTGACTTTTTAATACTCTCGGCCTGCTGGCTGGAAATTACGGACAGGCTTTCCAGTTGTTTGAGTGCCTGGTTATTATTTGATTTCAGGAAATCCACCTGTCCGTTCAGATCAGTTACTTTACTGTTCATCAGGGCCAGTTCCCTTTCCAGGGTTTCTTTCTGACGGGCCAGGGTGGCTTTTTCCGTACTGCATTCGGCTAAATCTGATTCAGCTAATGTATACTTGGCTTCGAGTTTGGCATAATCGGCCTTGGCCGTTTTGAATTTTTTACTGCTTACACAGGAAAACAGCAGCAGGGAAGCGGAGGTCACCAGGACCAGCTGTTGGAGTTTCATACTTTTTAGTTTGATGTAAAAATTTAGTATCACCAGGCATACTGTTTCATTATATGCCCTTACCTTAACCGGGCAAAGATAATTACACAAAGTTCACCAGTTCCTCCTTCTTTGTTAATATCGGGCCCTTACCGGATTTCACCAGTTCCGGACAATAGCAGATATTGCAGGTACATTGAAACGTTATGAAAGATAAACGCCAGGCAGCCGTGGGTTTTATCTTCATTACATTAATTATTGATGTAATGGGATGGGGATTGATCATTCCGGTCATGCCGAAACTGATCAGTGAACTGAAAGGTGTAACAATAAACGAAGCCAGTTCTTACGGTTCAGTACTTATTTCAGCCTATGCCATCACCCAGTTCATTTTTGCGCCCTTTATCGGCAATTTAAGCGATCGTTTCGGTCGCCGGCCCGTACTCCTGGCTTCCCTGCTGGGTTTCGGGATCGACTATATCATCCTTGCCCTCTCCCCCACGTATGGCTGGCTTTTTGCCGGCCGGATCATTGCGGGTATTACAGGGGCCAGTTTTACTACCGGCGCTGCTTATATCGCGGATATAAGCACTACCGAAACAAGGGCCAAAAACTTTGGACTGATCGGTGCCGCCTTTGGCCTCGGGTTCGTAATAGGGCCTGCATTGGGTGGTTTACTGGCCGGACTGGGGCTGCGGGCACCGTTTTATGCTGCTGCAGGATTATGCCTTTTAAATGCCCTGTATGGCTATTTTATCCTGCCAGAATCATTAGCCCCTGAAAACCGGCGCCCCTTTGACTGGAAAAAAGCCAATCCCCTTGGTGCCCTCCGGTTATTAAAAAAATACCCGGGAATTGATAAGCTGGCTTTTTGTTTCTTCCTGATTTATCTCGCTGCCCAGGCAGTACAGGGCAACTGGAGTTTTTTCACCATTTACCGCTTCCATTGGTCTGAAAGTATGGTAGGGCTGTCGCTGGCGGCTGTGGGCCTGCTGGTTGGAGCCGTACAAGGTGGTCTGACCCGGATCATAAACCCGAGGCTGGGGAATGAACGTTCCGTGTATACAGGACTGTTATTATATACTGCGGGACTCCTTCTTTTCGCTTTTGCCAACCAGGGCTGGATGATGTTTGCCATTCTTGTGCCCTATTGTTTGGGGGGTATTGCCGGTCCGGCTTTACAATCCATTCTCGCCACTCATATTCCTCCCAATGAACAGGGCGCATTGCAGGGTACCCTTACCAGCCTGATGAGCCTGACTACGATCATTGGTCCTTTGATAATGAATAACTTGTTTAATTATTTCACTTCCCCGAAAGCCCCTTTTTATTTTCCGGGTATCTTTTTCCTTTTAGCCGCCATTTTCATGCTGTTCAGTGCCCTGATAGCCTGGACTGTATTGAACCGTGAAAAAAGCCTTAAAATAAGCTCCGGGGGCCGACCTAATTAAACTCATATTGTTTTATGATAAAGCGCATTAACCGGGTAAATGGTTATCCTCAATTTTACAGGACTGAAATAAATGCTTCGTTTCAGTGCCACGATTGCCCGCCTTTTTATAAATTCCTTTAAACACTCATTTATGTCATTACAATCCAACTTTTTTGCCATGGAGACTGCTCCTGCGAGAGCAGAACTGGAAACATGGGTAAAACAAATGGCCTCATTTTGCGAAGCCTCCTCTATCCATTGGTGCGATGGATCTAAAGAGGAGTACGATAACCTTTGCCAGGTACTGGTCAGCAAGGGTACTTATATTAAGCTGAACCCTGAAAAACGCCCCAACAGTTTTGCCTGTTTCAGTGATCCGAGTGATGTGGCACGCGTGGAAGACAAAACATTTATATGCAGTCTGCGGAAAGAAGATGCAGGTCCGACCAACAACTGGATGGAGCCTGTAGCGATGAAAAAGAAATTACAGGACCTGATGCAGGGTTGTATGAAAGGCCGTACCCTGTATGTGATTCCTTTCTGTATGGGACCTATAGGTTCACCCCTGTCAAGATATGGTGTACAGATCACCGACTCTGAATATGTGGTGACCAATATGCGGATCATGACCCGTATGGGCAGTGAGGTATTACCGTACCTGCAAAAGAAAAGCTATGTAAAATGTGTGCATACCGTTGGCGCCCCGCTGGAAGGCAATCAGAAAGATACCAGCTGGCCCTGTAACCCGGATGTGAAATATATCTCTCACTTCCCTGAAGAAAGACTGATCATTTCTTACGGAAGTGGTTATGGCGGAAATGCCCTGATGGGTAAAAAATGTTTCGCCCTTCGTATTGCTTCTGTAATGGGACGTGAAGAAGGATGGCTGGCTGAACACATGCTGATCATGGGGGTGGAATCTCCCGATAAGAAAAAAACCTATGTAGCCGCGGCCTTCCCCAGCGCCTGTGGTAAAACCAACTTCGCGATGCTGATTCCGCCGAAAGAATTTGACGGCTGGAAAGTTACCACCGTGGGTGATGATATTGCGTGGATTCACAAAGGCACTGATGGTGGTCTGTATGCAATCAACCCTGAAGCCGGCTATTTTGGAGTGGCCCCGGGTACCAACTACAAGACCAACCCGAATGCGATGGAAAGTATTAAAGCCAACACCATCTTTACCAATGTGGCTGTCACAGCGGATAAAGATGTATGGTGGGAAGGACTGACCAAAGAAATACCGGAAGGAATGACCGACTGGAATGGTAAACCTTATGATCCCGCCAGTGGCAAACCCGCTGCTCACCCCAACTCCCGTTTTACAGCCCCGGCTTACCAAAACCCTGCTATTGACTCCGACTGGGATAACCCCAATGGTGTACATATCGAAGGTTTCATTTTCGGCGGACGCAGAAGTACCGGCGTACCCCTGGTTTACCAGTCATTCAACTGGAACTTTGGTGTATACCTGGCCACCACCATGGGTAGCGAAATGACTGCTGCTGCCTTTGGCGAAATCGGTAAAGTACGTCGCGACCCCTTTGCTATGCTTCCTTTCATGGGTTATCATATCGGTGACTATGTGAACCATTGGTTACAGTTTGGACGCGACCTGCCCAACGCACCGAGGATCTTTGGAGTAAACTGGTTCCGTAAAGATGATAAAGGCCAGTTTATATGGCCAGGTTTCGGCGAAAATATCCGTCCGCTGAAATGGATCATCGAACGTATCCGTGGTAACAGTTCCTCTGTGGAAAGCCCCATCGGCTGGATGCCACGTTATGAAGATATCGACTGGACCGGTCTTGATTTCAGCAAAGAGGAATTTGCAAAAATCATGACGGTTGACCGCGAGCCCGGCAAGCAGGAACTGCTTTCCCACGAAGAATTATTCGAACGCATGTATGATAAACTGCCTAAAGAATTCTTCTTTATGCGTGAATTACTTCTCTCCGCATTGTGGCGCTCTCCCGAACGTTGGGCCCTGCAACCTGAGAGAGGATGACCTCTGGCTGATTGCTTGTACAATTTCAAGTCTGAACAGGTGACCGGATCAACCGGTCATCCTGTTCAGTACTTTCACCTTTGAATTTACTACTATGCCAGTATGGTTAACTGAGTTGTTTACCAAGACGTCCATTGCCCAGTCTGTTATTATTTATGGACTGGTTATCGCCTCCGGTATCTGGCTGGGACGAATAAAAATAGCCGGCATTTCACTGGGTATTACCTGGGTATTGTTTGCCGGTCTGATCTTTTCATATTCCGGAGTGGAGATTGATCCTTCTACGGAACATTTTGTTAAGGAATTCGGGCTGATTCTTTTTGTTTACTCGATTGGACTGCAGGTGGGTCCCGGTTTCTGGGCATCGCTGCGGAAAAATGCCCTCACCAATAACCTGCTGGCCCTGGCCATTGTGCTGATCGGGGTGATCATTACCGTTATCCTCTATACCCTAAGTAATAACAGTATTGCGGTTATGGCCGGTGTAATGAGTGGTGCCGTTACCAATACTCCCGGACTGGCAGCCGCACAGGCAGCTGTTAGTGAAACACATGCCGCGGTCGCTGATAAATCACTGATCACCCTGGCGTATGCAGCTGCTTACCCGTTGGGTGTATTCGGGATTATCGGTTCCCTGCTGATTTTGAAAAAAGCATTTGGTGTCAATATCGATGCGGAACAGGAACTGCACCGCAAGCTCGGTGTGATCAGGGGTAACAGGCCTGTTTCAGTTCACCTGAATCTGGAGAACAAGCAGCTTATAGGTCAGCCCCTGCGCAGACTTTTTGAAATGCTGAAAGAACCGGTTGTTGTTTCCCGTATGTTCCATGAAGGCGAAATCATCACCCCCACGCCCGACCTGATCCTGAAAGAAAATGATGTTTTGTTAGTGGTGGCCTCTAAACAGGAAGTGGAACAACTGAAACTCCTGATTGGTCCGATCAGTAATATGAACCTGAAAAATGCCAAGGAAAGTGACCTGATCTCCCGGATTATCGTGGTGACCCGGGCTGCGGTGACCCACAAACGAATCGGTGATATTCCCGAACTCCACCAGCAGGAATTTACCCTGACCCGGCTGGACCGTGCCGGTATTGAAATGGTGCCGCATGGTGATATTTTCCTTCAGCTGGGTGATACTATTAAAGTAGTGGGAACCGAAGAAGGTGTACAACTGGTTACACAAGCCCTGGGTAATTCGCTAAAAAAACTGGAAGTACCTGACCTGGCCCCCATCTTTTTAGGAATTGTGCTTGGGGTGATCCTGGGTAGTATTCCTTTTCACTTTCCCAATATACCTGCTGCGGTGAAAATCGGTATGGCCGGTGGCCCGCTGATAATTGCCCTTATGCTCAGTCGTTTTGGCAACCTGTTTTACCTGAATAATTATACCACCAACAGTGCCAACCTGATGATCCGTGAACTCGGTATCAGCCTGTTCCTCGGCAGTGTGGGCTTAAGCAGTGGTAAAAACCTCTCGGTGGCTTTTGCCGACGGAAGTGGCTGGTCATGGATCGGCATGGGGGTGATCATTACCATGGTGCCCTTGCTGATTGTTGGTTTTATTGCCCACAAATATTTTAAGAAAACCTATTTTGAAATATGCGGTCTGCTGGCCGGCGCCTCCACCGATCCGCCCGCCCTGGCTTTTGCCACCAAACTGGCCGGGAATGATATTCCGTCTGTAACTTATGCGACGGTTTATCCGCTGACGATGATTTTACGGATTGTAGCAGCGCAGTTGCTGATATTACTTCTTTTGTAATGAAGATCAGCTTGAAGCAGCGAGCTATGAGTTACGAGAAAAGCTATGAGATTCGAGTGGCGAGCTACGAGACCTATAGTTCGATAACGGACTTTGAGTCTCGTAGCTCGTAACTCATAGCTCGAAGCTTTTTTTATGCTACCTAAGAGATTCTTTCAACGCCTCCACATTCCTCTTCTCACTCCCCACAAAAATCTGTTTGCCGGAGATCACCACGGGTCTTTTCAGGAATGTATACTCTTCGAGGATATACTTCCGGTAGTCTTTCTCTTCTAAATGCTGGTCTTTGAGGCCAAGGGCTTTGTATTTGAGGGCGCGGCGGCTGAACAGGGACTCGTAAGAGCCGGTCATCTTTTTCATTTCGTCCAGCTGGGCGGGGGTAATTTTTTCCGTTTTAATATCCTGCAGGACAAAGCCTTTTTTCTCCAGGCCGGTTTCACTGAGAATGGCCTGGCAGGTGGTACAATTTCCGAGATGATATACTTTTTTCATATCCTGAATACATCCTGAAGGCCGGTTGGTTCACTCCCGTTTAAAATGCTTTACTTTGTGGCCTTAATTCTTTTTGTTATGGGCAAAGATGAAGTTTTTAAAGATGAATTTGACAAGGCCTACGATTTTAAATTCGGGGCGAATGTGGCTAAGGTATTTGATGATATGGTGAACCGCTCGGTTCCTTTTTACGGGGAAATCCAGCGCATGATGGCCGAACTGGCCGCTGATCATGCCCGCGAGGAAACCTTTGTATACGACCTGGGCTGCTCCACCGGCACCACAATGATCGGGATGAATACCATGGTGGACCAGAATATTAAATTTATTGGTCTCGATGACTCCCAGGAGATGCTGGATAAATGCAAATCCAAGCTTATGGAGCTGGGTTTCTCCAGACCTTATGAGTTACGTTGTGCCGACCTGGGACAGGGTGTACGGATTGAAAACGCTTCTGTGGTGGTCCTTTGCCTGACCCTGCAGTTTGTGCGCCCGATTTACCGGGAACGCCTCCTGAAAGACATTTACAACGGACTGAACCCCGGCGGGGTGCTGATCCTGGTGGAAAAGATCCTGGCAGAAGAAAGCAATTTCAACCGGGACTTTATCAAGTATTATTATAATTACAAACGCCGCAATAACTACAGCGAACTGGAGATCTCCCAGAAAAGAGAGGCCCTGGAAAATGTACTGGTGCCTTATAAACTGAGTGAGAATATCACCTTGTTGCGCGACCAGGGATTCACCGACTGCGAAGTGTTCTTCAAGTGGTTCAATTTTGCGGGGCTGGTAGCAGTAAAAAAATAATTTTTTTTAAAGATCCAGGAACCGAAGATGCCAAGATCCAAATAATAATCAAAATACAAAGCTCAAACAAGAGCTTCGTGGTTACATATTTGTAGTTTGATTTTTGTTGATTGATGCTTTTTTGGATCTTGGCATCTTGGTTCTTGTAATTTTCTCTCTATGGTATCTATAGGTAACTTTTTCTTCAAATATCGTAACTGGATCTTTATCCTTTTCTACGCGGCCTTATTTATTCCCTCCTGGCCCTTGTTTCCCAAAGAACAGTTCGGGGAGCATTATTATCTTTTCCCGATCATCATTGGGCTGTTTGTTACCTGCCTGGGTCAGCTGATCCGCGGACTGACGATCGGCCTCGCCTATATCGTAAGGGGTGGTAAGGAAGGGAAGCCCTATGCGGATGGACTGGTAACAGAAGGTATCTTCACCCATTGCCGCAACCCGTTGTATGTGGGCAATATCCTGATGCTGCTGGGGGTGGGTATCCTGGCGAATTCATTGTTCTATGTCGGGATCATGATTCCTCTTTTCCTGTTTATTTACCAGGCCATTGTGCTGGCTGAGGAAAATTTTCTGCGGGGGAAGTTCGGTCCCGGCTTTGATGAATACTGCAAAAAAGTAAACCGCTGGTTCCCGAATCTCAGTGGTATCGGCAAAACTTTTGGCAGTATGGCTTTCAACTGGAAACGCTGGATCCTGAAAGAACATACCACGCAATTCATCTGGCTGATCGGTATCACCCTCATTTTATTACTCAATTATCCAGAACTCACAGGCCACAATACAGATTGCCGCAACCTGTGGCTGGGGATTGTGCTGGGCGTCCTGGTCCTGATCTATGTCCTGATCCGGTACCTCAAAAAAACCGGCAAGTTTAAAGAATGAGCCACTGATATATTTCTAAAAAGCAGCCTGCGGCTGCTTTTTTTTTAGCTACGGATAGCACGCCTGTCCCGCCAGATGCGGGAAAAAATACAGGCCACGTACCTGCCTATGCCGGCAGGCAGGTCACACGGATAAACACGGATTATTTGCCAGACCGCCTTCGGCGGCTGGCAGAATAGGGGCCACGAAATCACACGAATTTGCACGAAAAAATACACTAAGAAACCCCCTTTCGTGTGTTTTCGTGTGATTTCGTGGCCACCCAATTTGCCTCAGGCAAACAATCCGTGTTTATCCGTGCCATCCGTGGCTAACTGCGCCGAAGGAGTCTCTTTCCGGCCTTCGTAAACATAAGCCCGGAATTCTTGTTATTTTTACACCCTAATTCGTGTGATATGATCAAAACAGGCAATCCTATTATCAGCATTTATACCGAGATGACGCCCAACCCGGAAACGATGAAGTTCGTGGCTAACAAGCTGTTATACCCCGGAAAGAGCATCGATTTCCCGGATGCCGAGAGCGCCAAACCCTCCCCCCTGGCCACCGAATTGTTCGGTTTTCCCTTTATCCGGGCCGTGTTTATTGCCAGCAATTTTGTGACCCTTTCCAAGACCCCGGATGCGGAATGGAATGATGTAATTCCTTCGATCCGCCAGTTTTTAAAAGACTATCTTGAAGAAGGAAAAGCCGTGGTAAATGAAGAGGAACTGGCAACGGTAAAACAGGTGAGCAGCAATGAGGTCACCGCCGATGATGATGATGTGGTAAAAAGAATCAAGGAACTGCTGGATAATTATGTACGCCCCGCCGTTGAAATGGACGGAGGCGCCATCCAGTTTAAAAGTTATGAAGCCGGTACCGTAAACCTGGCCATGCAGGGCAGTTGCAGCGGTTGCCCTTCTTCCATGATCACCCTGAAAGCCGGTATTGAGGGCATGATGAAGCGGATGATTCCGGAAGTGAAAGAAGTGGTGGCGGAAGCCGAATAAGACGCATTGAACAAATACTAGCGATACGCCCCTGGCTACGGTCAGGGGTTTTTATTTTTTGCCTGGTCCTCTTTGATCAGCTCCATCACTTTCTCGATTTTGAAATCAGCGTTACGTTTGATCGCGCTGATGCTGGGGAAGGAGAATATTTCGGGTTGAACGCCAAGGCCATCTTTTACCCTGTTTTTATCAATGACAAGCCGGAATAAAGGGAGCCGGAAACGCACCCCTGTTTCAGGTAATGTTACATCCGGGATCAGCCAGGCCGAATTACCATAAGCACCGCCACCGGTTTCCTCTCCCACCACAATCACATTTTCCTGTTTGATCAGGGCTGAAGTAAACAACGTGGTGGCTGAAAAAGAATTTCCGCCGGTGACTATATAAGTCTTGCCATCAAAATGATTACTTCTTTTAGGTTTAAATGAATGCCGTTCAAAGTAACCAAAGTGGTAAAGACCGTCCTTTTTCTTCCGGGTAAAAAAGCCAATAAACAGCCTGTTCCAGAAATGATTCTGGATATACTTATAATACGGACTTCGCTTATTGACCGCGTACAAAGAATCCCCGGTGCGGAAAGGCTGATTGGCGATAAAACGGGTGAGCAAAGTGGAGTTGTTTACATTTCCGCCCCCATTGCCTCTTACATCCACAATGAGATGGGTAATATGGTTCTCCTTAATGGCCCTGAAAGACTGCCGGAAAAACTTACGCAAAGCATACCCTTTACCAAAAGTAGAGAGGGTCATCATGGCGGAGTGGTTCACCGTATCGATTCTTAACAGGCGGATAGTACTGATCTGCTGTCTTTTTCTTTCCTTTTTGGAAGGCATGGGAATACGGGCGGGCTGCCGGATCGCCATTCTTCCTGCGGTGTCCGCTGCCGGGTTATAGACCGGTATGGTAATCTTCGCAGGTTTACCGGTACTGTCAATATATTCCAGGTCATATTTCTCCTTTGGACCGAAAATGGAAGTGTACAATGAACCGAAATAACCGCGGTTACTCAGGGACTGGTACTTGTGCGTCAGATTATAACCATCGGAAGATATATAACGGAAAAGTGTATCCGTTAATTCCGGAATGGTTTTCCCGTTTACTTTGGTGATCATGGTACCCCGGCGCAGGATACTGTCGCGCCGGTTCAGGTTGGCCGTCACCAGCATGGTGTCATTCCAGAGTTTCATACTCAGGGGAAACATTTTCCCGGCCCGGACTGTATCGCTGTATTTGGCCCAGGCCCTTGAATTGCGGATACTGGTATGCCCGCAATTGATTTTAGCGGTCACAAAACTTAAAATTTTCCGGAAGGCCGGTTCTGTCAGGGAATCGTTCAGTTGACGGCGGCCGTAATCAAAATAATAATCAATACTGTCCTTGGGCGTATACCAGTAAAGGCCGGGATGATGGTGCTCGAGGATATTCCGGTAAAGATCATAATCCCGTTGCAGCTGTTCCGGGGAAAACTTGCGGCCAGGCGAAAAGGAGGATTTACTCACCCCGCAGGCGGTAAGCAGTATCATGCACCATAAAATCAGTATTCTCCTCATAGGATTTGCCGGCCCGGTTTATTTATGGTTGCAGGTGGTTCCAGCCCTGCGCCCTGATGACATGTTTACTTCCGCCCTTGGTGATGATATGCGCACCCTGTTCGGGCTCGGTCATATAACCCACCACACTGATCTGCTCATTCAGCACCAGTTTATCATATTCCTCCTGGGCAATGGTAAAGAGCAGTTCATAATCCTCCCCGCCACTTAACGCGCAGGCGGTAGGATCTATTTCAAATTTAAAGGCCGCTTTTTTCATTTCTTCTGAAACGGGGATCTTTTCCTCGTACAGTACACAACCCAGGTTACTGTCCTTGCAGATATGCAGGATCTCCGAACTCAGGCCATCACTGATATCCATCATGGAAGTCGGCACAATTTCATTCGCGGCAAAAAACTCCACGATATCCTTCCGGGCTTCGGGTTTGAGCAGCCGGCCGATCACATAGCTTTCCCCCTCCAGATCGGGTTGCACGCCGGGGCTTTCTATATAGATCTTTTTTTCCCGTTCCAGGAACAGCAAGCCCACATACGCGGCACCGAGGTCACCGCTGACACAAAGCAGGTCGCCTTTTTTAGCGGTACTTCTTTTCACATATTTATCAGGCGCCACTTCGCCGATTGCTGTGAGGGAAATGATCAGTCCTTTCTGTGAGGAGGTGGTATCACCACCCACCAGGTCCACGCCGTATTTCTCACAGGCAGCATATACTCCTTCATAAAATTCGTCCAGTGCTTCCAGGCTGAAGCGGTTACTGATCCCGATACTTAATATGATCTGGGTGGGAATGGCATTCATCGCATATACATCACTGAGGTTCACCACCACACTTTTATAACCTAAATGTTTCAGGGGTGTATAGATCAGGTCAAAGTGAACGCCCTCGACCAGCAGGTCGGTGGTCAGCACGGTTTGTTTGCCAAAATGATCGATCACCGCGGCATCATCTCCCACACCCAGTACGGAAGAGGCATTCTGCAGTTCAATATTCTTTGTCAGGTGATCAATTAACCCGAATTCACCCAGGCTGCTGAGTTCAGTTCTTTCTGTGCTCATAATTCTTTTTCATTATTAATAACGGCCAGCATTTCTTCATGGATCCTGCCATTGGTAGCCAGTATCCGGTGCTGGTAAACTGAATAAGGGGCTCCGGTGAAGTCAGTCACTGTACCGCCGGCTTCTTCCACCATCAGGTAGCCGGCCGCACTATCCCAGGGCTCCAGTTTATGTTCATAAAAACCATCAAAGCGGCCTGCGGCCACCCAGCAAAGATCGATAGCGGCAGAACCAAGTCGCCGTACCGGCACGCCTTTACGGATAAAGCGGTCAAATATCTCAAGGGGACCATTGGGCATATTGATATAGGTATAAGGGAAACCGGTCACCAGGCAGGCTTTGACCGCTGCTGTTTCCTGGCTCACCCGGATCGGTTTGTCATTCAGCGTGGCACCCATCCCTCTTTCAGCAAAGAAAAATTCGTTAAGATGTGGGTTATATACGGCCCCCATGATGATCTTCCCGTTATGTTCCAGTCCGATTGACACACAATTGAGTGGTATACCATGGGCAAAATTAACGGTGCCATCGATCGGGTCAATGATCCACTTATAGGCCGACTCCTGGATGATCTCCCCTGTTTCCTCGGCCAGGATCTGGTGATCGGGAAAATGGGACTTGATGACGGCCATAATGGCTTTTTCAGCGGCATGATCGGCCTCGGTCACCAGGTTATTGACTCCTTCTTTGTTACTTATTTTAAACTCCCCGTTGAAGAACCGGAGAATCTCTGCTGCGCCGGCTCTGGCAGCGGTTATCAGGGCGGTTTTGTGCATGGGCAAAGATAGACTGCAGATCGCTTAGCGGGAAATGAAATTATGGCAGTGGTAAAGGCTATTTTGCACTCCAGTAAAAAACTTCGTACTTCGTGGCATTAAGTATGCCCCCGCTTGGAGTTGTCGGTTATCATAGTGAATTATAATGTAAAACACTTTCTCGAACAGTGTCTTTATTCCGTCCGGCAAGCCTTGAAAAAAACCAGCGGGGAGATTATCGTCGTTGATAATTGTTCTTCCGATAACAGCCTTGCCTATCTCCGTCCGGCTTTTCCCGAAGTACATTTTGTGGCCAACCCCGAAAACCTGGGTTTTGCCCGGGCCTGCAACCAGGGCTGGAAGCTGAGCAGTGGCCGGTTTGTATTATTTCTTAACCCGGATACCATCCTGCCGGAGGATTGTTTTGATGCCTGTATCCGTTTTTTTAATGAACACCCGGATGCCGGTGCACTCGGCTGTAAGATGCTGGATGGCAGCGGCCAGTTCCTGAAAGAGTCTAAACGCTCCTTCCCTTCACCGCTCACTTCTTTGTATAAATTATTCGGCTTATCCAAACTGTTTCCGCATTCGGCGCAGTTTTCCCGCTATCACCTTGGACACCTGGATGAAAATAAAAACAACGTGGTGGATGTACTGGCCGGCGCTTTTATGATGATCAGGAAAGAAGTGCTGGAGCAGGTGGGTGGTTTTGATGAACGTTTCTTTATGTATGGCGAAGATGTGGACCTGAGTTACCGCATTCAGAAAAGCGGTTCTGAAAATTATTATTTCGCCGGAAGTCCGATCATCCATTTCAAAGGGGAAAGTACCCGCAAGGGAAGCATGAACTATGTACGGATGTTTTATACGGCCATGAGCCTGTTTGTCCGCAAACATTACGGGGGCAGGCAGGCAGGGTTTTTCAACAGCCTGATTCATCTCGCCATCTGGTTCAGGGCCGGACTCACCGCGCTGGGGCAGTTTATCCGGCGACTGGGACTACCGCTGATCGATGCCGGGCTGATCCTTTGTTCGTTCTGGATGATGAAAGAGATCTGGTCCAACAATGTACGGACGGATATACAGTATGAAAACCGCCTGCTCTGGATTGCCATACCTGCTTATACCCTGTTTTACCTGGTCACCGCTTACTATGCCGGACTCTATGATAAATGGTACCGGTGGAGCGAGTTGTTACGTTCATCGACTGTGGCCACGATCACTTTACTGGCTGCTTATTCCCTGTTGCCGGAACAATACCGTTTCTCGAGGGGTATCGTATTATTTGGTGCCATACTGGCTTTTATACTGATCAGTACGCTCCGCTACCTGCTCATACGCACCAATGTGATCAGCAGTGAAAAACAAAAAGATGAACATACCACATATGTGATTGCCGGCAGTGCCACCGAATACCAGGAAGTGATGCAATTGCTGGATGAAGCAGGTATCCGGCAACAGGTACTGGGTCGTGTGGCGGTGGAAGAAACAGATACAGCGGCCATCGGTCATGTCAACCAGCTGCAGGCCATTTCCGGTTTACTGCCCTTCCGGGAAGTAATCTTTTGCCAGGGTACATTATCCTTTGCCGCCATTATAGAGGCGATCCGTCAGTTGCCGGCGGGTATAACCGCCAAAATACATGCAGCAGGCAGTAAGAGTGTGATCGGGAGTGAATCGAAAGACAGTTCCGGTGAATCAGTATCCGTGGAAAATGGATACCAGCTGGCCGATCCGTATAACCGCCGCCTCAAAAGAGGGATTGATGTGCTGCTCGCTTTAACCGGCATACTTAGTTTCCCTGTGCAGTTACTGATTATAAAAAAACCTTTTGCCTTCCTGGTAAATGCATTCAGGGTCCTGGTGGCCAAAAAAACATGGATCGGCTATACGGGTGAAGCGAAAGAGCTGCCATCATTGAGACCAGCGGTTCTTGGTTGTAATGGCATTCCTGTAAAAACAGCTGCACCGGTAGCCGCAGAAAGCCTGCAGCGGACAGATCACTGGTATGCGCGGGACTATACGCCGGCTGCCGATTTAAAACTGATATTCCGCTTTTACAGAAACCTTGGCGGGTGAAAGACCTGAGCCTGATTAGCGTTATATTCGCCCCTTTATACGGGTAACAATACGTAACTTTAATCCTAACCGAAAGCAACGAATGGCCACTATAATTGATATAAAAATTCCGAAAGCGATTGCGGCCGCCCTGCGTATTCCGCCCAATGATCCGCGGCGTCAGCAACTGCGTGTGCTGAAGAAACTGCTGAAAAAAGCCCGCTTTACTGAATTCGGCCAGCAATACCATTTTGATGAGGCCCTGCTCAGCAAACATCCGGGAAAAAAATTCCAGGAACTCGTACCGGTTCATGATTACAATAAAATTTACGAGGAGTGGTGGAAGAAAACCCTGGATGGAGTACCCGATGTGACCTGGCCCGGAAAAATAAAGTACTATGCCCTCAGTTCCGGTACCTCTGAAGCCGCCAGTAAGTATATCCCGGTTACCAAAGAATTACTCCGCAGCAATACCATTAATTATGTCCGGCAGTTTATCAGCCTGATCAAATACGAAGACGCGAATAAGAAAGCCATGACCAAGGGCTTCCTGATGCTGGGGGGTGCCACTGATCTTAAAAAAGGAAAAGCCGGCTGGTACGCCGGTGACCTGAGCGGGATACTGGCGCGTAAACGACCTTTCTGGTTTCAGACTTTCTATAAACCCGGTGGTCGTATTGCGGCACTCAGCGACTGGAATCAGAAACTCCATGAAATTGTGGAGCATGCCAAAGAATGGGACATCGGCTATATCGTGGGGGTGCCGGCCTGGTGCCAGATGTGTATGGAAATGGTGATTGACCATTACAAGGTTCAGCACATCCATGAGATCTGGCCCAATTTCAGCTTCTTTGTTCACGGGGGAGTGGCTTTTGAACCTTATAAAAAAGGATTTGAAAAATTACTGGGTAAGCCCATCGTCTATATCGAAAACTATTTATCCAGCGAAGGTTTTATCGGGTATAAAACCCGTGAACATGCCAAAGGCATGCAGCTGATCCTGAATAATAATATCTTCTTCGAATTTGTTCCCTTTGATGATAAGAATTTTGATGCCGACGGCAAGATGATCGCCAACCCCGAAGCCAAAATGATCCATGAAGTGGAGGAAGGAAGGGAATATGCGCTGCTGATGAGCACCAATGCAGGTTCCTGGCGTTACCTGATCGGTGATACGATCAAATTCACCGATCTTGAACGGAGTGAACTGGTCATCACCGGGCGTACCAAGCACTTCCTCAGTCTGACCGGTGAACACCTGGGTGTGGAAAATATGAATAAAGCGATTGAACTGGTCAGTGATGAATTCAATATCAGCATCCCTGAATACACGGTAGTGGGTTTCCCCTACCAGAATTTCTTTGCCCACCGTTGGTATGTGGCCACCAATGATAAAGTGGATCCTGAATTACTCCGCAAAAGAATCGACGAACACCTGCGGATGCTGAATGATGATTATGCCACAGAAAGAGACAGTGCACTGAAAGATGTATTCCTGGAAATACTCCCCGAAGAACGGTTCATGAAATTCATGGAACTGAAAGGCAAACTCGGCAGCCAGCATAAATTCCCGAGGGTGATGAAGGGGAAGATGCTGGAGGATTGGGAGCGGTTTCTGGAAAGCGGAAAAGTATGAGAAAAGCAGTTAGTAGTTAGTAGTCGGTAGTTAGTAGTCCTGCTTTTGCTGGGAAAGTTTGTTTTTTATTATATGTTAGAAGTAATTGCGAAAGGACTTACCATCGGACTCCTGCTGAGCTTGTCAGTGGGACCGATTTTCTTTTCTGTAATTAAACAAAGCCTGGCCAATGGCCATAAGGGCGGACTGGCCTTTGCCTTTGGCGTGTCGGCCAGCGATATTACCCTGGTGCTGCTCGCTAATGTATTCACGGAATTATTCCTCCGCTTACAGGTATACGAAAAGCCAATTGGTATCGCCGGGAGTGTCCTGCTGATCCTGTTCGGGATTTACTTTCTTTTCTTCAAAAAAATCAGTGTGAATGAAGACGGTAAGATCGTTTTCAAACACCGGAAACGGGACCTGCTGAAGATTTCCCTTTCCGGGTTTTTTATGAACCTGATGAATCCAGGCATGATCATCCTCTGGATCACCATTTCAAGTTCCCTGATACAGTTCTCCACCCGTCATAAAATCATTATATATGTAACCGCCCTCTCCATTGTTCTGCTGGCCGATCTGTTTAAAGTGTTCCTGGCCGGACGGATCCGGAACAAACTGACCCCGCACAATATTCATATCCTGAACCGGATCAATGGTATTATCCTTATTATATTTGGACTTGTACTAATCGGGGGAATTTTCTTCTATGGCAACTGGCAACACTAACAATAAGGGTAAGTCGTTTTTTCGAACGGCCTGGAGATGGACCAAACGGATCTTTCTCTGGCTTTTCATCCTGCAGTTTATTTATATCATATTGCTGCGCTGGATCAACCCGCCGGTGACCATGACCCAGTTAGTCAGCTGGGTGAGCGGGCATGGGCTTAAAAGGGATTATGTGGATTACAGTGAAATGTCTCCCGCTGCCCGGTTATCTGTTATAGCATCAGAAGATCAGCTATTCCCCGATCACAGTGGCTTTGACTGGAAGAGTATTAAAAAAGCACAGGCGTATAATGAACGCAAACCGGGCCGTATCCACGGGGCCAGCACGATCAGTCAGCAGGTGGCCAAAAACGTTTTTCTCTGGCAGGGCCGGAGTTGGATCCGGAAGGGACTTGAGGTCTATTTCACGTTTATGATTGAAACCTTCTGGAATAAAAAACGTATCCTGGAAGTATACCTCAATGTGATTGAAATGGGTGACGGGGTGTTCGGTATTGAAGCGGCTGCTCAGGCCTACTTTAATAAGCCTGCGAAAAATCTCAGTCGCCAGGAAGCCGCCATGATTGCGGCCTGCCTGCCGAATCCTAAAAAATATAAAGTGAAACCTCCATCCGGTTATGTGATGAGCCGCGCTTCCTTTATTCAACGACAGATGAATAATCTCGAGACTGATCCGGATGTACAGGAAGTGATCGGCACGGCCCCTCCCAAAAAATAATCAGTCTATCTCTAAAGGGATCTTCCTGCTGTTGGATGTTGGCGGATAGGCCCCGCAATTGACCGCAAACATCAGTTCGTAGTGCCCGGAAGGCAGTGCGGGATCAATTTTAATATGGTAGGAAAGTTCCTTATTCACTTCTTTCAGCCGGGTATTGGTTATGATATCTTTCACCCAGCCTTTCTTATTAAAAACAGCGATCCGGATCGTATCCTTCATGTTCTTCTCTGTACCGCTGATAAACATGCCGTACCTGTAATCCATCCCCATTTTACCTGTAAGCAGGATGGACTGGTTTTCTTTAACCCGGTAACCCGGTTCTGCTGAAATAAATTCCATCCGGGGAAAGCTTATAAAACAGGAATCATACCGGTAACCGAACGTGACAGCCGGCGTTTGAACCGTATCAGTGAAATCTGCCAGGTTATAGGAATCAAAAAAGTATACGGATTTACCGAGTATATAATTATCGACAGGTATAAAATTGAACTGATTCTTCCGTCCCTTATAATAATTGAGTGAATAAGCGATCTGCCCCGTATGAAACTGGTATTGGGAAGCCAGCTGGTAAGAACTGTTGAATACAACCGGTAATCCTTTAGTCTTTTCCTTCATCTTAAGGGGCCAGTCCTTCCAGGCATGAAACTGCTTCTGCACAGGCTTCACCGGAATAATATCAGCAATCATAGTTATCCTTAACAACAGCACCAGCACGAGCGTCACAGGCAGCAGGCGGAATAGTAATCTTCTCCATCTCTCCTGCTCTGCCAGGTAGGCAAAGGATAAAACAATGACCGGTACCAGGGCATGGAATGGCCAGTTTGCTTCCACTTTACCCCGGAATGAACTGAGGAAAAAGAAAAGATAAGTACCCGCCATTGTGAAATACATGGCCCAGTCCACTCTTCGCTGGGGCAGGTATGAAAAGGCAGCTGGTAGTAAAATAAATCCCGCTACCGGACCCGCCAGCAATAACTGGCCACCGAGGTAACTCAGGCTATAGGTAATTTTATAGGGATTGACATTGCTTTCAAATAAATGATAACGGAAACTCACCCAGTCATGCTGGTATTGCCAGTATAAGTGAGGCATATAGAGTAAGAGGGCCAGCATACCGGCCACATATACTTTATAGTTTTTAAATAAATACCGGTCGGATAACAGCGTGAACAATAAGACCAGCACACCATGGTATTTACTATACAACAGGGCGGCAGCGGCAAAACCCAGGTTCAGGGTGTTGACCCAGTTTGCCTTTGCCATAAATTGTTGATAGAGATAAAAGAAAAGAGCCGTAAAAAATATCAGCAGGGTATCCGGTGCGGCCATCCATCCGCCAAGCTGAATCAGGGCCATGGAAAGCAATATGGCGTAAAACAGGAAGGGATTTTTTTCCGGCAGCAGTTTCTCCAGGAAATAAACAGTCAGCACATTAAACAATAAAAAGAAAAAACGGATACCAAATACGCCGGGAAAAAGGGCCATCCCCCCTTTGACAAACAAGGCTACAAAGGGCGGGTGATCAAAATAACCCCTGGCCGGGAACAAGGCATAGATCCGGTAATACGCTTCATCATCTCTCAGTTCTGTCAATCCGGCCTGGAGGATCCCCAGCAACAGCCATATTCCATAAAACAGGAGCCGGTGATTATGCAGGAAATTTTTTTTCATGGAAATAATCAGGGCAGTTTAACGAGGTACTGCTTTTTCAGGGTGCTCGCACGGGTGTTATGATTAATGAATTTCAGGTCCGGCATCGTTATATGATATTCAGGAAATTCTTTAACCACTTCATACGGACTACCGGTTTGTTTCAACTGTTCCAGTTCCGTATCCGATATAAAGACCACCGATGGGCGAATAAACTCTTTTTTGCAGATCGTATCAATCGGGGTGATGCGGATATAACGATCGAGGTAAAACTGTCCGACCGGAATATACAATTGCCCGCTGGCAGCCGGTAAACCGGGCAGGTTTTTATTCAGGTAAAAAGCCATGTGGTTGCCCGACTGGTATTGCAGGGCATCCGGGTAAAAAACACCGGCGAGGAACTGGGCGACGATCAGTATGGCCAGACCGGACCGCAATAGCATGGCGGATAGCCGATCCGTTTTTAAGATGAATGGAGAAATTAACAGGAGCAGGGTCAGTCCGCATAGCACGGCAAAGGCAAATACAGAATTGATGGCAGGGCGGTAAACAATAAACAGGGTTATAACAGCAGCAACAGCTATAACGGTAATGACCCCTTGTAATATCGCTGTTCTTTTTATTCCCTTATCCTTCAGCTGCATCACAAAAGCAGCGGTCAGTATAGCCAGGAAGGGAAAGAGAATATTGGTATAATAGGGAAGCTGGAAACCTGAAAAAGAAAACATCAGCAGGGAGGGTACGGTTCCACAGAGCGTATACCATTCCTGGTTCTTTCTTTCTGCTGAACTGAAGGCCGCTTTTATTTTTTTATACAAGGCCATATACATCAGGATGGCCCAGGGAAGAAAAGCCCATAACAGCGTATGTAAAAAGAAGAAGGGATCTCCCTTCCCCTTGATGGGACCTGAATTAAAGAAACGCCCAAACTGACTGTCCCATAAAAAGAAACGGATACCGGAAACATTCGTGGTGCCAAACACTGTTTTCTCCGGGTGTGCATCAAACTGGTACCAGAGACTGTATAATTCAGGGGAAATAAAAATAACCAGGAGTAACAGTGCCAGCAACCAGCGGGGGTGAAAGAGTTGCTTCCAGTCCTGCCTGATTAATAACTGGCCGGCCAACGCTCCCCCGATCGTTACCAGGGTAAAGGGGCCCTTGGTCATCATGGCCATGGCAGTAAAGGCCGTGGCGGCAAGCAGGTGCCAGCTGAAAAAGGATTTCAGTGAATTTGAAAAGTGGTAGACCGCGGCAATGATCATTCCGGTCAGGAAGGGCTCGGCCCTTACATCATTATTTGAGGCGAGAAAGTGCAGGGAACAAAGCAGCATGAGGGTGGCCCATAAAGCCGTGGTTTTATTGTAGTGCTGTTTGGTAAAAAGATAAGTATACCCAGCGCCCAATAAGGCAAATAATATTCCGGGGAGTTTATAGGCCCAGGTAGTCAGGCCGAATACTTTAAAGAATGCTGCGGTGACCCAGAAAGGAAAATGCGGTTTATCCAGCCAGTCTTTATCCTGAAAACGGAGATTCAGGTAATCCCCGCTCTTCACCATGTTTTTGGTGATCATGGCATAGATCCCCGCATCCGGATCGAGCAGCGGCACAAAAAGTCCGCTGAAATTAATCAGTACGGCCAGGCCAATAAAGAAATACAACCAGCGGTGGGGGGTCCTTTCTGTCATGGATTGAAATGCGTGTCAAAATTAACTGATTGACGGAAGAATGCGGAAAATATACAATGGGGTTTACAGAACCGAATCGACAGCCAGAATGGCTTTCTGCAATCGCTGCTCATAATTACCGCTGATATCCACCCAGGGAACCGGTTGATTGATCATAATATCCTTGTAGATCTGGTACAGCTTTTTACGGGTATGCAGATCGGGGTATTCGCGCAGGTCATCCTTAATCCAGGGCAGGTCAATATTGCACAACAGGTAAAGATCATAATTCCGTTCGCCGATCTGGTCGAGAATAAAGCGGTGGCATTTACTAAAGACAAATTCGCACCAGACCTTCATCACATACATATCGGTGTCGATAAACAGCGGCAGGTGACCACCCGATTCGAGCATCGGTTCTGATTGCTGTTCGAGCCGGGCCGTATACTCATCTTCCAGGGCCAGCTGCCCTTTGGCGATGGTGAGCAGGTCGTCATAGACATAATCAGTTCCATTGCTGTGCAGGAATTCGCGGGCAAATTCGGGGCACCAGGCTGTTTCATAATGCTCCGCCAGCTGTTCACATAAAGTGCTTTTACCAGTGCTTTCGGGGCCAATAATGACGATTTTCTTGAGCATGTCCTTAAAGTTAGTTTTTTGGTGTATTAATTCTACCTTTTGCCGGAGGAAATTATTTTATAGATTTTTAAAGTAAAACAAATAATCCGCCGTCTTCTATATAAATGAGCGGATATGTCGCTGGTAATGGCTGGAGAAAAGCAAAATATCGTACAGGTTATTAAAAACTATGGCAGGCAGCTGTTTGGATTTATCAGGAGCCGGGTTAACACTGAAGAGGATGCAGAAGATATTCTGCAGGATGTGTGGTACCGGCTGAGCAGCCTGGCTAAAACCGATGATATTGAAAGTATAAGCGGCTGGCTGTACCGGGTGGCGAAGAACAGGATCACTGATAATTACCGCCGAAAGAAAAGCGATAGCCTTGATGATTTGAGCGGGGATGATGAAAATGAAGGATGGTTGATGCCGGAAATGCTATGGAATGATTCGAACGACCCGGAAACTCAACAGTTGAGAAAATTATTCCGGCAAAGCCTGGCAGAAGCATTGGAGGAGTTACCACAGGCTCAGCGGACTGTTTTTATCCTGAACGAACTGGAAGATATGACGCTTCAGGAAATTGCTGACCGGGAAAAAGAGAATATTAAAACGATTATATCCAGGAAACGGTACGCGGTACAGTATTTACGCAGCCGGCTGGAATATCTATACAAAGAATTTTATAATGATTAAAAAAACGAAAATGAAAAGTTTAATTAGAAGAAAACCTTACCTGGTTCCGTTGTTTATCCTCCTTGGCGTGGCCGGAGTGGCCTTTTTCGGATGGGTAGTGATGTCTCTTTGGAATGCAGTACTGGTACCTGCAGCCGGTGCTCATATTATCAGTTTCTGGCAGGCGCTTGGTTTATTGGTACTCAGCCGTATCCTGGTAGGTGGTTTTGGCGGAGGCAAAAAACACGCCCATAAGCGTGGCAACTGGCCATCCAGGGAAAAATGGATGAATATGTCCCAGGAAGAAAAAGAAACATTCAAAGATGAAATTAAAAAGCGCTGGAGCGGCCGCTGTGATGATCCCGGTTATGTGAATACAGAATCCGGGCAATAAACAGGTTTTCAATAACAGGCAATCCCGCCTGTTATTTTTTTGCCCGTTTCCTCCATTCCTGTAATCCAAAAAAAGCCATGATCAGCAGGATAAAATAATAGACACTGGTAAACACCAGTCCTTTTACAAAATAAAGCGGGATGGAAGCCATATTCGTGGCGATCCACCAGTACCAGCTTTCCACTTTTTTCCGGGTCATCAACCACATTCCGGTAAAGGCGGTGGCGGAAGCAAAAGCATCGGCCCAGGGAATAGCTCCTTCAAAGAAATTGTCTTTGAGATAAACCAGCGAGAAATAAATCGAAATATAGAAAAACGCGAAGAACAGGAACTGGTACAGCAACATCCGGTTGTCCGACCAGGTGATATGCAGTACCGTATCCTTCTGTTCGTTTTTCTTCATCCACATATACCAGCCATAGATGCTCATTACGGTGTAATAGAAATTCACACTGGCTTCACCGGGCAGGTGGAATTTAAAACTCAGGTAGATATAGACAATGGTGTTGATGAGTCCTACCGGGTATACCAGGATATGTTCCTTCCGGCTGAACCAGACACTGGCAATACCGGCAAATACAGCGATGTATTCCAGCCAGGTGGTTTTCTGCATCCCTTCAATAAACAATTGCACTATTTCTTGTAAGGTCATTCTGTATTTGTTTGTTTTTGGTTGCCGTTATCACCAACCGTATTCCTGTATCTCTTCCAACCCTTCAGGTATTTAATCCCTTTAGAGGTCTGAAACCTGGTTGCCACCTGCTGCCATCCCCCGTTGGAGGAACGCCAGACTAAAAAATGCAGATGCGGATTAAATGCATAGCCGGTCTTACCACTGAATGCAATCACCTGTCCCTTTCTCACGGTATCACCCGGGTTCACCAGTGCCCCGTTATATTGCAGGTGCCAGTAACCCGCCCTGGTTCCATCCGGATGCTGAATCACAATATTATTCCCGTCGGTCCGGTATTTTTTATCCAGTCCTCCTTTCTTCCCATCTTCCTTCACCCTTACTACCACGCCTTCCCTGGCCGCACAGATCTTTGTTCCTCTTTTCATATTAAAATCCAGTGCGGCTCTTTCCTTATGGGTGAAACGGCTGAAATAGCCCTGGATCACCCGGAAGGTTTTTCCTTCTTCAAATGGCAGGGCATACACATAACTGGTATCGTCTTTCAGGATGCCTTTCTGCAGCTGCTTTACCTGCTGGCGTAAGGGGTTTTTGCTGACGGAGCAGGCAGCATTCATAAGCAGCAGGCTGCCTAAAGCAACTACATAATAAATCTTACAACAAAAACTAAATCCCAGATGAACCGCCATATTATATTTTACTGGTTTCCCTGCGCATTTCCCTGAATTTATACGGTTGTAATCCTTTCTTCTGAAGAAATACCCTGTTAAAGTAACTCATATTCTCAAACCCGCAGTCCGAAGCTACGGCGGCTACAGAAAGATCTGTTTCTACCAGGAGGGTCGCTGCCTGTGTAATACGGATATCATTGACATAATCAGAAAAGGTTTTTCCCATACTCCTTTTAAAATATTTGCAAAAAGCACTGCCGGATAAATGCAGGTGAGCTGCCGCCTGGCTGACAGAGATACGATCCCGGTAGTGATCCTGAATATATTTCAGCACTTTATGGATCCGCTTCCCATCGTTACCGGTCTTCAATAACCTGTATTGAGCCGATGCCAGTTGCCTGCACTTTTTGGTACCAAGTTCCAGTAATAACTCCTGTAACAGGATAAGTGCACTTCCGGCTGACTGCCCGTTAATGGATTGCATTTTTTTCTCCGGTCTCCACTGACCTGTGACCGGAAAACTCAACCCCAGCTGAGCTTTCTTAAACAACAACTCCAGTACTGACATTTCCGGGAAGGAAAGAATAGCCGAAGCAAAGGATGAACTGAACTGTATCACAATGGCCACAGCCGGCTGGTCAGTTTCCTTATCACTCACCCATACATGCGGAAGACCCGGACCCAGTAAAACAAAATCACCCGGGCCAAAGGTTTCGATACTATCTCCCACCAGCCGGCTTCCCCGGCCTTTTACTATATACGTCAGTTCATATTCCGGATGAAAGTGCCAGAAAAAATCAAACCGGGCCTGTCTTACTTCATAACAAAGAAAAGACCGCTCTCCTGCCGGGATTTTTTCCAGTTTTGGTCTCATACTATATTTCTCCTGTTTGCCTCATTCGGTGGATTAATGTCAATATAGTATTATATTTTGGATTCTTTGTATTAAAATTCACCGAAAAGAGTGGAGAGATTTGTAGTCTAAAACCACGATATGCCTGCTATTCCCTCATTTGCTGAATCCCTCCTGCAGGAGGAGTATACGCTGACAAAAGACCAGATCCGTTTCTACCAGCAAAACCGCTTCATCAAACTGAAACAGGTTTTCTCCCCCGATGTGCTGACCTGGCTGAACCAGGTGATCACTGAGCGGGTGAACATAATGAATAAGGAAACCCGTTCACTGGAAGAAAGAAATACCTATGGCAAAGCCTTCCTCCAGTTGTTCAATCTCTGGCTGGAAGATGAACAGGTGAGGTCACTGGTATTGAGCAGGCGGCTGGGAAAAATAGCCACGGAGCTGATGCAATGTGAAGGAGTACGACTGTACCATGACCAGGCGTTGTTTAAAGAAGCCGGCGGAGGCATTACACCCTGGCATGCGGATCAATACTATTGGCCATTGCAAACAGATAAAACCATTACCGCCTGGATTCCCCTGCAAGCAACTCCCATGGAAATGGGTCCGCTTGAATTCAGCGCAGGCAGTCATGTAGTGGTTGAAGGCCGGGAACTGGAAATAGGAGATGAAAGTGAAACAAAGATCAGGGAGCGGTTGAAAGTAACTGACTTCGCCCATGTGATTGAGCCTTTTGATATCGGTGAAATGAGTTTTCATTCAGGTTGGGTTTTTCACCGGGCAGGTGCCAACAAAAGCCAGGATATGCGGAAAGTAATGACCATTATTTATATGGACCGGGATATGCGGCTGAAAGCACCCGAAAATAAAAACCAGCAACTGGATTGGGATACCTGGTGCCCGGGTGCCACAGTTGGAGAGATCATCAATAGCCCAATCAATCCGGTCATCTATCAACATTAATGTATGGAAATTACCTGGCTCTGCCCTTATTGGGGACAACATCCTTCGGAAGCCGCTGCCTTTACGGACAAAGCGCTGAAAGCAGGATACGGGGGTATTGAAATTGATCTGCCTGCTGATAAAAAATTCAGGGCCGGACTGTTAAGTGAACTGGAGATAATTACTGAAAAAAATCCTGATTTTGTTTTTGTGGCCCAGCAGGTTTTACCATCCGCAAAAGAAAAGCCGGCAGCATATATAGGGCGTATGCTTGATCACCTTCAGGATATTGCCCTTTTACAACCTGATTTTATCAATGCCCATACGGGAAAGGATTTTTTCAGTTTTGATGATAACTGCCGGGTGATAGATGCGGTATTCAATTTCAGCCAGCAAACAGGTATACGGGTCTTGCATGAAACCCACCGCGGACGGTTTAGCTTTCACCTGGCCGGCCTCTTACCTTATCTCCAACAGTTCCCTGAAATTGAACTGACAGGTGACTTCAGTCATTTCTGTGTGGTCAGTGAAAGCCTGTTGGAAGACCAGCAGGAACTACTGGAAACAATCACTCCCCATATTGCTCATCTGCATGCGCGGGTGGGATTTGCACAGGCGCCACAGGTCAATGATCCCATGGCCCCGGAATGGGAAACGACCCGTGAAACCTATATCCACTGGTGGGAACAGGTGATCCGGTACAGGAAACTAAAAGGGGATAACCGCTTTACCATAACACCGGAGTTTGGCCCCTGGCCCTATATGCCCGCCCTTCCGTTTACACAACAACCCATCGGCAATCAATGGGAGATCAACTGTCGTATGAAAGATTTCCTCGGGGAACGATTTAAAAAAGACCTGCAATGAAAATGATCTTTAACCGCCTGCTTTATTTCTCTTTTTCACTTATGACAGGCAGCAGCCTGGAAGCCCAGGTAACCACCGATTCTCCTTTCCGGAAAATAATGCCCCGGCCTTTCCGGTTCCAGTCACTCCCCTTGTCTTCGATTACGCCCCAGGGATGGCTGAAAAAAGAGTTGCAAAAGAATATGAATGGTTTCACCGGGCATCTTGACAGCCTGGCCCCGGACCTCTTGCTGCAGGATGACATATATGGTAAAAACCGGCTCAGCAAACATGTAAAGAATAAAAATGTAGGAGCCCTCTCTGATGCCGGCGACTGGCAGGCCCAGTTTCTCTGGTGGAACAGTGAAACACAAAGTAACTGGCTGGATGGTTTTATACGGACGGCTATCCTGCTCAATGATAAAAAGCAGCTGCAGAAAGCAGAACAGATTATAAAGCGCCTGCTGGGTACACAGGACAAAGACGGTTATATCGGTATTTATGATACTGATCTCCGCTATCATTTTGATAATGAGAACGGGGAACTCTGGTCCAAAACCACCCTGTACCGGGCCCTGCTGGGATGGTATGATTACAGCAAAGACCCTGCAATACTTAACGCCCTTGAAAAAGCGGTACAGAATGTACTCCACAATTACCCGGTTAATCAGTCACATCCTTTTCATTCGGTTAATCCGGATGCCGGGGGACTTACCCATGGACTGGCATTTACGGATGTACTGGAACAGTTATATGTGCTGACTAAAAAACAGGTTTACCTTGATTACTGTCTTTTCCTGTATAAGGATTTTTCTGAACAGGTACTGAATGAAGATGCCCAGTACAAAAAACTGACCGAGTCCTCACTGTATTTAAAAGGACATGGTGTACATACCTATGAACATTTACGTTCTGTAACAGCTGCCTGGTATGCGTCGGGCAATCCGGCACTGAAATCGGTACTGGATAATTTTATCAGTAAGATCAACAGGACCCTGACTCCTTCAGGAGCACCGGCAGGTGATGAGTTTGTAGGCGGGCGTAGCGGTGATGCCACTTCTACCGGCTATGAATTCTGCTCACTGCATGAACTGATGGCGGGATGGATCAGTTTACTGACAAAATCAGGTGAAGCGGGTTATGGGGACCGGGCCGAAAAAATCCTGTTCAATGCGGCATCAGGTGCCACTCATCCTGACCAGAGTGCAATCTGCTATCTCAAAACTGATAATACCTATATCCTCACCGGGGGTAAAAATGGCGACACCCTGGATAAGCATCAGACCCGTTACCGCTACTCACCTGTTCATAAAGAAGCCGCTGTATGCTGTGTTCCCAATGCCGGGAGGATCGGTCCCTATTTCATACAAAACATGTGGATGAAAGATGAAGACGGGCTGGTGGCCACCTTACTTGGTCCTTCACAGGTAAACTGCACTGTGAAGGGCAAAAAAGTCAGCATCGAATCCATCAGCAACTATCCCTTTGCCTTTGATTTCCGGTTTAAGATTACAACCACAGGAGGAAACCGGTTTTCCATAAAGATCCGGAAACCGGAATGGGCCATCGTGGCGTACACCTCTTTACCTGGCAAAGAAGAAAACGGCTACCTCGTATTTACAAATAGCTGGAAACAACAGGATGAGCTGCTGATCCGTTTTGAAGCCGTGGTAAAAAAAATAACTGCCCCGGGAGACGAATACTATTTTCAATATGGTCCGCTGGTACTTTGTCATCCCCTGGCCGGTACAGAAGTAACTACTAAAACATATGCTATACCGGGTTTAAAGGAATTCAATTATCTCCCGCTGGAAAAAACGGTCTTTGAATATACCGGTTCATTACCGGTGCAGGATACAATTCACCACAACCGGTTTAGTGTTGAAATGCAGGCAGCCGGTAAGGATCAGCCTGAACAGATCCCCCTTATTCCCATGGCGGGAACCATCCTTCGCCAGGTTACCTTTAAAAAGAAAGGGTCATGAACAAGGTCATCGCTGCCTGTTTGCTTTTTGTATTAAACGCCTCCTGTTTTGCACAAGTAAAAAATAAAACGGACTATACCCGTTTTGTAAATCCCTTTATCGGTACCGATGGCACGGGGCATACTTTCCCTGGTCCCTGTATGCCGTTTGGTATGGTGCAGCCTGGCCCCGACAACCGGGATATTGGATGGGATTATACCAGTGGCTACCAATACAGGGACAGCCTCATCCTGGGTTTCTCACAAACCCGGGCGAATGGCACCGGGATCAGTGAATTTGGTGATATACTGCTTCAACCTGTCACGGATGAACGGCGCGACAACTTCGGGCTAACCTATCAGAAAGAAACGGAGCAGGCCTCTCCCGGCTATTATGCTGTACAATTAAAAAACCAGGTAAAAGCAGAACTGACGGCTACAGAAAGAGTGGCCTTTCATCAATATACTTTTCCTCTGGCTAAAGCAAAAATGCTGATTGACTTTCAGCATGGTCTCCGCTTTCTCACCGATAGCCTGGTGCTGGAAAGTAATGTGCAGATCGAAGACAGCAGCCGTATATCCGGGTACTGTCATACCCGGAACTGGGTGGACAGGAAATATTTTTTTACCCTGCAGTTCAG